>NZ_CP086106.1:4185000-4485000 GCF_016765655.2 Skermanella mucosa
AGCTCGTGGCTCATCATGGCCAGGAACTCGGACTTCGCCCGGCTCGCCTGCTCGGCCTGCTCCTTGGCGAGCCGCAGCATCTGGCCGCTCTCCACGAGCAGCGTCACGTCGGTATGGACGCCCACCATGCGGATCGGCTTGCCGTCGGAGTCGCGGACGCTGCCCCCGCGCGCCAGGATGTGCCGGATCGTTCCGTCCCGGTGGATGAACCGGACGGTCTGCTCATATGGCTTGCCGTCATCCCAGTGGCGCTGGATCCGGTGAAGGGCGCGCTCGCGGTCCTCCGGCAGCACCAGCCGCTGGAGCGCTTCCAGGTCGTTGGGCAGTTCGTCGTCGGCAAAGCCCAGGATCTCCTTCAGACGCGGGGACAGCCAGATCGTCCCGGTCCTCAGGTCCCAGTCCCACAGCCCGTCGCGCGTGCCCTCGATCGCCAGCCGGAAGAAGTCGCGGCTGTCCTGCAGCTCGCGCTCGACCTGCTTGTGCCGCGTGATGTCGAATCCGACCGACTGGTATTCGACCGGCCTGCCCTCGCCGTCGTGGAAGACGCGGTCGCTCCACAGCAGCCAGCGCACCGTCCCGTCCGGCAGCGTCGCCGGCCGCTCGTGCCGCGCCACCGGCCGGTCGGGAGTGAGGTCGGCCAGGCACGCCCTGATCCTCCCGACCTCCTGCGGCGGGACCAGATCGGTGATCCGGCGCCCGATCAGGTCGTCGGGGCTCGCCCCGAAGCGGCGGGCGTAGGCGGCATTGACGAAGGTGAGGGTCGTGTCGGGGCGGTAGCGGGCGACCAGACCGGCCTGTTCCTCGATGATGGCCTGGGTCCGGGAATCCAGATGGGTCCAGGATGACGCGGGAGACCGCGCCGTGACGGTGACCATGATCCGGACCACGGCGCCGTCCAGCGGGATCGGGACCAGGACGAGGTGCCAGCTTTCGGGCTTGGGATCGAGCGACACGTCGACATCGATCTCGACCGGCCGCCCCGTGCCCGAGCAGTCGTCCGCGGCCCGGCCGACCAGGGCGGAGAGGCACGCCGGATCGAACCGTCCCAAGGCGGCTTCCAGCCGGGCGTTCACCGCCAGCACCGCGGCCCCCGCGGACGCATCGATCACGAACGCCGGTGAACCGACCAGATCCAGGATGGTGCGCAGATCATGGGGAGGACAACGGGCGAACATGTTCCGGCTGATTCACGCGAAATGAAGCAGCACTCTCCTTCAGCCGGCGCCGTTAATCCACTATAAAGTGGTATATAGGCTTTAGGATACCATTTGGTCGCGCTCACCGCGCGGCCAGTTCCTTCACCGCCAGAAGGCGTGCGGGACGCCAGGTTTCCGGCTGGCTGCGAAGCAGCAGGCTCAGCGCCATCGGCGGGACCGGCTGGGAGAACAGGTACCCCTGCAGCAGGTCGCATCCGACGTCGGTCAGGAAATCCCTCTGGGCCGCCGTCTCCACCCCTTCCGCGACCACCGTCAGCCCGAGGCCGTGGGCCATGCCGACCACGGCGCGGACGAGCGCCGCATTCTTGAGGTTGTGCGGCACCCCGTCCACGAACATCCGGTCGATCTTCAGCTTGGTGATGGGCAGTTGCTGGACATAGCTGAGCGAGGAATAGCCGGTCCCGAAATCGTCGATCGCCGTCTCCACGCTGATCGACGCCAGGGCGGAGATCGCCTGCACCGTCGCCTTCAGGTCGCGCACCGCGGCCTGCTCGGTGATCTCGATCCCGATCAGCCCGGCCAGGTGCGGCTTCTCCGTCATCAGTTCCGCCAGCCGCGTGGTCAGACGCCCGCGCAGGAACTGCTGGCCGGACACGTTCATGAAGACCCGTCCGCAGACAAGCCCCTCGTCATGCCAGCGGGCGACCTGGTCGGCGACGGCCTCCAAGACCCAGTCCGTGATCGAGACGATCAGGCCGCTGTCCTCGGCGATCGGGATGAACTCCGCCGGCGACACCGCGCCAAGGCTGGTGTGGGACCAGCGAAGCAGCGCCTCCGCGCCGGCGACCCTGCCGGTCTTCGCCTCGATGATGGGCTGGTAGACCACCCTCAGCTCGTCGCGCTGGACGGCGTGGGCGAGGTGCATGGTCAGCAGGGTGCGGCGGCTCGCGGCCTGGGCCATTTCCGGCGTGTAGAAGCAGACCGCGTTGCCGCCCTCGTGCTGCACCGTCTGGAGCGCCAGCTCCGCCTTGGTCAGCAGTTCCTCGACCCGCTTGATGCTCGCGTCATGGATCGCGGCGCCGATGCTCATGCGCACCAGGACCATCTGGCGGTCCACGTAGATCGGGCTGAGCAGGCGGGCGTGGACATGGTTGGCGACATCTTCCGCCGCCGTTCGGTCCGCGAAGCAGGCCAGCGCCGCGAACTCGTCGGCGCCGACGCGGCACAGGATCGATCCCTTGGGGAGGATCTCCCCGAACCGGCCGACGATCGCCTTCAGGACGCCGTCGCCGACATGGTAGCCGAGGCCTTCGTTGATCTCCCGGAACTGGTCCACGTCGAAGCTGAACACCACTTGGGTCCGTCCGCCCTGGGACAGCCGCGATGCCATCTGGCGGTCGCACTCCTCCAGGAAGGCGCGGCGCGACAGCAGGCCGGTCAGCGGATCGTGGTTGGTCAGGAAGCGCGCCCGCTCCTCGGCCGCGTGGCGGTCGGAGACGTCACGGGCGATGCCGATGAAGGTGACCTCGTCGTTGAAGCGCATCTCGCCGACGCTGAGATGGACCGGGAAGACGGAGCCGTCCTTGCGCTTGGCCAGGACCTCGCGGCCGGTCCCGATGATCTTGGCGCGGCCCGACGCGAGATAGCTGTCGATGTACCCGGCATGGCGGTGCTCGTGCGTCGGCGGCATCAGCAGGGCGACCGGCTCGCCGAGCAGTTCGACCTCGTCGTAGCCGAACATGCGGCAGCAGGCGTGGTTGACCGACTGGATGATCCCGCGGGCGTCGATCGTCATGATGCCGTCGACCGCCGCGTCGAGCAGCGACGTCGCGAACTGCTCCCGGCGCAGCAGGTTCTCGAGGGTGCGCTGCCGCTCGGTCATGTCCTCCAGCAGCGCCAGGAAGCCTACGGCGATCCCGGCCGGGTCGCGGTGCGGAACGAGGCATCCGCGCAGGTCTACCCGCCGGCCCGGCTCGGGGACCGCGGCGAAGCCGAACACCACCGTCTCGCCGGCGGACGCGCGGCGCCCCAGCTCCTCGGGGGAGACATCCCCGTCGCTTCGGCCGGCTGCCTCCAGGATGTCGCGGAACCGGGCGCCGGCGACTGCGTCCGCGATCATCCCGAACGTGCCGCGGAACAGTCCGTTGGCGAAGCGGCAGCCCCCCTCGGCATCGAAATAGCCGATGCACAGCGGGGCATCGTCCAGGATGCTGGATGCCAGGGAAGCGAGAAAGCCATCTCCCGCTGCGGCGACGAAGGTTCCGAAGAGATCCACTGATTGACCTTCGGCCATCACTCCACTCCGCAGGCGGTTTCGATCCGGGATGTTCGCTTACCGCGCTGCACGCGAAAATTTCGGGACAATGGACATAGATTATTTAAATATTTATTACTAATGGAATAACACCCCCTCCGAGAGTCTTCCGGCGCGAACCCGCTGCACCGGCGCGTTGCAGCGGCATCATCCCAAAGTACAACCGAAGACGCGTACCGCCGCGCGGGGAATGCCGCTATCCTCCCACCGCCGCCATGAAAGGCGGGTCACGGCCGGACCCGTAGAACCGGCCGACATCGAAAAATCGGCCGACATCGAAAAATCGGGAGGAAACCGTCCATGCGACACCTCGTCACCAGCCTCGCAGTGGCGGCGTGCCTGCTTTTCTCCGCCCAGTTCCAGGCCCAGGGAGCCGAGGCCCGGGCCGTCCGCGTGGGCGTTCTGAAGTTCGGCACGGTGAGCTGGGAACTGGACACCATCAAACATCACGGGCTCGACGCGGCCGAAGGCATAGACCTCCAAGTGGTCGAACTGGCCAGCAACCAGGCGACGCAGGTGGCGCTCCAGGGCGGCGCGGTCGACATGATCGTGTCGGATTGGCTGTGGGTTTCCCGGCAGCGCGCGGAAGGCGCCGACTTCACCTTCGCCCCGTATTCCACGGCGGCCGGATCGGTCATGGCCCCGGCCGACTCTCCCATCCGATCGCTGGCCGACCTGAAAGGCCGCCGGATCGGGGTGGCCGGCGGACCGCTGGACAAGGGATGGCTGATGCTGCGCGCGCTGACCATCCAGCAGCACGGCTTCGATCCGGACAAGGACAGCGAGAAGGTGTTCGGGGCGCCGCCGCTGCTCAACGAGCAGGTCCGCGGCGGCGGGGTCGAGGCCGTCCTCAACTATTGGAACTTCGCGGCCCGGCTGAAGGCGGCGGGCCTGCGCCGGGTCATCGCGGTCGAGGAGATCGCCCGCGACCTGGGCATCCGGACCGACGTGCCGATCATCGGCTACGTCTTCCACGACGCCTGGGCGGAGGCCGATCCCCAAGCCGTCAGGGACTTCCTCCGCGCTTCCCTGAAGGCCAAGACGATCCTTCGCGAGAGCGATGCGGAGTGGCTCCGCCTGGCCCCCCTGACCAAGGCCGAGGACGATGCGACGCTGCTTGCCCTCCGCGACGGCTACCGCGACGGCATCCCGACCGCCTGGAGCGACGCCGAGCGGGAGGACGCGGCCCGCGTCTTCGAGATCCTGGCGAAGCTGGGGGGCCGCGACCTTGTCGGCGACTCCCCGCGGCTGGCCCCCGGCACTTTCTGGACCGGATTCGACTTCTGATGACCTTGTCGAAGGTGGGCCGCCTGCCGGCCCACATCCTGTCGCTCCTTGTCCTTGTGGCGCTGTGGCAGGCGGCGTCGGTTGCGGCGGGCAGCCGCCTGCTGCCCGGCCCGGCGGCCGTCGCGGCGCGCCTGATGGACGAGGTCGTGCGGGGCGGACTGCTGCTCGACCTCGCCATAACGCTGGGGCGGGTCTGCGCGAGCTTCGTCATCGCGATGGCGGTCGGCACCGCACTGGGGATCGCGATGGGCCGGTTCCGCCTGCTCGACCGCCTGCTGGACGGCTGGCTGGTGCTCTTCCTCAACATCCCGGCGCTGGTTACGATCATCCTGGCCTATGTCTGGTTCGGCCTGACGGAGTCGGCGGCGATCGCGGCGGTCGCGGTCAACAAGATCCCCAACGTGGTCGTGACCCTGCGCGAGGGCGCCCGCGCGCTGGACCGTGATTATATGGAAATGGCCGAGGCCTATCGACTCGGGCCGGCCAAGACCCTGCGTCACGTCGTCCTGCCACAGCTATACCCGTTCCTGCTGGCGGCGGCGCGTTCGGGCCTCGCCCTGATCTGGAAGATCGTCCTGGTCGTCGAGCTGCTGGGCCGGAGCAACGGCATGGGCTTCCAGCTGCAGGTGCTCTTCCAGCTGTTCGACGTCACCGGCATCCTTGCCTATACCGCGGCATTCATCATCGTCGTCCAGTTCATCGAGTTCGCCTTGCTGCAGCCCCTGGAAACCAGGGCTTCGCGGTGGCGCCGCTGACGCATTTTTGTTGCCGTCGCCTGCGGTTCTCTGGTTAAACTAATTTAACCACAAAACTTTTTCTGGAACCAAAACGCGGGATCCGACGTTACATGCCTTATGTCCTTCTGGTCGTCGCCTGCCTGACGGGCCAACCGGCGGAGTGCCGACGGCAAGAGCTTCCCCTGCCCCAGATCACCAACGCCACCGGCTGCCACCTGGGTGGCGCCGTCCGCCTGCGCGACTGGATCGCCGAGAACGGCGGATGGCGGCTGACCGACGTCCGGTGCCTGCCCAAACCCCATACCAATGCGCACGTCGCTTCGGCAGGAAATTAACAGTTTGGTTACAGAGGATAGTTAACGTCGGTCCTTGAACAGTATTACTCCCCCGAGGGTCAGCCCCATGGTGCAGCAAGACGACGTGATCGAACGGACTTCGATCGTGACCTATGCCCTGCTCGAGGAATTGCACACGGTTCTCGCCGATTCCGCCAAACCTGACGAGACCAGCCTTGGCGTCATCATGGGACTGGCGATGTTCCTGGACGAGAAGATCGGCCCGATGCGGTCCCAGAAGCTGATGTCGCAAGCGCCCGGCATCATCCTGAAGACCGACGCCCACGTGACGGACGAGCTGATGCAGCGCTTCGCTCCCGTCCTGCGCGCCTTCGGCACCCATCTGGCGGACTTCGCCTCCGCGTCGGCACCGGCCCGACCGCTCACGAAGGTGATCTGACGGCGTATCGCAGGCCACCGCGGGCCGGGAGCCGGCCCGCGGAAACCATCGCGGGATCTTCGCGGCCCGCGACGCGCCGGACCGAAGCTGATACACTGCCGCGTGGAGCGCAACCGGGCGGGAGGCAGCTCATGGATTGGCTCGTCACTCTCGGCATCGCCGTCGCCGCGGCGGGGGCGGTCTTTGTGGTCGTCATCGGCATCGCCGTGCATGACCTGCGCGGCCACCTGAGACGCGGCATCTCCAACGCTTCGACCCGTCAGGCCAAGTCCCTGCGCAAGGTGGCCGAGAACATGGCCACCGTCCAGAAAGAACTGAGGGAAGCCCAGGCGCAGATACAGTCACTGGTCCGCGCGAACCGCCGGCTGAGCAACCGTCTCGCCGAACTGTCGGCCCGCGTCGACGCCGCCGCCGATGACGACGGCATGATGATCGACGATGACGACCGGGTGCTGCATTGAACCGTTCTTAAGCGTTATCCTGCCGACCGTCATCCCCTTCCCAACCGTCGGTATGAAACGTGACCACACAGCACCAAGTCCTGCCGGACGCAGCCCTCGAACGCGCGCGCTGGACGGCCAGCGGACCGGCCTGGGACCGCTGGTCGGACCCGATGGCGGACATGGCCGACCGGCTCAACCTGCCGCTCCTCGACGCCTGCGGCGTGATGCCGGGCGAGGCCGTGCTCGATCTCGCGTCCGGGGCCGGGGAGCCGGCATTGAGTGCCGCGAAGCGCGTGGGTCCCGGCGGCAGCGTGCATGGCGTGGATCTGGTCGAGGCGATGCTGGCCGGTGCAGTCCGGCGCGCATCCGCCTTCGACGGCCCTCCGCCCCGATTCGCGGTCGGCGACATGACGGCCCTGCCGTTCGCGGACGGGCAGTTCGACCGGGTGACCTGCCGGTTCGGCATCATGTTCGTACCCGACACGCGAGCCTGCCTGGCCGAAACGGTGCGGGTGCTGCGTCCGCACGGCAAGGCGGCCTTCATGGTCTGGGGACCGCTGGCGGACAATACCCTTTTCCGTGAACTGGACCAGGCGGTGACCGAGATCCTGGGGCCGGACCCGCACGACGCCCTTGCGCCCCTGTTCCGGTACGACCAGCCCGGAGTCCTGGCCCGGCTGATGGAAGACAGCGGCCTGCGCAACATATCGGAGCAGTCGCTTCGGCCGACCGCGCGGGTTCCCCTGGAAAAGCCGTTCTGGCGCGCCTCGCTGGACATGGCCTTCGCGCCGCGGATCGCGGCGGCGCCGGCGGAAATCCGGGAACGTCTGGATTCGGCGGTCACCGCGCGTTTCGCCACGCTGGCGGTCGAGGGCGTCTGCGCGCTCCACCTGCATGCGATGATCGTTTCCGCGGAAAGGGTTTGAAGGCCCGATTCGGCCGTCTCCGCGCCGTCAGCACTCCCGGCCGTGGGGATCGAGCACCATCAGGATGCCGAGGATCATGGCCGTGGAGCCGTCCGGCCCGGCCAAGGGCAGCAGAAGCTCCTCGAAATTCAGATAGTCCCGGCCGCACCAGCCCAGATCGCCGGAGCGGTATCGCGGTTCCTGCGTCAGTGCGACCTCCCTCGCCCGGGCGAAGGCGGAAAGCCGCTGATTCTCGGAAAGGCCGGCTCCCAAAGGCTGCCCGGTCATGGGACGGCGCAGCAGCCAGGACAGCTTCGCGCCGGCCACGCGGTGGGTGAACCACGGTTCGTCGTCATGCACGTTGAGCAGAAGGACGTTCTGCAGAGGCGCCGGAAAGTCGGCGGGATCGATATCGCGCCGCCGGGGCAGCGCCATGCCGGGCGGGCACCGCGATAGCCAGTACCCGTGGAGACGTTTCAGGCTGACGTTGGCCTGCCTGGGAAACTGCCACCCGGACAAGATGACACCGTCCTGGCGGCCCTGCTCGATGGCTGCAAAAGGGCTCATGGACACTACCCTACCGGCCCTGTTCCTTAATGTCCAGATCATCATTAATTGTATCTAAACTCCGATGCTCCCTATGGCGGGCGCGCCACAAACGCTCGATCCTGAAGGACTACGTTCGCCGCTCAACGATGGAAAAGGAACGAGAAAGCGGTTCGGGAGTTTAACGAGCACCGCTCACCGTTCCGGCCGAAAACAAGACCAAAGTCCAGCCATGTCAGATACGAAACCGATTCTTGTTCCAGGCCGAACCTGTTGGCGCACCGAGCAGGCCAACCGCCTCGCCCTGATCATTGATGCCTGCGATTATTTCGCGGCGGCGAAATCCGCGATCGGCAGCGCCCGGCACTCGATCTACATGATCGGCTGGGACTTCGACCTCCGGCTCAAGCTCGACCAGGGCAACCCCGACGCGGAGGAGCCGGACGAGTTGGGCGCCTTCCTGAAGCACACGGTGAACAGCCGGCCGGGATTGCAGGCCTATATCCTCAAGTGGGACATGGCGCTGCTGTTCACGCTCAGCCGCCAAGTCCTGCCGATCCTGGCGCTCGACCTGATGACCCAGCGGCGCATCCATTTCCGCCTGGATGCCCAGCATCCGTCGGGGGCCGCCCACCACCAGAAGATCATCGTGATCGACGACGCGCTGGCGTTCTGCGGCGGCATCGACATGACCGATTCGCGCTGGGATACCCGCGACCACGCTCCGGACGACGAGCACCGCAAGCTGCCCGACGGATCGCCCTATGGCCCGTTCCACGACGTGACGACGGCGGTGGACGGCGAGGCGGCCCGTGCCCTGGGCGAGCTCGCCCGGGACCGCTGGTTCCGCGCCACCGGCGCCCGGCTTCCGCCGCCGCCGCCCGGCGAGCTCGATCCCTGGCCGGATCGGCTGAAGGTGACCCTGCGGGACATCCCGATCTCGATCGCGCGCACCTCGCCGCGCTACGGGAAGTACGACGAGGTCCGCGAGATCGAGCGGCTCTACCTCGCGGCGCTGATGGCCGCGAAGCGCACGGTCTATATGGAAAGCCAGTACATGGCCTCGCACGTGATCCGCGACGCCATCATCAAGCGGCTGCGCGAGCCGGACGGCCCGGAGATCGTCATCGTCAACCCGATGACGGCGGACGGCTGGCTGGAGCAGTCCGCCATGGACACCGCGCGGTCCATGATGGTGCGCCAGATCCGCGACGAGGACCGGCATGACCGCTTCCGGATCTACTACCCGGTCAACGCGGCCGGCACGGACATCTATGTCCACGCCAAGGTGGTGGCGGTCGACGACCGGCTGCTGCGGGTCGGCTCGTCCAACCTCAACAACCGATCCATGGGCTTCGACACCGAATGCGACCTCGCGATCGAGGCGGTCGAGGGGGACGATGCCGCCGACCGGATCCGCAAGACGGTCGTCAACTTCCGCAACGACCTGGTCGCGGAACATCTGGACGTGCCGATCGCGACCGTGGAGGAACGGCTGGCCGCCGGGCAGTCCCTGATCCAGGTGATCGACGGGCTGCGCACCGAGCAGGGGCGTACGCTGGTCCCGCTGAAGACCGAGGAACTGAACGAGGTCCAGGAGCAGGTGGTCGAAGCCCGGCTGCTCGACCCCGAGCGCCCGAAGCAGGTCGAGCGGACCCTGACCCACGCCATCAAGAGATATGCCACCCGGCCGAACCTCGCGGCGCTGGGCGCCGTGGCCGGGCTGGGCATCGCCGCCATCGCCGGCAGCCGCCTCTACGCCAGGCGCTTCAAGGCCCGGCGCGGCAAGGATCGCTGAACGGCGGCCCACGACACGCCGGCGGAAAACAGAATGTTTGGGAAGGATCGAAGACTATGCAAGGCAGGCGTTACCAGGACAGCTACGGGACGTGGGGCGGATCGGCCGCCCCCCTCGCCGGGGCGGAGATAATCGAGCACCGCCGGATCGCCTGGTCGGCGGTGTTCGCCGGCGTGGTGGTGGCGCTCGCGCTCAACCTCGTGCTGGCCATACTCGGCATCGGCATCGGACTGACCACCATCGACCCGGCGCAGGCGGACTCTCCGCAGGCCAGCACCCTGGGGATCGCGGCGACGCTGTGGTGGATCGTCACCGCCCTGATCTCGCTGGCGGCGGGCGGCTGGGTGGCCGGCCGGATGGCCGGCATGCCGAACCGGATCGACGGCGCGCTGCACGGCCTGATCACCTGGGGCATCGCGACGCTTCTGCTGTTCTGGCTGCTGACCAGCGCGGTGGGCAGCCTGATCGGCGGCACCTTCTCGGTCGTCGGCGACGCGCTCTCGACCGCGACTCAGGAAGCGGGCCAGGCGGCAGGACAAGCGGCGGGCCAGACCGATCCCGGCACGACCCAGGGCATCCAGGAACAGGCCCGGGCCCTGCTCGCCCCGGAGGGTGGATCGCTGCCGCAAGGGGCGCTCGACACCGTGAGCCGGATCGCCCGCGGCGACGTGTCCCAGGAGGAGCTGCAGTCCGCCGCGACCCGCCTTGCCGAACAGGCCGGCATTCCCCAGGAGCAGGCGCGGCAGACCATCGACAACCTGCGCCAGCAATATGCCGAGACGGCGGAGCAGGCCACCCAGGCGGCGCAGGCGACGGCCGACACGGTCTCCTCGGCGGCGCTGTGGTCGTTCCTGGCATTGGTGCTCGGCGCCCTGGCCGGGTCGCTCGGCGGCATGGCGGGAGCCCCGGCCGGCTGGGACCGCTACTGACGGAACAGAGCCGGTAGCGGCGTTTACCCCGCCTTCATCGGTTTCCGGCTGTCATGTCGTCACACCTCAGCGGCGGCATGGCTCCAGACAATGACGCGTTACCGGTTTCGCTTCCTGGCGGTCGCCGCCCTTCTCGTCCCGTTCGGTGGCCTGCCGGGAGCGTCGGCCCGGGCCGAGGCTCCGCCGGCCATCGTCCTGGCCGAGCCCCCCGGCCCCGTGGCCGACCTGACCATCGCGGGGCACATCGACCGGATCGAGATCGGCCCGGAGATCGTGATGGAAGGCTGGGGCCTGCTGTCATCGGCCTTCCCGGCGTCGGGCGCCGGGCTTCCGGGATCGGTCAGGATCCACAGCGACCTGGACATCCGGGGGATCGCGGCCCGCCGGGTGGAACGGCCCGACGTGGTGGCCGCCGTCGGAAAACCGGACCTGCTTTTCTCGGGCTTCGTCATCACGCTCGTGCCGACGCGCGCCGTGCCGCCCGGCGGGTTCACCCTGTGCGTGACGACCGACGACCCGCTCTACGGACGCTTCCGGATGCACGACAATCCGCAGGTGCCGTGCTCGCTCAACCAGAAGTAGGTGCAATCAGGACGGGGAGACCGTCATGCAGGCCGAGCCCTGGCTGGTCAGCCGGGCGCAGGCGCGGTCGGCGCTCGCCGAGGTGACGCCGAGGAGCCGGGCGCGGTACAGCCGTCCGGCCGGCGTATTGACTTCCATGACATAAACCCGCGCCGGCGTCAGGAGATCGGGAACGGCGCGGCGCGCATCCTCCACCGCCCGGTTGCTCTCCGTCGCAGAGCGGAAGGCGCCGACCTGGATGCCCCAATCCCCGGCCGGGCCCCCAGCCGGGCCGCCAGCCGGAACCATGGCGACCTGCTGGATGGGCGCCGCCGGAACCGGGGCGATCGGAACCGGGGCGGCGCTGGCGGTGATGACCGAGCGGGCGCGCGGCGGCGGGGCCGCCACCGCGACCACCGTCCTGGACGGGACGGTCCTGGACGGGGCGGCGGGCGGGGTCGCCGCGGCATACATGGTATCGGTGACGCGCCGCGATGGATGGATGCCGTCGATCTGCGGCGAGATCATCGCGACGTAGTTCCGGGTCTCCGACGGCAGGCCGCGGTCGCCGGTCAGATACTCCCCGTAGCGGCCGGGGCCGGCATTGTAGGCGGCGAGGAAGCCGGGCGAGCCGAATTTCTCGTACATTTCCCGCAGGTAGGCGGTGCCGGCCAGGATATTGTCGCGCGGCTCGAACGGGTCCGACCCCAGCCCGTGCTTGACCCGCAATTCCTCGTAGGTGGAGGGCATGACCTGCATCAGGCCCATGGCGCCGGCCCGGCTGACGATCGGGCGCCCGTTCATGTGGGTCCGCCCGCCGCTCTCGACCTTCATCACCGCCCTGATCCAGGGTTCCGGAACGTCGAACCGCTGCGACGCCTCGGCGATATGCGAGGCCCAGGGATCGCCCGAGAGGCCGCCGGTGTAGCCGCCCTGCGCCGCCGGTCCCGTCCGGTCCGGCGGGGAGCTGGAACAGCCGCTCAGCAGCGCCGCGGCGATGCCGATGGCGATCCCGACGACCATGCCGCGAGGAACTGGGCCGCGAAGAAGTCGGGCCGGATCTTCATGGGGCGGCGTCGGTATCGGCATGGTTCAACGTGCTTTTGAAGACGAGGATATAAGTTCATAATATCGTTTGGGGTTTCCGGTCAATAAAATCCTCCTCCCGGTCCCCTGCCCCGCCGCTGCCGAACCCGCTCCCTAAACCGATGCGCGAGTAGGCCGGCGGCCGCCCGGACGGCCGCCGGTCCCCGATGATGGCCCTGGAGGACGTCAGTACCCGTAGGAATTCTGCTGGGGCTGATGCTCCCCGCCGCCCTCGTGGTGGTGGCCATGGTCGTGGTGGCCCTCGTGGTGATGGTCGCCGTCCTGCTGGCCGCCTTCCGTCACGGACAGGGCGAGGTCGGGGAAGCTGCGCTCGACGATGCCGATCAGGACCTCGATGCGGTCGGCGGCATGGTCGGCCTTGGCCTGGAGCTCGTCATACTTGCGGCGCAGCTCGTCCAGTTCGGTCCGGGCGGCGTCGCGCTCCTCCACCACGGTGCGATGCTCGTACCGCTGTTCGTCCAGCTTCTTCGACACGCTGTCGATCACCTGATCGATGCGCGCGAGGGCACTGTCCAGCTTGGATGCCTGGCTGTCGGAAGAATGCTGAAAATCGCTCATGCTGATCTGCTTTGCCTGTCTGAAGGTGCCCCTTGGCGCGGCCATTGATCGCGCGCGCCCGATATCGGGTCAACCTTATAATCGAGGCGGGTTTCGTGATTCCAAACAAAGTCCCGACCAGACGGCGCAGGCGTTCTGGGGGGCGGCGCCCAGCGCGGTGTTGTCGAAGACGCACCATGCGGGCGCCGTCCTGGAATCCCCGCGCACGGCCGCTTCCACGGCGCCCAGCCGCTCCGGCCCGTAGTCGGTGTGATAAATCTCGGGCGAGCCGTGAAGGCGGCGGTAGACCAGCCCGCCCCAGCCGCCCGGCGCCTCCCCGCCGGGAACCGCGACCGGATCGGCGGCGACGCGCGCGACGTGGAACCGCTCCAGCAGGGCTTCCGGCCCGTCGTTGAACCAGCTCGGATGCCGCGGCTCGCAGGCGATGCCGCCATCGAAACGATCCCGCAGCAGGGTGAAGAAACCCTCCGCCGAGTCCCGCCGGTACGCGAGGCTCGGCGGCAGCTGGACCAGCAGCGGGCCGAGGCGGTCGCCCAGTTCCCGGACCCCGCCTAGGAACCGGTCGAGCAGGTCGGCGGGGTCGGCCAGCCGGCGCTCGTGGGTGATCTGCTTGGGCACCTTGACCGCGAATCGGAAGCCCTCGGGGACCGAGGCCGCCCAGCGGGCATAGGTCTCGGGCTTGTGCGGCCGGTAGAAGGAGCTGTTGATCTCCACCGCCGGCAGGCGGCGCGCGTAGCGTTCCAGATGGCTTCCCTCGGCCGGGAAGAGGCTGGCGTGCGGGCTGGGAATCGACCAGCCGGCACACCCGACATAAACCGGATGTTCCCCCATGCCGCCTCAACGGCGGTTCAGTACAGCAGGTTCCGGAACACCAGGGAAACGTCGGGCACGAAGGTGACGACCATCAGGCAGCCGAGGATCACCAGCACGAAGGGCACCAGCGGCCGGATGATCCGGTCGAGCGGTATGTTGGCGACCTGGCAGGCGGCGAACAGGTTGACCCCGAACGGCGGCGTGATCATGCCCATGGCGAGATTGACCACCATCACGAGCCCGAAATGGATCGGGTCGATCCCGAAATGGGAGGCCACGGGGGCCAGGATCGGGGCCAGCACGATGATCGCGGCCGAGGTCTCCACGAACATGCCGAGCACGAACAGGAAGGCGTTGACCGCCAGCAGGAACACCACCGCGCCGTCGATCGACTGCACCAGCCACTCGCCGACCGCCACCGGGATGCCGGCCCGGTTGATCAGGAAGCTGAACAGGCCGGCCGTCGCGATGATGAACATGATGATCGCGGAGGAGATGACGCTTTTCCGAAGGATCGGTGCCAGATCGGAAACCTTGATCTCCCGATAGATCACCAGCCCGACGACCAGGGCGTAGAAGACCGCGACCACCGACGCCTCGGTCGGGGTGAAGACGCCGCCATAGATCCCGCCGATGATGACGACCGGCATCAGCAGAGCCAGTCCGGAACGCCGGACGGCGGCGGTGAAGCCCAGGCGGCCGTCCCGGTCGTCGCGGCCGTAGCCCTTGATGCGGCACCAGACATAGACGAAGGCGGTCAGCGCGCCGGCGATCAGGATACCCGGCCCGATGCCGGCGATGAACAGCTCGCCGATCGAGACTTCCGCCGAGACCGCGTAGAGGATCATCGGTATCGACGGCGGAATGATCACGCCCAGCTCGGCCGAAGTCGCCTGGAGCGCCGCCGCGAAGGGGGCGGGATAGCCGTGCTTCACCATGGCCGGGATCAGGATCGCGCCGATCGCGAAGGTCGTGGCGACGCTCGATCCGGACACCGCGGCGAAGATCATGCAGGTCAGCACGCAGGTGCAGGCGAGCCCGCCCTGGACGCCGCCGACGATCGACTTGGCGAAATCCACCAGCCGGGTCGAGATGCCGCCGACCTCCATCAGGTTGCCGGCCAGGATGAAGAAGGGAATCGCCGCCAGGGGATAGCGGTCGAGCGAGACGAAGAGCTGCTGGGCGACCAGCAGCAGCGGCAGGTTGGTGAAGCCGGCGATGCCGACTATGCTGGCGATGCCGATGGAGATGGCGATCGGGACGCTGAGCGCGAACAGCGCCAGCATGGTGACGAGGATGGTCGTGCTCATCCGGCGGCCCCTTCCAGGTCGACGTCGCGCCGGTCGAGGTAATGGGCGATCACGGCCAGCAGAGAGAAGAAGGCGCCGACCGGCAGCGCCGCGTAGGCCCAGGCGATGGAGATCTCCAGCCCGGCCAGGGTCTGGAAGCGGACCCGCCACGCCATCTGGACGCCGAACCACAGGATGACGCCCAGCAGGGCGATGCTGTTGAGCGTGATGAAGCCGCGGAGCGCCGTCCGCCAGGGTCCGGAGGCCGCCCTGTAGGCGAGGTCGACCGCCACCAGCGCGCCGTGCCGGAAGGCGATCGTGATGCCCAGGAAGACCATCCAGATCAGGCAGGTGCGGGTGAGCGCCTCCGACCAGGTGGAAGGCTGCTCGAAGACGAAGCGGGTGACGACCTGGTAGAAGGCGGACACCGCCGCCACCACCAGGCAGGCGGCGGCGGCGTGCCCGATCACCCGGTTCAACGCCCCCTCGATCGCCAGGAAGATCCGGATCATGGAATCCGACGATCAGGGCGTGTAGTTGCGGATTCGGTCGATGTTCTCCTTGCCGAACCGCTTGGAGTATTCGGCGTAGGCCGGCTCCAGCGCTTGCTGGAACTTGGTGCGGTCGACATCGGTGATGACTTCCATCCCGGCCTTGCGCAGTTCATCGACGCCGTTGGACTCGACCGCGGCGACCTTCTCGCGCATCGCCTTGGCGGCGACGGCGGCCGACTCGCGGAACATCCGCTGCTCTTCGGCGGTGAGCCCGTCGAAGGTGGAGCGCGCCATCAGGATCATGGCGGGCGAATAGACGTGGCCGGTCAGCGTCAGGTACTTCTGGACCTGGGCGAACTTGGACGCGGTGATGACCGGGATCGGGTTCTCCTGCCCGTCCACGGTGCCCTGCTGGAGGGCGGTGAACACCTCCGTGAAGGCCATCGGGGTGGGCAGCACGCCGAGCTGGCGGAAGGCGGTCATGTGCACCTGGTTCTCCATGGTGCGGACCTTGAGCCCCTTGGCGTCGGCCGGGTCGTTGATCGGACGCTTGCTGTTGGTGATGTGGCGGAAGCCGTTCTCGCCCCAGGCCAGGGCGACGATCCCCTTGTCCGGGAACAGCTTCAGCATGTCCTGCCCGATCGGCCCGTCCAGCACGGCGCGGGCATGGGCATAGTCCTTGAACAGGAACGGGATGTCCACCACGGCCACTTCCGGCACGAAGTTGCCGACCGGGCCGGTCGAGGTGACCACCAGGTCGAGCGTGCCGATCTGCGCGCTCTCGATCATCTCGCGCTCGGCCCCGTTGGGGGTGGAGACGACCTTGAACTTGCCGTTGCTGCGCCGGGCCAGCTCGTCGGCCAGGGTGGACGCCGCCACGCCGTAGTGCGAGGTCGCGGCCGTGGGGTGGCCGAGCTGGAGCGTCGTCTCCGCCCGGGCGGCCCCCGTCAGGGCCGACCCCGCCGTGAGCGCGAGGGCCAGGGCACCGGCCATCCAATACATTGCCTTCATGAGCGTGGAACCTCCCAGTCCATTTCCTCGACCGCAACCCCGATCGTCGCGCGGCGGTCCGAATCTTGCGGACAAGGTTTAGCAGCCGTGCGGAAAACTTCAATTCCCATCGCTCGGACGACGGGCAAGTATCTGCATTTGCGACGAGTTGAGTAGACCATCTTGTCCGGTTTTTCTGGTACGATCGGCGAAAGACCGAGTTCCCAGAGCATGCACCCCGTGGAAAAGCACCCAATTCCCGCAGCCGACGACGACAAGCTGCGCGCCCTGATCGACACCGCCCCCGACGGCATCGTCATCATCGACAGGTTCGGCAACATCCAGACCTGCAATTCGGCGTGCCTGCGACTGTTCGGCTATGCGCCGGAGGAGGTGCTGGGCCGGAACGTCAAGATGCTGATGCCCGACCCCTACCGGGAGGAGCACGACGGCTACCTGCGGAACTACCGGGAGACGGGCCACCGAAAGATCATCGGCATCGGCCGCGAGGTTCACGGCCGGCGTAAGGACGGCTCCGTCTTCCCGATGGAACTGTCGGTCGGCGAGGCCGGGGCGGACGAGGACCGCATCTTCATCGGCATCATCCGCGACATCACCGAGCGCAAGCAGCAGGAGGCCGTCCTGCTCGAACGGAAGGCCCGCCTCACCTCCATCCTGGAGACGGTGCCCGACGCGATCATCGTGATCGACCAGCACGGCATCATCGAATCGTTCAGTCCGGCCGCGGAACGGCTGTTCGGCTACGCAGCCGACGACGCCGTGGGGCGCAATGTCAGCATGCTGATGCCGGCCCCCTACCGCGCCGCCCATGACGGCTACATGGATCATTACCTGACGACCGGGGAGAAGCGGATCATCGGGATCGGCCGGGTGGTCGTCGGCCAGCGAGCGGACGGCACCACTTTCCCGATGGACTTGGCGGTGGGCGAAGTCACCCTGGCGGGGCGCCGGCTGTTCACCGGGTTCGTCCGCGACCTGACGGAGCACCAGCATGCCGAGAAGCGGTTGCAGGACCTTCAGTCGGAGCTTCTGCACGTCTCCCGCTTCAGCGCCATGGGGCAGATGTCCTCGACCCTGGCGCATGAGCTGAACCAGCCGCTTACCGCCATCACCAACTATGTCAAGGCATGCCGGCGCATGATGGACGCCGCGGAGCACAAGCCGGGCGTCAAGGTGCTGGAGACCATGGACAAGGCGGTCGCCCAGGCGACCCGCGCCGGGCAGATCATCCGCCGCATGCGGGACTTCATCGAGAAGGGCCAGACCGACCGCACCGCCGAACCGATCAACAAGGTGATCGAGGAGGCGAGCGCCCTTGCGCTGGTCGGCGCCAAGCAGGACAACATCCGGGTCCATTTCGACCTGACGCCGGACGCCCCGGCGGTGTGGATCGACAAGATCCAGATCCAGCAGGTGGTCCTGAACCTGGTGCGGAACGCCATGGAGTCGCTTGCCCTGAGCCCCGTCCGCGACCTGACGATCGCCACGGCGATCACCCACGACGACCTGGTCGAGGTCTGCGTCAGGGATACCGGACCGGGCCTGGCCCCGGTGGTGGCGGCCAACCTGTTCCAGCCGTTCGTGACCACCAAGGAGAAGGGAATGGGCCTGGGCCTGTCGATCTGCCGCTCGATCATAGATGCCCATGGCGGGCGCCTGTGGGTCACGCCCAACCCCGAGGGCGGCGTGACTTTCCATTTCACGGTGGAGGTTGCCCGCCCGGAGGACAGGAATGATGACTGAACATGGTCGGCCGGGAACCGTCGTCGTGGTCGACGACGACGACGCGGTCCGCGACTCCCTTCAGATCCTGCTCGAATCCGCCGGATTCACGGTGGAAGCCTTCGCCTCCCCGGTGGAATTCCTCGCCTCGCCGGCCCCGGCCGAGGCCGGCTGCCTGCTGGTCGATGTCCGGATGCCGGAGATGGACGGCATCCAGGTGCAGGAGACGCTGAACGCCGGCAACACCCAGCTTCCCGTCATCGTCATGACCGGGCATGCCGACGTTCCCCTGGCGGTCCGGGCGATGAAGGCCGGGGCGGTCGATTTCGTCGAGAAGCCGTTCGACGATGAGGCGATCATCGAGACCGTGCGCCGTGCCCTTCAGCTCCGCCCCGCCGCGAACCCGGAAATCGTCCAGCGGATCGCGCAGCTGACCCCGCGGGAGCGCGAGGTGCTGGAGGGGCTGGTGGCCGGCCATGCCAACAAGGTGATCGCGTACGAGCTGGACATCAGCCCACGCACGGTGGAGATCCACCGGGCGCGGGTGATGGAGAAGATGCAGGCGCGGAGCCTGTCCCAGCTCGTTCGGATGGCGCTGGAGGCCGGCGTCGCGCCGCCGGGGGCGTGAGGGAGCGGCGGCGCGGTGCGTTAAGCGTCGAACCGGCCGGCGGTCAGCAGGTCCAGGATGGCGCGCTCGATCCCGTGCTTGAGGAAGGCGATCTCGTTGACCTGTCGGCGCAGGCGGTCGATGCCAAGGCGCCGGCCCCATGTCCGCTGGCGGTGCCGCTTGGCGATCCAGGCATTGACGCGGGCGCGGTGGCGCTCCTCCAGGGCGGCGAAGTCGGCGGGAGCCTCCCTCAGGCTTTGCCGGTGCAACTCCTCCAGGTCGCCCAGAGACATCCGCGGCGGCATGGTGCCGGGCAGGCCGTGGGCGGCCAGCTCCGACCGGCGCCATTCGGGCCAGCGGCACGGCTCGCCTGAAGGACGGACACCGGGGCGGGCCCAGGCCGGCATTCGGGCGAGGCCGGCGGCGATCTCCGCCGCCAGCTCCTGGAGGCGGAGATCGGCGTCGCAGTGGCGGGCCAGGAGCGCCGCCAGTTCGCCGGTCGGGGCCGGGGCGGCGGTTGCGGTGGCTGCGGCTGGGGCGGCGGTGGGCAGGGCCGCGAGGGGGAGACTTGCCGCCGACGTCAACATGAACCGGCGCGAAACGGCCGTGGGTGTGCTATTGGCTCGATCAGCCATGAGTCGACTCCTTGTAAGTCGATTTGTGGTCAGGCCGGGTCGGGGAGGTACCAGCTTCCCTACTCGGCCGCCTCGCAGGCGCGAGGAAGCGCGACACTGGACCGGTTTCGCGGGTGTAGGGACCGGGTCCCGGGACGTGCGCGCGGGCGGGATGCGCGTTGGGAGGGTGATGATGACGGCCCCCTCCCCCGGTTATGTCATCATGTGTCATCATTTTCCGGGGCGGGTGCCCGTTGGGTCGGGGGTTGGGCGGCGGCTTCTCCATCGCTGCTCCCCCCTCCTGATGTCAGCAGATGTCATCATTCGCCATGTCTCAGTCCAGGGGTTCACTCCAACTCCTGCCGTCCGGAACGGTGATTGCCGTGGGGCGGAAGATTCCCGGGACGGACCGAAGCTCTCCCCCTTCATCATGACCGGACTTGATCCGGTCATCCACGCGCGAACTCCATTGCGTTGGTTTGCGTGCGGAAACGCGGACCATGCCCGATTTTGGGGAAAAAGCCGCGCCACATATCGCCCGTAGGTCGGGGAGAGCGAAGCGGCACCAGACATAAGCTGGCACGTTGGTGTCGGGTGCCGCTTCGCTCTCCCGGACCTACATTTTCCGGCAAACCAGCAGTTGCCTTTCACGCGGTCACGGGCAACCACCGGCGGTAAGCCACCTTGGCGTAACGTCAGCAAGTGTCATCATCCGCCATGGTCGGCCCCCCCCGCCGGGGCGCGGGTGAGCTACTGGCGACAGGCTCCTCCTCCTGCCGCATGCGCGGGCTCGACCCGCGCATCCACGCGCAAACCGGCGTGATGGAGTTCGCACGTGGATGCGCGGATCAAGTCCGCGCATGACGAAAAGGAAGTGCCGTTGCCCGCCCGTATGGTTGACGCCAACCCCCGCCCGGGGTGCGGGTGGTCTTCCGGCGGCAGGCGCCTCCTTCCACCTCATGCGCGGGCTTGACCCGCGCATCCACGTGCAAACCGGCGTGATGGAGTCCGCGCATGGTGAAAAGGGAGTGTTGCCACCGGTACTCGGCGCACTTGGGCAGGAGGCAATTACCGCTCCGGACAGCCGTGCCCGTCGTCCGGCCGACAGCGGGTTGAGTTGAAGAGTTCGCCCCCCCCCCCGCCGGGGTGATGTAAACAAACGTCATGATCCGTGGGTGCCGGCGCAGGGCCACCGCGACGGAACGGGACCGCCCCGGCTTGTTTCTTATTCACGCTTCAAAGATCCCGCTCGCGACGGCAAATCACGGCACCGGCGCAGTATATAGGAATTTATGCTGAAATGCCAGCGAACAGGCGGGCGGAGCGGTTTCGGATCGGGCGGGCGCGGACCATCCCGGAGCGGTGCTGCCGACCCGCCCGGGCCTCATCCGCCGCTTCCGCGGATCTCCTCCTGATGCTGCCGTATTGCCGCCACCCGGTTCTGCCGACCAAGTTTTTCGGCGGCTGCGGCTGCTTCATCAAGCACGGTCAGCGCGGCTTCGCGGTTGCCGGAGGCGGCAAGAAGTTGCCCGAAATAGAATCCGACTTCAGCCAGGAAGTTGGCCTGCCCAAGGTGACGGAAAATAGCAAAACTTTCCGCCAACTCGTCGGCAATGATCTTCCAATCTTCTTGATCGGATACTCCGCGCTTAATCCGAAGCATGGCGCACCGGTACAGTACGTATGCAACGCTGAGGATGTCTCCCATTGCCGATGGATCGGAAGAGCTTCCTTGATCCGGATGCGCAGCGCCTGCGGTCGAGGAATTCGGCGATGCCGGCGTCGTTGTCGAACTCCCTCCGGCCGGCTTGCGGGTCGCACAGGGGGGCGCCGCCGTCCGGGCCGAGATATACCCGCGCCAGATGCCAGTGGCTGCCGGAGTTCGGGTCGGCGGCGTGGGCCTGGAGCAGGGAGCGGCGGGCCAGGGCGGCGGCCCCGGCGACGGTGTGGCCGGCCGACAGTTCGCCGTAGAAGGCGGCGGCGAAGCGGGGGCGTCGGTGTCGTAGACCGATCCGTCCCAGCCGAGCGCGTTGGGAATGCCGCCGACGACCATGCGCCGGATGAGGGAACCGGCGGCGCCGGCGTCCTCCGCCGTGCGGCAAGCGGACAGGACGAGCAGCCGGGGGCAGCGTTCCTCCGCACCGAGTGCGGCGCGCAGCTCGCCGACGCCGACCGGGTTGAGGGTGCCGTCGGGGGCTTCCAGCGCCAGGAAGGGCTCGCCGTCCCGGATGTCGCCGTGGGCGGTGATGTGCAGCGCCTCCACCGCGCCGGCCTGCGCCAAGCGGTCATGGAAGCCGGCGACGCCGCCGCTTTCCTCCACCAGCAGGTTCAGGCGGTCGAGGCCGGCGGTCGCGTCGAGGATCGCGGCTTCCTCCCGCTCGTAGTCGAGGGAGTCTTGGCCTTCGACCTAGGCGGCCATGAACAGGAGGGTCAGGTCGCCGGGGGCGGGGGGCGTTTGTTGGGGGGTGTCGGGGGGCGGAGGGCCGATGCGGCGGGCGACTCGGAACAGCCGGGTGTCGTCGAGCGCCAGGAAATCGAGCAGGAGCGCGGGGCCGGTCCTGCCGGGGGATGTCAGCAGCTCCCACGGCACGTCGAGCAGGGCGGCGGCCAGGGCTTGCTCCTCCGGGTCGGGCGGGTCGGCGGGGACGCGGATTTCCAGCGCGATGTCGCCGGTGCTCTCGCGGAGGCAGGATTCCAGCCAGCCGTCGTCGTTCAGCAGGGCCGCGATGTCGCGCCCGATGGCGGGGAGGCTGGCCGGCTGGTCGGCGCGGACGGCGCGGTCATAGTCGGCGGCCCAGCGGCGCAGGCGCTCCAGCCGGTCGGGCGGCAGGGGCTTGAGCGACTGCCGGGCGCCGGGGCAGCGGGTTCGAGGTCGGAGCATTTGAGGGCGGTGCCGGCGAGTTCTATGCGGGCATTCAGCATGGCGGGCGGCACCGGGGCGTGAGTGACGGACTATGCTGAAGGTGAGGGTGTTTTGGGCAGGACTCAACTACTGCGTTGGTTGGCGGGGTTTGATTTATGGTTCCGGGGGAAATGGTTGGGGGAATTGACGCTGAAGCGGGAAACCGGGGTCGGACCACCATTTCACCGGAAGGTCGGCTTCTGGGAGGCTTGGTGCGAAATGGTGGTCTGACCCCGGTTTCCCTTACGCTGCGCCGGGTGGGATCAGGCGTAGATCGGCTCCAGTTCACCGAACAGCGTCCAGAAGGATGGCGGGGTGCGGCCGGAGAGCTTGTCGGCGAGGATCGCGAGATGGCTGTGCCAGCCGGCGCCGACATTGGTCAGGGACGGGGCGTCGGGGAGGCGGCGGTGGGTCAGGACGAGGCGGACACCCTCCCCTTCCTCGGCCAGTTCGAAGGTCACTTCGGACGGCTCCTCGGTTCCGCCGCCCCAGGTGATCGCCAGCAGGCGGGGCGGTTCGAAGCGGGTTATCTGGTGGGCGGTGGTTATTCCGGCATCGTAACGGCGGAACCTCTCGGGCGTGGGAATGCGTTGCGGCGACAGGCCGCTGTTGTCGAAATGGAGGGAGAAGGCGCTGCCGGCGCGGGGTTCCATCTCGCCGGAGGCCAGCCATTGGGCGCGCTTGTCGGACTCTGTCAGGTAGGCCCAGACCCGCTCGATCGGGCCGGGCAGCAGGCGCTCGAACCGGATCGTTCCGGGCTCGACGATGGTCCCCATGCCGTCGGGGATCGTTTCGGGGGCGGTTTGTTCTGCGGCGGTCATTCGGTTCCTCCTCGGTCGGTGGTCTCTTCGGTGGGGCCGGACTTGAGCAGGGTTTCCAGGGCGTCGAGCCGGCCGGTCCAGAAGCGCTCGTAGAAGCGGATCCAGTCCTGCGCGGCGGCCAGCGGGGCCGGCTGGATGCGGCAGACATGCGCCCTGCCCTGTATCCGGCGGCGGACCAGCCCGGCGCGTTCCAGCACGCGGACATGCTTGGATGCCGCCTCCAGCGACATGGAGAAGGGCGCGGCCAGCTCGCCGATCCGGCGTTCGCCCGCCGCCAGATCGCGCAGCATCGCCCGCCGCGTGGGGTCGGCCAGGGCCTGGAACACGAGATCAAGGTTCGTCGTCTGTTGCTCAACCATGTGGTTGAGTTAAGACCGTCGGCGCCGGAATGTCAACCAATTCGTTGACTATGGCGGGGCACTAGGGGTTATTGCGTATTTATCGCCGGGGCGGTCGGGCTTATCTTGCCCCTACGAAGCGCGACGGCAGCCGATGAAGTCGCGATTCATCGTCCGACCGCAGGAGGCTGGGGTGAGTGCGCAATATAATCGGACGGTCTTCCTGGTCGATGATGACGAACCCGTGCGGGACTCCCTGAAGACCCTGCTGGAATCCTACTGCATGCCGGTCGAAGATTATCCTTCCTGCCCCGAATTCCTTGAGAACTTCAAGGGGGAGGATGGCGGATGCCTGGTGCTGGACCTGCATCTGCCTGTGATGAGCGGCCTGGAGTTCATGGAGACCTACGGGACTCGGCTGAACGACATGCCGGTGATCCTGATCACCGGACGCGGCGACCCCGCCACCAAGGCGCGGGCGCTGGAGGCGGGGGTGCTGGCTTTCGTCGAGAAGCCGTTCGAGGACGAGATCCTGGTCGAGATGATCCGGACCGCGCTGGACCGGCCGGCCCATCCCTGAGGCCGGCCGGAAACGCTTCCCGGGTCAGAAGCGCAGCTTGAGCTTGCCCATGATCCGTTCGTAATCGTCGCCGAAGCCGTAGGACACGCCCAGCTCGACCCGGTCGAAGCGGAAGCGGCCGGCCGTCGCCGCCTTGGCGAGGCTGACGGTGACCTCGTCGAACGCCTCGACGAACAGGTCGTCGCCGAGATACCGGCTGTCCACGAAGGAAGCCGTCACGCTGAGCGGGGCCACGCTGTCGGTCAGGTCCCGCGACACGGAGACCCCGTTGCGCAGGATGACATTGGTCAGGTCGTAATCGATGTCGTAGTCGCCGACCGACACGCCGGTCGCCCGGTAGACGCCCGCCATGTTGCCCAGGCCGAACCGCCAGCCGCCCCAGTCCCAGCGGAAGTCGCTGGTCAGCGATCCGGAATAGACCACCGCCGCGGCGCCCATGTCGATCGACCCGGCGACGCCGGCCCGGACCGCCGGGGTCAGCGACCAGGAGTCGGTCAGCGGCACCCGGACGCCGATGCCGAGCGATCCGGACAGGGAGTCGGACTCGCCGGTCCGGATCCAGTTGACCGGCAGGTCGAACAGGACGGCGGTGTCGGACCCTTCGAAGTTCATGCGGTAGGACAGCGCGCCGGTCACCCGGTCCTGGTCATAGCCGCCCGGGGCCGTGCCCCGCCCGCCTTCGACCGTGAAGCCGAACAGGTCGGTACCGCCCTCGCTGCCGGAGTGGCCGAGCGCGTCGGTGCCCTGGGCGAAGTCGGCGGCACCCATCAGCGACATCAGGCTGTCCGGGTTGCCGGCCACCGGATCGATGGCGGTCTCCCGGACGGCGGCCTGGAGAATGCTGGTGACGTCGCTGGCCCCCTGCCCCTTGAAATAGTCGGACAGGGCGTCCTCCGCCTCGTCGCGGGTGGCGCCGGTGAAGGTCCGCTCGATCCCTGCGGCGGGCACCTTCAGCACCAGGTCGGCCCCGGCGCCCGGATACTCGATCGTGGCGCCCAGGCCGCGCAGGTTGAAGACGGCGGTGGCGGGGGCGTTGTCGGTGTAGCTCGGCAGAAGGCTTCTCAGGCTGGTGCCCGAGACGCTGTCGATGGCATCCTCAATGCTTTCATAGCTGTAGGTCCTGCTCTCGCCGTTGGCGCTCAGCGTGGCGACGAAAGCATCCGCCGCCCGGGCGCTGGAGGCCGGCACCAGGGCCAGCGGCAGCAGCACCAGCGGCAGCAGCGCCGTCGAGACGGCCGTCGAGGCCGCCAGATTACCTGACCTGTTCACCCAAATCCTCGCGATCCACAATGGGCGGGTCGCCTGCCGCCCGCCGTGGCGAGGGAATAGGGTAAAGTGGTTAATTAGCCCTTAAGGTTAATAAGCCGTAGGTCGGCCTCGGCCGAAGGCCGACGCCGACAGCGTGGCCGGAGAGTCGAAGCGGGGTGTCGGCGTTCGCCCTGGCGGGCGAAGGCCGACCTACGGTAGAGCGACGCGGCGGATCGATGGAGAGTACCGTGCGGGAATTCTACTCGCTCTTCGACTGGGGGTTTTCCGAGAGCTCCATGATCAGGCTGGTGGTCAGGTAGAGCCTCGGGGCGATGCTGGACAGTTCGACATATTCCTCGGGCGAATGCAGGCCGGCGCCGACGACGCCCATGGTCTCCAGCACGGCGGGCTTGGCGCTGTCGGGGAAATAGGCGTAGCCGGCGTCGGTGCCGAAGCGCATGGCGACAGGCTCGACGGTCTGACCGATCCGGCCGTAAAGCTGTTTCGCGAGGGCGGCCAGCTGTTCGGAGCCCGGGTTCCTCGCCAGCGGCGGGCGGCCCTTCTCGATGCGGAGCGACACCTCGGTGTCGGGGATCAGCTTGTCCGCGATGATCCGCTTGCCGTCGGCCAGGACGCGGTCGTACTCGGTCAGGTCGGAATAGCGCATGTCGGCTTCGGCCGAGGCGGCCGGGGGGATGATGTTCCGCTTCTCCCCGCCCTTGACGATGGTCCAGTTGACCGTGGTGCCCTTGGCCGGATCGCCCAGGTCCTTGAGTTGGACGATCTGGTGGGCCAGCTCGGTGACGGCGTTGCGGCCCTCCTCGGGGGCCGAGCCGGCGTGGGACGCCCTGCCCTTCACGTCCAGATACACCGTGTTGATGCCGTTGGTGGCGGTCGTGACGGCGTCCTTGTCCGGCGGCTCGTAGGAGAAGACGTAGTCCTGCCCGCGCGCCAGGTCGGCGATCATCTTCTTCGAGCCGCCCGAGCCCATCTCCTCGTCCGGGTTGAACAGCACCGTGATCGAGCCGTAGCGGTCGAAGCCCTGGTCGCGCAGCAGCTTCAGCGAATGCAGGATCATGGCGAGGCCGCCCTTGGCATCGGCGACGCCCGGCCCGTAGGCCCGTTCGCCATCGACCCGGAAAGGCCGCTCCGCGGCGGTGCCGGGGCCGAATACCGTGTCGTAGTGGACCATCAGCAGGAACTTCGCCTCTCCCGTCCCCTTCAGGGTGCCGACGATGTTGCTGCCGGCGGACGGCTGCGCCGGGGTGACCTGGACCTCGGCGCCGAGGGCTTTCAGGCGCTCCACCAGGATGCCTTCGACCTTGGACAGGCCCTCCGCGTTGCCGGTGCCGGAATCGATGGCGACGAGCTCTTCCAGGGTCGTCAGGAACTCCGGCCGCTCGGACTCCGCGCGCTTCAGCAGGTCTTCGGCCGGCTTCTCCGCCGCCTGGCCGGCACCGGGGACTCCGAAGGACGAGACTCCGATGGACGACAGGGCGATCGCCGCCGCGAAGGTTGCAGGCCGCATGAGCATGGGGGCGTTCCTCGACTGGATTGACCGTGTTTTCGTCCCCCTTCAACACCCGGCGGCGGTCAAGATCGCGTGGACAAAAGGGAGCCATCCTGCAGCCGCCGGACGATGTCGGCGCCGGTGGCCAAGGTCTCCCGGTGGGTGATCAGAAGCACGGTTCGGCCGGCGAGGCGGGGCCGGAGCTCGCGCATCAGGGCGGCCTCGGTCGCGGCGTCCAGGCCCTCGGTCGGCTCGTCCAGGATCATCACCGGCGCGTCCTTCAGCAGGGCGCGGGCCAGCGCCAGCCGCCGGGCCTGGCCGCCGGACAGAAGCACGCCGTTCTCGCCGACCCAGGTCAGGATGCCGTCGGGGAGGGATTCGACGAAGTCGGCGAGCTGGACGACCTCCAGCGCCTCCCACAGCTCGGCGTTGGTGGCGCCGGGGCGGCCGATCAGCAGGTTGTCGCGGATGTCGGCGGCGAACAGGTGGGTGCCCTGGCTGACATAGGCCATGTGCCGGTGCAGGTCCTCCTGCCGCAGGTCGCGCAGATCGACGCCGCCCAGGGTGACGCGGCCGGCATCCGGATCGACCAGCCGGAGCGCCAGCTGGGCCAGCGTCGATTTGCCGGCCCCGCTCGGTCCCAGCAGCACCGACACGCGGCCGGCGGGTAGCTCCAGGGTGAGGTCCTTCAGCACCGGCTTGGCGCCGTGGGCGAAGCGGACCTGCTCGAAGCGCAGGGCGAAGTCCTCGGGCGGCGGCGCGGGCGTGTCGGGGTCGCGCACGCCGGGGCGCATCCCGGCGATCTCCAGCAGGCGGCGGGCGGCGGCGCGGGTGCGGCCGAGATACTGGTAGGCCAGCGGCAGCGGGGCCGTCGCCTCGAACACCGCCATCACGACGAAGACGGCCAGGGCCGCCGTCGGGCCATCCAGCCGGTCGCCCTCGACCTCCCCGACGACCAGCAGCAGGGCGATCCAGACGGCGAGCCCGGTCACCATCATGGTCAGGCCGGCGGACAGGCCGGTGATCGAGCTCATCCGGCGCTGCCGGGCGATCAGCAGGTCGGTATCCCGCGCCAGGGCTTCCAGATGCCGGCCGTCGGCGCCGAAGGCCCGCAGGTCGGCCAGCCCCTGGATGCCGTCCACCGCGCGGGTGCGGAGCCGCGCGCCGATCTCCACCAGGTCGCGCCCGGCGCCGGCGCCCAGCCGTCCGGCCAGCGCGGGCACGCCGACGCCGGCGACCAGCATCAGCGCCGCCGTTGCCAGGGCCACGCCGGGATCGACCCAGCCCAGCGGCGTCAGCACCGCGACCGCGGTCAGCAGCGCCACGGCGCTGGGGGCGACCACCCGCAGGTACAGGTTGTCGAGCGCGTCGATGTCGGCGGTCAGCCGGGTCAGCAGGTCGCCGCCGGTCAGGCGCGCCACCTGCCCGGCGTCCAGCGGCAGGGCGCGCTCGAACAGCCAGCGGCGCAGGTCGGCCAGCAGGCGGAAGGTCGCCTCGTGGTTCACCAGCCGCTCGGCATAGCGGCCCGCGGTCCGGACCAGGGCGGCGGCGCGGATGCCGGCGCTGGGCGTGAAGATGTTGAAACCCGCGACGCCCAGCCCCAGGCCGGCCAGCGCGCTGCCGGTGATGAACCAGCCGGACAGCCCGAGCAGGCCGATCCCGGCCAGCAGCGTCACCAGCATCAGCAGCGCCCCCAGCGCCATCCGCCCGCCGTGCCGCCGGAACAGCTTCAGGAAAGGCCAGAGGTCACGCATCGGCCACCGCCATCCTGCCGCCGCCGATCTCGACCCGGCGATCCGCCCAGCCGATGCCCGACAGGCTGTGGGTGGCGATCAGGACGGTCCGGCCCTGCGCCAGGGTGCCCAGCGCCTCCAGCACCAGCGCTTCGTTGGCGGGGTCGAGGCCGGCGGTCGGCTCGTCCAGCAGCAGGACGGGCGCATCCTTCAGGTAGGCCCGCGCCAGCGCCACCCGGCGCGCCTCGCCGCCGGAGATGCCGTGGCCGCGCTGGCCGATCAGGGTGTCCAGGCCGTCCGGCAGGCCGACCGCGAAATCGCTGACCCGTGCCGCGTCGGCGGCGGCCTCGACCGCCTCGTCGGAGGCGTCGGGCCTTGCCAGCCGGATATTGTCGCGCAGCGTGCCGTGGAACAGGTGCGGGTTCTGCCCGACCCAGGCGGTCACGTCGGCCGGGTCGATCCGCCCGACCTCCAGCCCGCCGATCCGGACCGAGCCGGCGGCGGGCCGCAGGAAGCCCAGGAACAGGCCGATCACGGTGGATTTTCCGGAGCCGCTGGGGCCGACCAGGGCCACCCGCTCGCCGGCGGCGACGGTCAGGGAGAAGCCGCCGAGGACAGGGCGGGCGCCCTTGTCGGTGCCGTGGGCGAATTGGACTCCGGTCATCTCCAGCGCCATGGAACCGGCGCCGGCTGGCGGGCGGATGCCGGCGGGGGGATGAGCCGGCGTGTCGAGCACCGCCAGGATCTGCCCGGCCGCCCCGACCGCGGCGGCCCGATCATGGTAATGGGCGGCGAGCTGGCGGAGCGGCAGGAAGAACTCGGGCGCCAGCAGGAGCACGAACATGCCGGTCGCCAGGGTGACCTCGCCGCTCGGGCCGAAGCGGACATAGCCCAGCAGGCTGAAGCCGACATAGACCGCGACCACGGCGACCGCCATGGCGCTGAACAGCTCCAGCACGGCGGAGGACAGGAAGGCGATGCGCAGGACCCCCATGGTGCGCTGCCGGTACTCGTCGGAGACCCGGCCGATCAGCTCCAGCTCCCGCCGGGCCTGGCCGAACAGCTTCAGGGTGGTCAGCCCCTGGAGGCGGTCCAGGAAATACCCGCCCATGCGGGCCAGCGCCTCGAACTGGCGGCGGCTCGCCGCGGCGGCTCCCATGCCGATCAGCGACATGAACAGCGGCACGAAGGGCGCCGCCCCCAGCAGCATGGCGCCGACCACCCAGTTGACCGGGAAGATCGCCGCCAGCAGGGTCAGCGGCACCAGCACCGAGAGCGCCATCTGGGGCAGAAACCGGGCGAAATAGCCGTCCAGCGCGTCGACCTGCTCGATCAGGACCGTGGAGAGGTCGCCGCTGTGCCGGCCGCCGGCATAGGCCGGGCCGAGCCGCGCGATGTGGCCGTACAATTCCCGGCGGAGCGCAGACCGCACGCGGGCCGCCGCCGCGAACCCGGCCACCTCCGCCCCCCAGGCGCAGGCCGCCCGCGCGCCGTAGACGGCGAGCAGCCCCCACAGGGCCGGCATCAGGTCGGCCCGCGGAACGCCGTCGACGATCGCGGCGTGGAGCACATGGGCGATCAGGCCGGCCTGGACCAGCAGCAGGACCCCGCCGGCGAAACCGGCGCCGATCGCGAGACCGATCCCCAGGCGGGCCTGCCGCGCCAGTCCGCCCAGCCATTTCGCCGCCTGCCGATCCGTCACCGATCCCTCTCGTCCATCCCGAGCTTCCCACGTGACATATGCCCAGACCGCATACGTAGAACCCCTTACGTACAAACCCTTACGTAAAATACCGAACTTAGCGGCGGCGCCGGCTGGCCCTATACCTCGGTGACGGACGACGGAAAGTCCAAAGAATCCGATCAAGCGGAGCGGAGAGGTACAGAGATCATGGTCCAAGCCCTTGCCATCGCCGACACGGCATCAGCCGCAGCAACCGTCACCATCGGGGGCATGGCCCATGGTCGCCGCCAGGCCGCCAACGTCTCTTCCCCTCCGCCGTCCTGGATGCAGGGCACCGCTTCCCGCTGGGCCATGCAGACCTCCGATCCGCTCGACGCCATCGCCTCCGTCGCGACGGTGGACCGCGACTGCCCGCTGTTCCGCGAGGGCGACCATGCAGACAACGTGTTCGAGGTGATGAGCGGCACCATCCGGGTGTTCAAATTGCTGCCCGACGGCCGCCGCCAGATCATCGGGTTCCTGGAAGCCGGGGATTTCCTGGGCCTGTCGTTCAACGACACCTATCTCTACACGGCCGAAGCGGTGACCACGGCCGCCGTCCGCCGGTTGCCGCGCCGCCGGCTGGAAGCCCTGATCGACGAGAACCCCGTCGTCCGCCGCCGCCTGCTGGCGGTCACCGCCAACGAGCTGCTGACCGCGCAGGAGCAGATGGTCCTGCTGGGCCGCAAGTCCGCCAAGGAAAAGCTCTGCACCTTCCTGATGACCCTGTCCCGCAAGGCGGCCAAGCGCGGCCTGAGCGAAACGCGCGTGAGCATGCCGATGGGCAGGTCCGACATCGCCGACTATCTGGGCCTGACCATCGAGACCGTCTCGCGCACCATCACCTGCCTGAAGACGGCCGGCCTGATCCGCCTCCTGGAAGGCCACAAGATCGAGCTGACCGACCCGGACGCCATCGCCGACCTGTCCGACGCCGCGTGACGCCCGCCGCTCAGTGCGGCAGGGACTTCGAGAAGACGTTGACGATGACGACGCCGGCCAGGATCAGGCCCAATCCCAGGACGGCCGGGGCGTCGAGCGCCTGCTTGAACCAGAAGAACCCGACCAGGGTGATCAGCACGATGCCGAGGCCGCTCCAGATCGCGTAGGCGATGCCGACCGGCAGGGTCCGGAGCGCCAGCGACAGCAGGAAGAACGACGCCCCGTAGCAGACCAGCGTGACCACGACCGGCAACGGCTTGGTGAACTGCTCGGACAGCTTGAGGGCGGAGGTCCCGATGACCTCCAGCACGATGGCGGCGAACAGGATCGCATAGACCACGGCGGCGTTTCCTCCACGCTCGAATTCTCAGGAACGGGTCAGCGCGACCAGCCGGTCGGCGACCAGCCGCCGCGTCTCGGCATCGATGTCGTACAACCCGCAGACATCGGCGAACCACAGCCCGTCGGCCGCCAGCCGGGCGACCAGGGCGCCGACCGGGTCCTCGCACTCCGCCTCATCGACGGCCCGGAAGCCCTTCAGGCGGTCGCGCCAGCCGTCCAGGAGCGACGGATCGGACATGAAGGCGGCGCTGAGCGCCGCCCAGCGCCTGAGCTCCTCGTCCGGCTCGCTCACCGCCGTCCGCACATAGGCCCGGGCGCTGCGCCCGCGCAGGTCCGGATCCTGCGCCGCGATTCCGTCGGCGGTCCGCGCGAAGCGTTCGGCCATCGTCTCGACCATGGCCGCCAGGAGCGCCTGCTTACTGGGGAAATGATGCAGCAGCCCGCCCTTGCTGACCCCCGCCCGCTTCGCGACCGCCTCGATCGTCAGGGCCGCGACCCCCGCCTCCCCCACGAGTTCCCCCGCCACCTCCAGCAGGCGCTGCTGGGTGACTTCGGGCTGGCGTCGGCGGGTGCGGGTCTCGATCATGCTCGTTACATACCGTCCGGACGGTATGTAGGGCAAGCGCGAAGATGGCCTGATCTCTATCGATCGCCGTCCATCTGCGGCAAAAACCTTTCAAACTGCCTCGTGAAAGGAGAGTTGGCGCGAAGCAGGAGTGGACATACCAGTTTACCCGCGCGAAACTGTCCCGGCCCGGACGATCCGGGTGGAGAACAAGCAGACCGTGAACGAACGCGGTTCGCAGGGGGAGACTAAGGTATGCGTTTGTCCGGCAAGACCGCGTTGGTAACCGCGGCGGCCCAGGGGATCGGCCGCGCCACGGCGCTGGCTTTCGCGCGCGAAGGCGCCGATGTCGTCGCGACGGATCTCAATCTAGACAAGCTGAAGGAATTGGAAGGCACCGAGCGGCTGGCGGTGCGCCGGCTCGACGTGCTCGACCCGGAGGCGATCCGGCGGCTCGCGGCCGATCTCGGCGCGCTCGACGTGCTGGTCAACTGCGCGGGGTTCGTCCACAACGGCACCATCCTCGACTGCGAGGAGAAGGACTGGGACTTCTCGTTCGACCTCAACGTCCGCAGCATGTACAGGACCGTGAAGGCGTTCCTGCCGGCCATGCTGGAGCGCGGCCAGGGCGGGTCGATCGTCAACATCGCCTCGGTCGCCTCGTCCGTGAAGGGCATTCCCAACCGGTTCGTCTATGGCGCCAGCAAGGCCGCGGTGATCGGGCTGACCAAGTCGGTCGCCGCCGACTTCGTGACCAAGGGAATCCGCTGCAACGCGATCTGCCCCGGCACGATCCAGAGCCCCTCGCTGGACGAGCGGATCGCGGCCACGGGCGACGCCGAGGCGGCCCGCAAGGCATTCATCGCGCGCCAGCCGCTCGGCCGGCTCGGCACGCCGGAGGAGATCGCCGCGATGGCGGTCTATCTCGCGAGCGACGAAGCGGCCTTCACCACCGGCCAGATCCACATCGTGGACGGCGGCATCAGCATCTGATCCCGTTCAGGAAAATGAGGTCCCAGACATGGCAGACGTGACCGTCGCCGACATCGAAGCCGCCCGCGGGGCGGCCCGCTACCCCAGCCTGGACGGCAGGGCCGTGCTGATCACCGGCGGAGCGTCGGGCATCGGCGCCTCCACCGTGGCGCATTACGCGGTGCAGGGCGCCAAGGTCGGCTTCATCGACCGCGACGAGGCCGCCGCGGAAGGCCTGCTCGCCACCCTGCGCGAGGCCGGGGTCGCCGCACCGCTCTTCGTCGCGTGCGACCTGACCGACATCTCCGCCGCCAGGGACGCCGCCCGGCGGATCGAAGGCGAGCTCGGCCCGATCCGCGTCCTGGTCAACAATGCGGCGCGCGACGACCGGCACACCATCGCCGAGGTCACCCCGGAATACTGGGACGACCGCTTCAACGTGAACCTGCGGCACCAGTTCTTCATGGCCCAGGCGGTGGCGCCCGGCATGGCGGAGGCGGGCGGCGGCTCGATCGTCAATCTCGGCTCGACCTCCTGGTATGTCTGCACCGACGACCTGGCGGTCTACCAGGCGGCCAAGGCCGGCGCCCTGGGGCTGACGCGGGCGCTCGCCCGCGACCTGGGGCCGTCGGGCATCCGGGTCAACCACGTGGCACCGGGCTGGATCATGACCGAGCGTCAGAAGTCCCTGTGGGTGACGCCGGAGAAGCTGGAGGGCAACCTCGCCCGCCAGTGCCTGAAGGAGGAGCTCAAGCCGCACGACGTGGCGCGGATGGTCCTGTTCCTGGGCGCCGACGACAGCCGCATGTGCTCGGCCCAGACCTTTATCGTGGACGCGGGCACCGTCTGACCATGGCGGGCCACCATCACGATCATGACCATGACCACGGCCAGGGGGAGGACGGGCATGCCCACGCGGCTCCGCCCTCCCCGCTGGCCCAGCGGGTCAAGGCGCTGGAGGCGCTGCTGGTCGCCAAGAAGCTGGTCGATCCGGCCTCGCTCGACGCGCTGATCGACACCTACGAGCACAAGGTCGGCCCGCGCAACGGCGCGCGGGTCGTGGCGCGCGCCTGGACCGATCCGGCCTACAAGGCGCGGCTGCTGGAAGACGCGACGGCGGCCATCGCCGAGTTCGGCTTCACCGGCCGCCAGGGCGAGGACATGGTGGTGGTCGAGAACACGCCCCGGGTCCACAACCTGGTCGTCTGCACCCTGTGCTCCTGCTATCCCTGGCCGGTCCTCGGGCTGCCGCCGGTCTGGTACAAGTCCGCCCCGTACCGGTCGCGGGCGGTGCTCGACCCGCGCGGCGTGCTGGCCGAGTTCGGCACCGAGGTTGCGGACGACGTCGAGGTGCGGGTGTGGGACAGCACGGCGGAGCTGCGCTACCTCGTGCTGCCCGAGCGCCCGCCCGGGACGGAAGCCATGGGCGAGGAGGAGCTGGCGGACCTGGTCACCCGCGATTCGATGATCGGCGTGACCCGCGCCAGGACCCCGGTCCGGGGCGAACCGGCATGAACGGCGCCCACGACATGGGCGGCATGCACGGCATGGGGCCGATCGATACCGATCCGGACGACCCGCTGTTCCATGCCGAGTGGGAGCGGCGGGCCTTCGCGGTCACGCTGGCCCTGGGCTTCCACGGGCGGTGGAACATCGACACCTCCCGCCACGCGCGGGAGAACCGTCCCCCGCCGGAGTATCTGGGCAGCAGCTATTACGAGCTGTGGTTCAAGGCGGCGGAGAAGCTGGCGCTGGACACCGGCCTGATCACCGCGGAGGAGTTGGCGACCGGCGTTCCGCGGACGGTTTCCGACACCCCGCCGCCCGACCCGGAGCGGGTCGCGGCGATCCTCCGGAAGGGCTCCAGCGCACGGCTGCCGGACACGGTGCCGCCCCGCTTCAAGGCGGGAGAGCGCGTGCTGGTCCGGGACATCACGACGCCCCGCCACACCCGCGTGCCGCGCTACTGTCGGGGAAGGGTCGGCACGATCGACCGCGACCACGGCGTCTACATCTTTCCCGACACCCACGCCCACGGCGAAGGGACGAAGCCGCAGCATTGCTATAGCGTGCGCTTCACCGGCCGGACCTTGTGGGGCGACGCGGCGCGGGAGAACGACGCCGTCCTGGTCGACCTGTGGGACGACTACCTGGAGCCGGCGCCATGATCGGACCCGGGGACGAGCAGCCTTTCCGGGAACCGTGGGAGGCCCACGCCTTCGCCATGACGGTCAAGCTCCACGAGGCCGGCCATTTCACCTGGCCCGAATGGGCCGCGACCCTGTCGGAGGAGATCGCGGCCGCGCAGGGCCGGGGCGATCCCGACGAGGGACAGACATACTACCATCACTGGCTGCGCGCGCTGGAGCGCATGGTCGTGAGCAAGGGCCTGATAACGCCCGATGAGATGCCTTGAGGATCCCCGGAGGGAACGCGGGATTGTCGAGGAGAGGATAACGAACAAAAAACGGGGGAAAGACAATGAACAGAAGAACCTTCATCCGCACCTGCACCGCGGCCTTCGGCGCCCTGGTGACCGCCGGGATCGCGTTGGGGAGCGCACCGGCATTCGCGGCCTATCCGGAGCGCCCGATCACCATGATCGTGCCCTGGGGAGCCGGTGGCGGCACCGACGCCACCGCGCGGATCATCAGCAGCCTGCTGGAGAAGTCGCTGGGCCAGCCGATCAACGTGGTCAACCGGACCGGCGGCAGCGGCGTCGTCGGCCACCAGGCGATCGCCAGCGCCACGCCCGACGGCTACACGCTGGGCATCGCCACGGTCGAGATCGGCATGATGCACTGGCAGGGGCTGACCCAGCTGACATACGCCGACTACACGCCGCTGGCCCTGATGAACGAGGACCCGGCCGGCCTCCAGGTGGCGCAGGACAGCGAGTACGGCTCGGCCCGCGACCTGCTCGAAGCGATCCGCGCCAACCCGGGCGACATGAAGGCGTCGGGCACCGGCCAGGGCGGCATCTGGCACCTGGCGATCGCCGGCATGCTCGACGAGGCCGGCATCGACCCGCAGGCGGTTCCGTGGGTGCCGAGCCAGGGCGCGGCACCGGGACTCCAGGACCTCGTCGCCGGCGGCGTCGAGATCGTCCCCTGCTCCCTGCCGGAGGCGCGCTCCCTGATCGACGCCGGGCGGGTCAAGAGCCTCGCCATCATGGCGGACAAGCGCAATCCGCTGTTCCCCGACATCCCGACGCTCAAGGAGCAGACCGGCATCGACTGGACCATGGCCGCCTGGCGCGGCATCGTCGGCCCGAAGGGCCTGCCGGATGACGTTTCGGCGAAGCTGACGCAGGCGCTGAAAGATGTCTATGACAGCTCCGAGTTCAAGGACTTCATGAACCAGCGCGGCTTCGGGATGATCTACGCCTCGGGCGAGCAGTTCGGCAGCTTCATGGCCGAGAGCAACGACAGCCTCGGCAAGGTGATGAAGGCGGTCGGCATCGCGAAGCAGTAAGACAAGCTTTCAGCGATGCGAATCAACGACGCCATCCTGGGCGCCGTGCTGCTGGCTTTCGCACTCGCGATCGGCCTCTACGCACGCACCCTTCCGGCGATCCCCGGTCAGGAATACGGCGCCGCCGTGTTCCCGACCTGGATCGCCTTCGCCATCGGCGCCTGCTCGCTGGTCCTGATCGCCGGGGGACTCCGGCGCTGGGCCGAGACGGGCGCCGTCACCCTCGCCTCCTGGGCCCGCTCGGGACACCATCTGCGCGCGCTGGCGATCACCGTGGCGCTGGTGGTCTTCTACATACTGGTGTCGACCCCGCTCGGCTTCATCCCCACCGCCTTCATCACGCTGACGGCCCTGTTCGCCGTGCTCGGCGTGAGGCTGGCGTTGGCGCCCGTCCTCGCCGCCGTGCTGACCATGGTGGTCCATTACGGCTTCTACAGCCTGCTTCGGGTGCCGCTGCCGTGGGGCGTCCTGACCCCCTGGGCGTGGTGACGCCGCATGGACGCGATCCTTCTTGCCTCCCAGATGGTGTTCCAGCCGCAGGTGCTGCTCACCATCGTCATGGCGGCGCTGTTCGGCCTGTTCGTCGGTGCGGTCCCCGGACTGACCGCGACCATGGCGACGGCGCTGCTGGTCCCGATCACCTTCTTCATGGAACCAGTCCCCGCGATCGGCGCCATCGTGACCTGCTCGGCCATGGCGATCTTCGCCGGCGACATCCCGGGAACGCTGCTGCGCATCCCCGGGACCCCGGCATCGGCCGCCTATACCGACGAAGCCTACGCAATGACCCGCAAGGGCCAGGGCGAGCTGGCGCTGGGCGCGAACCTGCTGTTCTCGGCGCTTGGCGGCCTGTTCGGCACCGCCATCCTGATCGTCGCCGCCCCGTCGCTGGCGGAAGTGGCGCTCCGGTTCAGCTCGTTCGAGTATTTCTGGCTGGCCTGCCTGGGGCTGACCTGCGCCACGGTGGTCGGCACCGGCTCGACGGTGAAGGGGCTGGTCAGCCTGCTGATCGGCCTGTTCGTCGCCACCATCGGCCTGAACAACCCGGCGGGCGTGCCGCGCTTCACCTTCGGCAACGTGGACCTGTTGGGCGGGATCGACTTCATCCCGGCCATGATCGGGTTGTTCGCGGTGTCGGAGATCTTCCGCTACGTGCTGGGCATGGCGCCCGACCTGGACGGCGCGCAGACCAAGGTCGGCAACCTGTTCACCGGCTGGGGACGGCTGATGAAGCAGTACTGGCGCCAGTCGATCCGCGGCAACGTGATCGGCATCTCGATCGGCGCCCTGCCCGGGGCCGGCGCCGACATCGCGTCGTGGGTCAGCTACGCCGTCAGCAAGCGGTTCTCGCGCACGCCGGAGAAGTTCGGCACCGGCCATGTCGAAGGCATCATCGAGAGCACCTCGTCCAACAACGCGGCGCTGGGCGGGGCCTGGGTGCCTGCCCTGGTGTTCGGCATCCCCGGCGACAGCATCACCGCGATCGTGATCGGCGTGCTGTACCTGAAGGGGATGAATCCCGGCCCGACGATCTTCATCAATAATCCCCAGGACATCTACGCGGTCTTCCTGATCTTCATCCTGGCCAACATCTTCATGATCCCGGCCGGCTGGGCCGCGATCAAGTCGGCCCGGGTGCTGATGCGGGTGCCGCGGAACGTCCTGATGCCGACGATCCTGATGTTCTGCGTCGTGGGATCGTTCGCCATCAACAACTCGGCGTTCGGCATCACGGTGATGCTGGTCTTCGGGCTGCTGGGCTTCGTGATGGAGGAGAACGGCTTTCCGATCGCGCCGACCATCCTGGGGATCGTGCTCGGCCCCATGCTGGAGGAGAACTTCGTCACCTCGATGATCAAGTCCGGCGGCAGCTTCGCGGGATTCTTCGAGCGGCCGATCTCGGGGACCCTGGGCGTGATCACCCTGGCGATCTGGATCGTTCCGCTGGCCCTGTTCGTCTGGCGGAAGGCCAGGAGCTGAGCCACGGCACTGTTCTTCTTCTTCATGCGCGGGCTCGACCCGCGCATGACGATGAGGGGATGTGAGCGCCGGCAGCGACGCTGATCCCGCCGCGAATGTGGGTTTACCGTCCATTAAGCTTAATGGTCGATAACCAATGGCATCACAGGCTCGAACCGTGCGGAGCTTAGCCGATGTCATTGAATTTCCTGGTTCGGGGCAAGGTGGACAACCTGCCCCAATCCCAGAAGGATGGTGAGACGCGGGCGCTGCCCGCGATCTCACCCCCCAAGCCCCAGCGCGAACGTCTGTCGGGCGTGCCCTCCTCCGCCGAACCGAAGATGACCGACGACCTCCACGCGATCGCGACGCTGATCGGCCAGCTGAGCGACGAGCCTCCCGGGCGCGGCGTCCCGCGGCCGAAGTTCGAGGAGGCGGCGGACCGGGACGACAACGAGGAGGAGGAGGACGGAGTCCTCGAACTTTCCGCAGACAACAGCGCGCACGAGGATCCCTTGTTCGACGAATGCCAAGCTACGCTCGCCCGCCTGGACGCGGCCAAGAACAGCGGCGAGTCCCTGCTGTCCCAGATCGAGGCCTTCTCCGGCACGCTGGAGCGCCAGGCCGCCGAGCTTTCGATGGCCCGGGCTTCCATGGCGAAGCTGGCTTCGGACAATAGCCGGCTGGTCAACGAGAACGACCGGCTGCGCGTGATGCTGCGGTCCCTGCTGGACGCCATCGACGCCGACGCCCGGCGCAACAACGAGAGCATCGCCGCCGCCGAGCGCCGGCTGCGCGACCTGCACCGCCCCGCGGGCGACCGCCAGGGTTCGGAACGGTCCAAGCAGCCCCCCGCCCGCGGGCTCGTCGCCGAGGGCTAGTTTTCCGGCCGGAACGGGGAATCTCCCGCTTCATGTTTTGCAAGGCGTTGGGCCACAGCCCAATCCATCGGTCCGGCTGCCCCAGGGCGGATCGACCTGGTCGGGCACCGCTCCAGCGGGGGCAAGGCAAGCGTTATCAGGATTCTTGCCACAGATTACGGCGATGGACAAAGATACGGACCGAATCATCTGAGGCTATCGCCGTAATCTGTGGCGGATTTTCTTCATTACATGCCGGCTTCGAACAAGGCGGGCCGGATGCGGACCGACCTGATCGGGTACCGCTCTAGGCCCCGGCGGCCCGGTCGAGCTGGAGCAGTTCCGCGAGGCGTTCCCTGGGCTCGACGAGCTGGGCCAGCGTGTATTGGTCCAGCACGTCGAGGAACGCCTGGAGCGCCCGGCCCAGCGCCCCTTTCAGGACGCAGGCGGAGACGATCCGGCATCCGGCGGCACCGTCCGCGTCGAAGCACTGCACCAACGCCATGTCCTGTTCCATCTTGCGCACCACCTCGCCGATCACGATCTGAGCCGCAGGCCGGGCGAGCCGCAGGCCGCCGTTGCGGCCGCGGACGGTTTCGACGAAGCCCATCAGGCCGAGCTGGTGGACCACCTTCAGCAGGTGGTTGTTGGATATGCCGTAGTGGTCGGAAATCTGCTTGATGGTGACCAGCTCATCCTTCCGAACCCCCAGATAGATCAGGACCCTGAGGGAATAGTCGGTATAGGTGGTCAGGCGCATGGCGAACTCCGAGCCGGCCGGATTAATGATGCACCCGATATATAAGTTTTCCCGTGCGGCGGAGTAGCCCCCTTAAGGAGCCCCTCGAGGGAGACGACCCCGCGCCCGGAAAGTTTCAAGCCTCGTTGAGGAGCAATTCCCCCAACTTCTGGTAGTGGGCCTTGCCGCTGGTCAGCGGATCTTCCTGCCGGCCGATCGTGCCTTCCAGCTCCGCCCAGTCTTCGGCGGTCAGGATGCGCGCGGCGGCGGGCAGCACGTCGCCCACCTCCCGCATCATATGGGACCGCTGGAAATCGACGTAGTCCATTGCCGCCTTGACGAAGACGTCGCGCGGCATGGTAGCGTCCTCGATCAGCTGCTCGACCAGCGTGGCGAACTTGGCCGAGACCTGGGGCATCCGGGCATGGTCTTCGAGCAGCGCGTCCACCGCGTCGGCGAAGGCCGGCTCCCGCTCCTTGAGCTTCAGGAAGACCGCGTTCTCCTTGGGATGATGGTAGAGGTCGGGGTACGCCTGGGTATAGTCCATGATCAGGTGCAGCAGATCCAGGTCGGGCGTCTCGGAGTCGTTGAACAGCGTCACCTGTCGATCGATCAGGTGAAGCAATTTCGCTATCGTCCGATGCTCGTCATTGATCGCCGTGATGATTGCAGGCGTCATCGCAAGTCTCCTTCCTGTCTGTGACAGGACGATCTGGCAGTGTCCGGACCCTGCGCGGGTCGTCCGTTGTTTTTTGTGCCAGCCGGGAGTCTATGCCCGCGACGCGCCTGCTGCGATGCGACAAACCGCGCCGATGCTACCGCATGAGGGTGAACAGGATGACCAGCAGCACCAGGGCGCCGCCGATGATCAGGTAAAGCGGATCGATGCCGGTACGCCGCTTCTTCGCGTGCTTCATTGGTTCGTCCTCCTCGGGCCGGGGATGGCGGCTCCTCCGATAATCCTCCCGGACGGGGACCGAATCCAGTGCCATTCAACTCCGGCGGTATTTGCCGAAGACGGCGGGACCATCCCCACGCCGCCCTGTTTCCATCGATGCGGCCTCCAGCCGACCGTACCCTTCTTGACCCAGGAGACCACCATGGACCTCGACCGCATCAGACAGCGCGCCTACGAGATATGGCAGCAGGAGGGGCAGCCCGAAGGCAAGCAGCAGGAACACTGGGAACAGGCCATGCGCGAGGCCGGCGGCGGCCAGGGCCAGGCCGGCGGGGACATACAGTCCGGCGAAGGACTGCAGTCGGGCGCCGACGACGACAAGGCGATGGGCAGCATATCCGATGCCGCGGGCGCCATGCGCGAAGCCTCCGGCGGTCCGGAGGTCGGTGCTGCCGAGGGCACCGATGCCGACCAGTTCGGCAAGGAGGCGGTCGAGCCCGGCGTCCAGGACGAAAGGGGCGGCGGCGCCTGAACGTACCCGCCGCGCGGCGCAGCGGCGGGAAAAGCGTCACACGAAAGTGGTAGCCTCGCGGCCGGTGCATGCCGGTATGCACCTTGCCGCGGGGCGAAACCATCATGACGACACGATTCTTCGCGGCACTCGCCGCGTTCTGCCTGGGCTTGGCTGCCGCCCTGTCCCCGACCTCCTCCCGGGCGGACACCATCACGATGAGCGCCGACTTCTGGTGTCCGTTCAACTGCCTGCCCGGGTCCGACCGCCCGGGCTACATGGTCGAAATCGCCCGGGAGATCTTCGAGGCGGCGGGCCATCGGGTGGAGTACACGATCGTGCCCTGGTCGCGCACCCTGGTGGAGGTCATGGCCGGCCGGACCACCGCGGCGATCGGAGCGAGCCCGTCGGAATCGCGCAATCTGCTGTTTCCGTCGGAAGCCCTCGGCATGTCGGCCAACGGCTTCGCGATGCGGAAGGGCACCGGGTTCAAATTCACGGGGCCGGAGTCGCTCTCGCCCTGGCGTCTGGGCGGAATCCTGGATTATGGCTACGACGACGGCGGTCCGCTCGACGCCTATATCCAGGAGAAAAAGACCACAGACAAAGTCCAGTTGATCAGCGGCGACGAAGGCGTCAGCCAGAACTTGCGCAAGCTGATGGGCGACCGTGTCGATCTGGTGATCGACGAAACGCAGGTGCTGGCCCACGCCGTCGCGGAACTGGATCTTGGCGACCACGTGACGATCCTGGAACCGGACAAGGCGACCCCGATCTATCTGGCGTTCAGCGCGGCGGTTCCCAAGTCCAAGGAATATATGGCGCTGCTCGATGACGGCGTGCGGCGTATGCGCGCCTCCGGCCGGCTGGCGGAAATCCTCGCGCGTTATGGCGTCAAGGACTGGGCGGCAAAGCGCTGACCGGTCCAGGGGGAACGGTCGGCCCTCCCCGCCCGGTCGACGCGATGCGCCGGGCCTCGGCCCAACCTACGGGTTGGCGCGGAGCAATGGCGATGCGGGCCGTCGGGCGTATTGCCCCGACACTTCGATCCTGCTGTCCCGGCCTGGACAGCAGGATGGAAGTCCGTCCGACCTGAAGCGCCGCCGACGTCGTCAGCTCAGCAGCAGCGAACTGGCCGAGACGGTGTGTTCCTTCAGGACCGCTTCGGTCGTGGCGTCCACCTCCACCAGCATCACTTCGTAGCCCCAGAGATTGGCGATGTGGCGGAGCACCGCCCGGGCGTCGCTCTCGTCGAGCAGCACCCGGTTGATCACCCGGTGCTGGAGGATCAGCTTGCGGTCGCCTGCCAAGTCCACGTCGAGGATCTGGATGTCGGGTTCCAGGTAGCCGATGTCGTACTGGCGGGCCAGCGCCTTGCGGACCTTGCGGTAGCCGCGCTCGTTGTGGATCGCCTCGACCAGCATCTCGGGCTCGGACGCGTCGTTCCGCACCTCGAACATGCGCATCTTGCGCATCAGCGCGGGGCTGAGATACTGGAGCACGAAGCTCTCGTCGCGGAAGTTGGCCCAGGCCTCGCGCAGCGTCCCCATGGCGTCGCCGTTGCCGGCATAGTCGGGGAACCACTCCCGATCCTCGTCCGTCGGGTTGGTCGCGATCCGCTCGATATCCTGCATCATCGCGAAGCCGATGGCGTAGGGGTTGATGCCGCTGAACCGGGGATCGTCGAAGTTCGGCTGGAACACCACGCTGGTATGGGAATGCAGGAACTCCAGCAGCGCCCCGTCCGACATCAGCCCCTTCTGGTGCAGCCGGTTCATGATGTAGTAGTGGGTGTAGGTGGCGCACCCCTCGTTCATCAGCTTGGTCTGCTTCTGAGGATAGAAATACTGGGCGACCCGCCGGACGATGCGCAGGATCTCGCGCTGCCACTGGTGCAGGCGCGGCGCCTTCTTTTCCAGGAAGTAGAGGATGTTCTCCTCGGGCAGGGCCAGCAGCGCCTTGCGGCTCTCGACCGCCGAGACCGACTCCTTGACGCCAGGCTTGGTCGGGACCGTCCGCCAGAGGTCGTTGTACATCTTGCGGTTATATTCCTGCCGCTCGTCCTCGCGGCGCTGCTCTTCCCGCAGGTCGAGCGGCTGCTTTCGCGGATAGCGGTGGACGCCGTGACTCATCAGCGCGTGGGCGGCGTCGAGGGTCCGCTCGACGGCTTGATGGCCGTAGCGCTCCTCGCACTTCAGGATGAAGGTCTTGGCGAATTCCAGATAGTCCAGGATGCCCTTGGCATCGGTCCACTGGCGAAACAGGTTGTTGTTCTTGAAGAAGTGGTTATGGCCGAACGCGGCGTGGGCGATCACCAACGTCTGCATGGTCATGGAGTTCTCCTCCATGATGTAGCTGATGCAGGGGCTGGAATTGATCACGATCTCGTAGGCCAGCCCGCGCAGGCCCTTGCGGTACAGGGTCTCGTCCTGCGCGAAATGCTTGCCGAACGACCAGTGCTTGTACATCAGCGGCATGCCGATGGACGAATAGGCGTCCAGCATCTGCTCGGCCGTGATCACCTCTATCTGGTTCGGATAGATGTCCAGACCCATCTCGTCGAACGCGATCCGCTCGATCGCGTCATAGGCGCGCTTGATCTTGTCGTAATCCCAGTCCGCGCCTTCGAAGATCAACTGGTTGCCGTCGTCGAGCATCTGCATGGACATCTGTCGTTCCTTCGGCCCGCCGATGGGGCCCGCTACCTAGGTGTGGCCGCTTGCCTGTAGCCGCTTCTCAGGCCGTCGCGTTCTCCCGCGAGAACAGGTCGCGGAACACCGGGAAGATCTCCCGGCGGGTACGGACCTTGCGCATGGCGATCGGCGCTCCCGGTTTCGCCACCAGCTTGTAGGTCCGCCAGAGATCGGTCTCGCGTCCCAGCGTGGAGCCGAGCGCCCCGCCCAGGCCGCCCTCGTAATCCTGGCTGACCTCGATATAGGCGAAGTACTGGCACATGGGCAGGATCACGTTCTCCAGCAGGGCCGCCGACTTGGCGTTGTCGTTCGACATGTTGTCGCCGTCCGACGCCTGCGCCGCGTAGATGTTCCACTCCGCCTCGGGATAGCGGTCGGCGATGATCCGGCGCATCTCCTCCAAGGCGGTCGAGACGACGGTGCCGCCCGTCTCGGCGCTGTAGAAGAAGGTCTCCTCGTCGACTTCCTTGGCCTCGTGGGTGTGCCGGATGAAGACGATGTCGACATGGCGGTAGCGCCGCTTCAGGAACAGGTAGAGCAGGATGAAGAACCGCTTGGCGAGGTCCTTCATGTGCTCCGTCATGGACCCGGAAACGTCCATCAGGCAGAACATCACCGCCTGGGCGACCGGACGGGGCACCCGCTCGAAGCGGTTGTAGCGGACGTCCACCGGGTCGAGGTAAGGGATCACCTTGCTGCGCCGGAGCTGGCGCTCCAGCTCGCCGCGCAGCTCCAGCAGCCGCGCGTCGTCGGTGCCGCCGGCTTCAAGCTCGGCGATCTCCTGCTCCAGGCGCTCGATCTCCTCCGGCTTGGGCCGGCGGAGCGCTATGCGCCGCGACAGGCTGTTGCGCATGGTGCGCACCAGGTTGAGGTTCGACGGCGACCCGCTGGAACTATAGCCGGCGCGATGCAGCGAGTAGTTCTCCGTCTGCTTGATCTTCTGCTTGACCAGGTCGGGCAGTTCCAGGTCTTCCATGAAGATGTCGAGGAACTCCTCCCGGCTCAGCACGAAGCGGAAATCGTCCTCGCCGTCGCCGTCGGGGCTGCCCTCCGAGCCGCCCCGCCCGCCGCCGCCTTCCGGCCGCGGGATGGTGTCACCTTCCACGAACTCCTTGTTGCCCGGCACCACGTGCTCGCGCAGTCCACCGCTCGCCGAGCGGTGGAAGGACGGCTCGCGCACGCCTCCGGTGGATATCGAGATCTTGTCGCCGTTCTCGATGTCCTGGATGCTGCGCTTGCCCGAGCTGTCGCGCACCGCCTTGACGATCTGTTCCTTGGCGCGGCGCAGGAAGCGCTGGCGGTTTGCCAGGCTTTTGCCCTTGGGATTGAGGCGCCGGTCAATGATGTTCATTTCAGTGAACTTCCCTTCCCTCAGCCGGCCTGCTTCACTCGCATGTACCACTCGACCAGCCGGCGGACCTGCCGTTCAGTGTAACCCCGATCCATCATACGCTCGACGAAGTCGGAATGCTTCTTCTCGGTCTCGCTGTCCTTCTTGCTGCCGAAACTGATCACGGGCAGCAGATCCTCCACCTGGCTGAACATGCGCCGCTCGATGACCTCCCGGATCTTCTCGTAGGAGGTCCATGAGGGGTTCCGGCCGGCGTTGTTGGCCCGGGCCCGCAGCGCGAACTTGACGACCTCGTTGCGGAAGTCCTTGGGGTTGGCGATGCCCGCGGGCTTCTCGATCTTGGTCAGCTCCTGGTTCAGCAGGTCGCGGTTCATCAGCTGGCCGGTGTCGGGATCCTTGAAGTCCTGGTCCTCGATCCAGGCATCGGCATAATCGACATAGCGGTCGAACAGGTTCTGACCATAGTCGTGGTAGGATTCCAGGTAGGCTTTCTGGATCTCGTTGCCGATGAATTCCGCATAGCGCGGCGCCAGCTCGCCCTTGATGAACTCCAGGTAACGCTTCTCGGTGTCCTCCGGGAACTGCTCGCGCTTGATCGACTGTTCGAGCACATACATCAGGTGGACCGGATCGGCCGAGATTTCGGTGTTGTCGTAGTTGAAGGTCGCCGCCAGCACCTTGAAGGCGAAGCGGGTCGAGATGCCCTCCATGCCCTCGTCGACGCCGGCCGCGTCGCGGTATTCCTGCATCGACCGGGCCTTGGGGTCGGTCTCCTTCAGGGTCTCGCCGTCATAGATCCGCATCTTGGAATAGATGCTGGAGTTCTCGTGCTCGCGCAGGCGCGACAGGACCGAGAAGCGGGCCATCATCTGAAGCGTCGCCGGCGCGCAGGGGGCGGCCGACAGGTCGCTGCCCTGGATCAGCTTGTGATAGATGCTCTGCTCCTCGGTCACCCGCAGGCAGTACGGCACCTTGATCACGCAGATGCGATCGATGAAGGCTTCGTTGTTCTTGTTGTTCTTGAAGCTCTGCCACTCCGCCTCGTTGGAGTGGGCCAGGATGATGCCCTGGAACGGCATGGCGCCGATATTCTCGGTGCCGACATAGTTGCCTTCCTGGGTCGCCGTCAGCAGCGGGTGCAGCATCTTGATCGGCGCCTTGAACATCTCGACGAATTCCAGGATGCCCTGGGTCGCGCGGTTCAGGCCGCCGGAGAAGCTGTAGGCGTCCGGGTCGTTCTGGCTGAACATCTCCAGCTTGCGGATATCGACCTTGCCGACCAGGCTGGAAATGTCCTGGTTGTTCTCGTCACCCGGCTCGGTCTTGGACACGCCGACCTGGCGGAGCTTGGACGGCATCAGCCGGACGACGCGGAACTTGGAGATGTCGCCGCCGAACTCGTCGAGCCGCTTGACCGCCCAGGGGCTCATCAGGCCGGTCAGGCGCCGGCGGGGAATGCCGAACTTGTCCTCCAGCACGGGACCCATCTGGTCGGGGTCGAACAGGCCCAGCGGGCTTTCGAACAGCGGGCTGACCTCCTTGCCGGCCTTCAGGGCATAGATCGGCTGGTGCTCCATCAGCGACTTCAGTCGCTCCGCGAGGGAGGACTTGCCGCCGCCGACCGGGCCAAGCAGGTAGAGGATCTGCTTGCGTTCCTCCAACCCCTGCGCGGCATGCCGGAAGAAGCCGACGATCCGCTCGATCGTCTCCTCCATGCCGTAGAAGTCGCTGAAGGCGGGATAGACCTTGATCGTGCGGTTCATGAAGATACGGCCCAGGCGCGGGTCCTTGGCAGTATCCACGACCTCCGCCTCCCCGATGGCCGCGAGGATGCGCTCCGCGGCGGTGGAGTAGATCAGAGGATCGCTCTTGCACGCTTCAAGGTACTCGACGAGGGTCATCTCGACTTCTTTGCGACCCTCGTAGTTCTGTGCGTAGCGTGAAAACAGGTCGTCGGCCGGGAACATCGGTCACTCCTCTGTGAAAGGGTCTCCATTGATCCTGCAGCGCTCGACTGGCTTCATACGTCTACTTCTCCGCCAGGGCTGCCGCAGGCAACGAAAGTCGTTACTCCTCCCCGCCGATCCCTGAGGCTGTTCTTTTCTGTATCGTTACTTCTCCGGACAAGAAAGTTCCCGGCATCATAACGAATTAGCCTAGACCACGGACGGTTCGCGTTCATCGAATCTATATAGCTAGTCTCAAAGAGATTTCTAACGCGTTGCCATAATTGCACGCGCCGGCTTGGCGCAGCGGTTCGAAAGCCGGTTTTTGGAAAGAATGATGCGTCAGCCACTCTGCCCCAAACATCTCCGCATGTTTGCCCCGGAATTGGACTATTCGATGGCAAGACGGAGTATACCGCAGTGCGGTAACTTGAAGCAGCCTTATCGACTGCCCGATCAAGGGCGTTCCATCGGAAGGTGTACGTGTCGGGCGAAACTGGCCGTGGCCGGAACGGCGAACCCTCGGCGCGGCAATCGGACGAAATCGCCCGGCTGATGCTGTGACGGTCTGCGGTTCGTTGCTTCAAGCCGTTCCCCTTCCAGACACCCTGATGGTTAACCGTTACGTTAAGTGGCGTTTCGTTAACAAGGAGTTTCAAACACAAGCGGGCACTGGGGCAAGAGCGGATATGAGCGCACCGTTCCCACCTTGCGGAATATGGGCCGGCCCACGAACACGCACGGTTTCCCGAATGCGTCCGTACTCCAGCCTCCCCCCGTCATTTTCAGCCGATCGGCGCGGGAGCGGCACCACTTCGCGGGTGCCTTCGACCAGTATCTCCGCATGCGCTGTGATTTATCAAACACACCCACGGCGTACTCGTTCCGCCTTGCGCGGCATCCGAAACCGCCGTTAAAGACGAATCTTGCAGTTCGGTGACACCGACTCGATAGACCGGTCGGGTGACACCTTTTGGAACCTTGCAACCCGGCCGCCACGCCCCTGTTGCAGGAATAAAACAGGAGGATGGAAATGGCCGATCCGATACCGAAGCCGGCGCAGGAACACGAGGATACGCCCGATGCCGGCGGCGACGAACAGCCGGACGAGCAGGAACAGACCGGCATCATACCGGGCAAGGTACCGGGTTCGCCCGCCGACCCGCGGGATCCCCGGTTCCCCGGCAGTCAGCCCGACCTCGCCTGAGCAGGGTCCGCCTTAGCCGTCACGGCTTCGCCGGGGCGATGATCACGCCCTCGTCGGCACGCAGGTCCACGGTGGCGCCGTCCAGGGCTTCGGAACGGTCCAGGTGCGTGGACAGGCGGATCCGTCCGCCGGCGAAGCGGTCGGGCAGGACGATCCGGCCCGGCGCCGATCCGAGGTTCAGCGCGACGGCGAAGCGGTCGTCCGCCCAGATGCGCTGGTAGGCCAGGAGGTCGCCCTCGGCCGAGGTCGGCTCGAACGCGCCGGCTGCCAGGGCCGGCTCGCCCCGGCGCAAAGCGATCAGGGCGCGGCACAGGGAGAGCATCGACCTTCGGTCGCCGGATTGCGCCTCCACGTTGATCTCGTGGAAGCTGTCGGAAACCGGGAGCCAGGGACGGCCGGTGGTGAAACCGGCATTGGGCGCGGCGCTCCATTGCATCGGCGTACGCTGCGGATCCCGCCCCAATCCCCTGCCGGGCACGTTCTTCTCGAACGGGTCCTGGACCTGGTCGGGCCGGATGTGGCCGTTCTCCATCCCCAGTTCATCGCCGTAATAGAATGTCGGGGTTCCTCGCAGCGTCAGCAGCAACATCGCGGCGACACGGGCCTGGGCGGGGCCGACGCGGCTGGCGATCCGGGGCTTGTCGTGGTTGCCGAGGACCCAGTTGGGCCATCCCCCGGGCGGCAGGCCCCCTTCGTATTCGTTGATCAGCGCTTCCAGGGTGCGGGCATGCCACGGGGCTTCGATCAATTGGAAATTGAACGGCATGTGCGCGCCGGTCAGGTCGGCGCCGTAGTAGGCCATCAGCCGCTCCAGGGGCAGGTAGATCTCCCCGATCAGCACCCGGTCGTCGTACTCGTCGATCACGGCGCGCATCTCGCGCACCACGTCCAGCACTTCGGGCCGGTCGGCGGTGTAGAGGGGGACGAGCCGATGGAACGGGTCCATGCCCGGCTTCCAATCGGGCGAGACCGGATTGTCTCGGAACTGATCGTCCTTTATCAGATGCCAGATCACATCGACCCGGAAGCCGTCGACGCCGCGCGCCATCCAGGAACGGAGCGCGTCGAACATCGCCTCGCGCACGGCGGGGTTGCGCCAGTTGAGGTCCGGCTGCTCCTTCAGGAAAGCATGGTAATAGTACTGACCTGTTCCGGCGTCGTATTCCCAGGCGCTGCCGCCGAAATTGCTCAACCAGTTGTTGGGCGGGCCGCCGTCGGGCGCCGGGTCGCGCCAGATGTACCAGTCGCGCTTCGCCGAGTCCCGGGAACGCCTCGCCTCGTCGAACCAGGGGTGGCGGTCCGACGTGTGGTTCGGCACGAAGTCCAGGATCAGCCTCAGCCCGCGCCGGTGGACTTCGGCGACCAGCGCGTCGAACTGCTCCTGGGTGCCGAAGATCGGATCGATGCCCGTGAAATCGGCGACGTCGTACCCGAAGTCGGCCATCGGCGAGGGGAAGATCGGCGACAGCCAGACGGCATCGACCCCCAGCTCGACCAGATGGTCCAGGCGATCCATGATGCCCGGCAGATCGCCGATGCCGTCGCCATTGCTGTCCTGGAAGGATCTTGGATAGATCTGATAGACGATGCCGTGCTGCCACCAGGCCGTGCCGGTCTTGTGCATGGCGGAATACCCTTTCCGATACCTGCGGTTCCCTGGGGAAACGCGCGTATCCGGCAAACGGCTCCAACCGTTCCGTCTCCAGCCGTTCCGTCCCTAGTGGATCATGATGCCGTCCGGAAAGGCCGAGCCTGTCGGCATGTCGCGGCGAGGCAGCATCAGGCCCCGTACGGCGAAGGCTTCGGCGAACCGCATCGCCCCTTCCAGCAGGCCGTCGGGATGGGCGACGCCGGACAGCGTCTGCGCCGCGGTCCGGGCCAGCGGCCCGTCTCCCTGCTGGCAGGCGCCGAGGAGGACCAGCAGCAGGGCCTCGTCGTCGCCGACGCAGCGGCAGCAGGGCTGGTGATGGGTGACGGTCCGCCGCGCGGTCCGGCGCAGCGCCTCGATCATCTCGGCCAGCGCCACCGCCGCCTCGCGCGCGACCGGGTCGCCGCAGCGGCGCCGCAGGCCGCGCAGGACCATCTCCCACTGATCCGGCGCCTGATGGCGCACACCCATCACCCAGCGGCGGAACGCCCACACGACCAGGGATTCGGCATCTTCCTGCTCCGGGATGAAATCGAGATCCGGCATGCCGGCGGTGGATCGATCGAGCATCTGGTGCGCCATGGGGCCCCTCTGAAAGTGATAATCACTCGCATTATTCCCTATGCATACTCTTGTTGAGAGTCGTTCGCAACATATCCGGAGGGCATAGGCGCGACAGAGTGGCGCAGCCTCCGCCCCGAACCGCGACGTCGCCCGAGGGATTAACCTTAAATTCGCGAAGATGCGCGAGACTCGCGGGAACAAGGAAAAACCAATACTGCGCCAGGGGTGCAACCATGTTCTCCGGAATGAGCATAAGGCGAAAGATCCTCCTGATCGTCGGTGTTGGCCTGGTCGGATTGCTGACGGTCGCCGCCGCCGCCCTGGGCACCCTGAGGAGTCAGATGTTCGCGGACCGGCAGGTCCAGACGCGCCAGCTGGTGGAGGTCGCCGTCGCGCAGATCGACCATCATGCCAAGCTCGCCGCCGCCGGGTCCATGACGCAGGATGCCGCCAAGGCGGCGGCCCTGGCCGGCATCAGCGCCCTGCGCTATGCGGACGGGGAGTATTTCTTCGTCCTCGACCCCTCCGGCACCGTCCTCGCGCACGGCACCAGCCCCCAGCTGGTCGGCAGGAACCTGCGGGACACCAAGGACGCCAACGGGTTCGCTTTCGTCGGCGAGATGACCCGGCGCGCCATCGCCGAGGGGTCGGCCACCGTCCGCTATGTCTGGCCGAAGGCGGGATCGACGGAGCCGCAGCCGAAGATCGGCTATGCCGGCCACTACAAGCCCTGGGGCTGGGTCGTCGGCTCGGGCCTCTACGTGGACGACGCCGAGGCCGCCTTCCTCCGGATCGGCCTTGAACTGGGAGCGGTCTGCCTCGCCGTCCTGGTCGTCCAGGGACTGATCGCGGCGGCCCTCGCCCGCGCCATCGTGCGCCCGATCCCGGTCATGCAGAACTCGATCGCCGCGGCGAGGACCGGCGACCTGTCACGGGCGGTCGGCATCGACTCCGGCGACGAGATCGGCGCCATGGCCCAGGACTTCAACCACCTGCTGGACAGCCTGAAGGACAGCTTGGGGCAGGTCAGCGAGGCCAGCGGCTCCGTCTCCGCGGCATCGGTGGAGCTCACCGCCTCAGCCGAGGAGATGAGCCGGAACGCGGAGACCATGAACGGCCACGCCGACCAGATCAACAGCGCCGTGGTCGGCGTGGTCGGCGCCGTCGGCGACCTGACCTCGATCGCCGAGGAACTGGCGACCAGCGCCGACGGCGTGGCGAGCGCGTCGGAGGAGATGACGGCGTCGATCCGGGAGGTGGCGCGCCATGCCGCCGCCAGCTCCGACGTCGCCCACAAGGCCTCTTCCGCAGCGGACCAGGCGCGCGAGACGTTGCGGGGCGCCGAGCAGGCGATCCGGTCGGCGGTCGACAATATCCGCCAGCTCTCCCAGAACAGCACGGAGATCGGCGAGGTGATCCAGGTGATCTCCGACATCGCCGAGCAGACCAACCTGCTGGCGCTGAACGCCACGATCGAGGCGGCGCGGGCCGGCGAGGCCGGAAAGGGTTTCGCCGTCGTCGCGACCGAGGTCAAGAACCTGGCGACCCAGAGCGCCCGGGCCGCCGAGCAGATCGCCCACCGGATCACCGCGACCCAGGAACAGACCGAGCGGTCTGTCACGTCCATCGACCAGGTCGCCGACGCCATGGCGAAGGTTTCCGGAGCGATCGGCGCGATCCACGACGTGATTTCCCAGATCGACCGGATCGCCGGCTCGATCGCGGCCGAGGTGGATCAGCAGAGCGCCACCACCAGCGAGATCGGGCGCAATGTCGGGCAGGTCGCGACCTCGGCCAAGGCGGTCGCCGCCGACACCAGCCAGACGGCGATGGAAGCCCAGCTGGTCAGCGAGGCGGTCCGCACGATGGTCTCCATCGCGCAGGGCACCGCGGCCGGCGCCACCGAGACGTCGAGCGCCGCCGCGGAACTCAGCCGGCTGGCGCACCAGCTCGACCAGCTCGTCGGGCGCTACAAGCTGAGCGCCTGATCCCTTCCGGATCCTCGGCGCTGGCCCGCGGCGGATTGTCCCGCTATGGTCCTCCCTTCCGACACAACGACACGGAAAGGGAAGAGAACCATGGCGGGAACCATCGCGGCGCGCCTGAAGGAGCTGGGCATCGACCTGCCGAAAGTGGCGGCTCCGGCGGGGGCCTACGTGCCCTATACTCTGTCCGGCAAGATCCTGTTCGTCTCCGGCCAGATCCCCATGCGCGACGGCGCGCTGACCCACAAGGGCAAGGTCGGCACCGACCTGTCCGTCGAGGACGGCCATGCCTGCGCCCGGGTCTGCGCGCTCAACATCCTGGCCCAGGTGGATGCCGCCTGCGGTGGCGACCTCGACAAGGTGGCGCGGTGCCTCAAGCTGGGCGGCTTCGTCAATTGCGGCCCCGATTTCAACGACCACCCCAAGGTGATCAACGGCGCGTCGGAGCTGATGCTGGAGGTCTTCGGCGAGGCGGGAAAGCACGCCCGGTTCGCGGTCGGCGCCCCGTCGCTGCCGCTGGGATGCTCGGTCGAGGTGGAGGCGGTCTTCGAACTGAAGTGAGCGTCTTGCGCCGCAGCGCAGTGAGCGTCTTGCGCCGCAGCGCAGTGAGCGTCTTGCGCCGCAGCGCGAAACGTCTAATTCTCTGGTCATGCCAGACGGAAATGACAGCATCACGGTCAAGGTGATACCGGGTATCGGCGCGGTCGACGCCGCCGCCTGGGATGCCTGTGCCGGCGCGGAGAACCCGTTCCTCAGCCACGCCTTCCTCGGGGCGCTCGAAGACAGCGGGTCCTGCCGCGCCGCGACCGGCTGGCAGCCCCAGCATCTGGTGCTGAAAAGCCCGGAAGGCGGGATCTGGGGAGCGGTCCCGCTCTACCTGAAAAGCCACTCCTACGGCGAATACGTGTTCGACCATGCCTGGGCGAACGCCTACGAGCGGGCGGGCGGCAGCTATTATCCCAAGCTCCAGGCCGCCGTCCCCTTCACGCCGGTGACCGGACCGCGCCTGCTGGTCCACCCGGAGGCCCCCGCCGGGGTGGCCCCGGCCTTGATCTCCACCATGGAGCAGCTGGGCCTCCGTCACGCGGTCTCCTCGATCCACGTCACCTTCCCGACCGAATCGGACTGGAACCGCTTCGGCGAGGCCGGCTGGCTCCAGCGGATCGGGCAGCAATACCATTGGGAGAACCGAGGCTACGGCAGCTTCGACGATTTCCTGGGCGAGCTGAATTCCCGCAAGCGCAAGTCGATCCGCAAGGAGCGGCGGGAAGTGGCCGAGACCGGCGTGAAGATCCACACCCTGACCGGCCCCGACCTGCGTCCGGAGCACTGGGATGTCTTCTACAAGTTCTACATGGACACCAGCGACCGGAAGTGGGGCAGCGCCTACCTGAACCGGAAGTTCTTCCGCCAGCTCGGCGAGACCATGGCCGACCGGGTCGTGCTGATCCTGGTCGAGGACGATGGCGACTGGGTCGCGGGCGCCCTGAACCTGCTTGGCAGCGACACGCTCTATGGCCGCAACTGGGGCTGCCTCGCCACGTACAAGCACCTGCATTTCGAGGCCTGCTACTACCGCGCCATCGATTTCGCGATCGAGCGGGGGCTCAAGCGGGTGGAGGCCGGCGCCCAGGGCCAGCACAAGATCCAGCGCGGTTACCTGCCCACCCCGACCTACAGCGCCCACTGGATCCGCGACCCGGGCTTCCGCGCCGCGATCGCCGACTATCTCAGGCGCGAGCGGCCCGCCGTGGAGAGCGAGATCGAGATCCTGATGCAGGACAGCCCGTTCCGGCAGGAGAACGGCTGCGGCTGACCCGCGTCAGGCGGCTTTCCAGCGATCGAGAACGGCATTCGCGTCGGCCTGCTTCAGCACCGGCCGGGCCGGCGGCGGCTCGCCGTCCACCCGCAGCCCGAACAGGGTTTCGACCAGGGGCTCGGCGTCTCCCGACAGCCTCACCTGCCCGCGCGCGGCGACGTGGGGATGCCCGGGCACGTCGGCCAGCTCGGCCACCGTCTCGAAGCAGCAGTCCACCTCGGCGAACCGCGCCTCCCAATGGGCCAGCGGCTCGGCCGCGACGGCGGCGGCCACTTCGCGGATCAGGTCCCGCTGGGGCATCGGCTCGAACTGGCGCGGGGTCCAGTCGGGCCGGCCCAGGGTGGCGCAGAATGCGGCCCAAAACTTCTCCTCGATGGCGCCCAGGGTAACGAAGCGGCCGTCCGCCGTCGTGTAGATCTGGTAACAGGCCGCCCCTCCCGTCAGTAGGTCGCCCGCCGGCCGGGGAGATGCTCTGCGCCGGGCCAGGGTGAGCGGCCAGGACTGCCACCCCAGCACCGTCTCCATCAGGCTGACGTCCAGGAAAGCCCCCTGCCCCGTCCTGCTCCGCCGGAACAGGGCGGCCGACACCGCGGCGACCGTCTGGATGGCGGCGGCATGGTCGGCCACCGGCGGATGGGCCATCGCCGGCATGCCCGCCATCCCCGAAGAGGCCAGGCCGCCGCCCAGCGCCATGTAGTTGATGTCGTGGCCGGCGCGCAGCCGGTAGGGGCCGTCCTGCCCCCAGCCGGACAGCGCGGCATGGACGAGGCCGGGGTTCAGGTCCCCGAGCCGAGCGCGCGACAGCCCGAGCCGGTCGAGGGTGCCCGGCCGGTAGCTCTCGACCAGCACGTCGGCGGCCCGCACCAGGGACTCGAACGACGCCCTATCCCCGGCCTGCTTCAGGTCCAGCAGGACCACGGTCTTGCCGGCATTGACCAGCTTGTAGGCGGGAGCCAGCCCGTCCGAGTCGGTCCCGCCGAGCCGCCGCATCGGATCGCCCGACGGCGGTTCCACCTTGACCACGTCGGCACCCATGTCCGCCAGCATCTGGGCAGCGAACGGACCCGGCAGGTATTGGCTGAGATCAAGGACGCGGATGCCGTCGAGAAGCCCGCCGGTCATACCGCGCCGGTCCCGAACTTCAGCAGTCCGGGCGCCTTGTCGATGATCTCTTCCAGGATCGCCTCCGCCGTGTCGAGGTCGTTGGCCAAGCCCGTGCTCAGCCGGTTGACGTAATCGGGCCGCCGCAGCTTCTCGCGCGCCTCGTACAGGCTGTGCAATTCGGCGATGAAGATCTCGCGGGCGCCCAGGGGCAGGATGGTGTTGGCCGACAGGACGAAGAAGAAGCGCATGCTGGCCTTGATCAGCAGGCCAAGCATCAGGATGTCCATCCGCTCGAACTCGGTCTTCAGGTCGTCGACACGGCCGTCGGCCACATGCTTCAGGCGTCCCTCGATCAGGATGCAGAGAGCCTTGAACTCTCCGACCTTTTCCCGGAAATGGCGGTACGCGACGAAGCTGTTGTTGGCCGCCTCGCGCTGCGCCTCGGTGGCGAGCTTCGCGGCTTCGCGGGCCTGCCGTTCGAGCGCATGCAGCAGGCCTTCCACTTCGCTGCGCTTGTAGGTGCGTTGAACCAAGGGAAGACATCCAAACGATAGCGTTGGCTTCCTAATAGCACGCAAAAAAAAGGGCGTCATGCATGATGACGCCCTTTCGATTACCGCTGGCCAGCGGAGCGGGGCTCCTGAAAGTCCCGCTCCATCAGGCGATGGAGTATCAGTCCACCATCTCCGGGACTTTCTCCTCCTCGCTGTCCGTCGGCGGCGGATCGGGATAGGTGAAGGTCAGCTTGTCGTCCACCACCGTCACCTTGACGGTGCCGCCCTTGGCCAGCTTGCCGAACAGCAGTTCCTCGGCCAGCGGCTTCTTGATGTTCTCCTGGATCACGCGGCCGAGCGGCCGGGCGCCGTAGAGAGGATCGTAGCCCTTCCGGCCGAGCCACTCCCGGGCCTCGTCGGTCAGTTCGATCGTCACGCCGCGATCCGTGAGCTGGGCTTCCAGCTGGATGACGAACTTGTCGACGACCTGGCCGATGATCTCCTGCGAGAGCGCGGAGAACGGGATGATGGCGTCCAGACGGTTGCGGAACTCCGGCGTGAACATGCGGTTGATCGCCTCCATGTCCTCGCCGACCCGCGCCGCCCGCTCGAACCCGATCGCCGGCTTCGCCATGTCGGAGGCGCCCGCGTTCGTGGTCATGATCAGGATCACGTTGCGGAAATCGACCGTCTTGCCGTTGTGGTCGGTCAGCTTGCCGTGGTCCATCACCTGCAACAGGATGTTGAACAGATCCGGATGGGCCTTCTCGATCTCGTCGAGCAGCAGGACCGCGTGCGGGTGCTGGTCGATCGCGTCGGTCAGCAGGCCACCCTGGTCGAACCCGACATAGCCCGGAGGCGCACCGATCAGGCGCGACACGGTATGCCGCTCCATGTACTCGGACATGTCGAAGCGGATCAGCTCGATCCCCAGCGTCATGCTGAGCTGGCGCGCCGCCTCGGTCTTGCCGACGCCGGTCGGGCCGCTGAACAGGTAGTTGCCGATCGGCTTCTCCGGATCCCGCAGGCCGGCGCGGGCCAGCTTGATCGCCGAGGACAGGGCCTCGATCGCCTTGTCCTGGCCGAACACCATGGTGCGCAGGTCGCGATCCAGGTTCAGCAGCACCTCGCGGTCGTCGCGCGACACGCTCTTGGGCGGGATCCGGGCGATCTTGGCGACCACCGCCTCCACGTCCTTGACCGAGATGGTCTTCTTGCGCCGCGACTCCGGCACCAGCATCTGGGCGGCACCGACCTCGTCGATGATGTCGATGGCCTTGTCCGGCAGCTTGCGGTCGCCGATGTAGCGCGCCGACAGCTCGACCGCCGAGCGGATCGCCTCGTTGGTGTAGCGGATCCGGTGGTACTTCTCGTAGTACGGCTTCAGGCCCCGCAGGATCTTGACCGCATCCTCGATCGACGGCTCGTTGACGTCGATCTTCTGGAAGCGCCGGACCAGCGCCCGGTCCTTCTCGAAGTAGTTGCGGTATTCCTTGTAGGTCGTCGAACCGACGCACCGGAGCGCGCCGCTGGCGAGCGCCGGCTTCAGCAGGTTGGACGCGTCCATCGCACCGCCCGAGGTCGCACCGGCGCCGATCACCGTGTGGATCTCGTCGATGAAGAGGATGGCGCCTTCCATCGCTTCCAGTTCGGACAGGACCGCCTTCAGCCGCTCCTCGAAGTCGCCGCGGTACCGGGTGCCGGCCAGCAGCGATCCCATGTCGAGCGAGAAGATGGTCGCGTTCTCCAGGACGTCCGGAACCTCGCCGTGGACGATCCGGCGGGCCAGGCCCTCGGCGATGGCGGTCTTGCCGACGCCGGGATCACCCACGTAGAGCGGGTTGTTCTTGGAACGGCGGCACAGGATCTGGATGGTCCGCTCGACCTCCTGCTCCCGCCCGATCAGCGGATCGATCTTCCCGCTGGCCGCCTTCTTGTTAAGGTTGACACAATATGCCTCGAGAGCTTCAGTGCCTTTCTTCACGACCTTCTCCGCCGCAGCGTCGTCGTCAGCTCCTGATACCCGCTTCGTTTCGTTGCGGCCCGGCGCCTTCGCGATCCCGTGAGAAATATAGTTCACCGCGTCGAACCGGGTCATTTCCTGCTCCTGCAGGTAATAGACCGCATGGCTCTCGCGTTCAGAGAACAGCGCAACCAGCACATTCGCTCCCGTCACTTCTTCGCGGCCGGAACTTTGTACGTGGATCGCCGCCCGCTGCAGCACCCGCTGGAAGCCGGCAGTCGGCTTCGCGTCCTCGGGACGGTTGGTGATCAGGTTCGAAAGCTCGTTGTCGAGGTATTCGCCAAGCTCCGAGCGCAGCTTGTCGAGGTTCACGCCGCACGCCCGCAGGACGGCTACCGCATCCTGATCTTCCGTGAGCGCGAGCAGGAGATGCTCAAGCGTGGCGTATTCGTGACGGCGCTCGTTGGCGTAGGCTAAGGCTCGGTGCAGCGATTGCTCGAGATTACGCGAGAGCATGCCGGGCTAATCCTTCTCCAGGGTGCATTGCAAAGGATGCTGGTGTTGGCGGGCAAAGTCCATCACCTGGGTAACCTTCGTTTCGGCTACCTCGTAGGTGAAAACTCCGCAGATGCCGACGCCACGCCGATGCACGTGCAACATGATGCGCGTGGCTTCCTCGCGGTTCTTGTTGAAGAATCGCTCCAACACCAGAACGACGAACTCCATCGGAGTATAGTCGTCGTTCAGCATTAGAACTTTGTACATAGAGGGTTTCTTCGTCTTGGGCTTGGCCTTGACGACCACTCCCGTCACGGTTCCCTCGTCCCCGTGCTTGTCGCTGTCGGCCATGGGCAAATTTAGCAATCATCGCGATGGACATCCTCCGACAATCATATGAGATTTCCGGACGCGCTTGGAAGAGGCGTCTTGCGCCAAATCCACATCGGGGAGAAGGATTCCTGAGAATTGTTCCCGAGCACCCGACCTCGCGCAATAATCGAGATGCCCCGGCCGCCAAAAAAGGTCCGGCGGATCGACGGTTAGAAAAACGAAACGGCCCGGCGGTCACTCTGGACCGCCGGGCCGTTTCGCGTTTCGGCTCTGAGGGACGGGACGGCGCCGAAGCGCGGCGCCGTCCCGGAACCTTTCCCGAGTTACGCCGCCAGCGGCTTGCTCAGCTTCTCGATGGTGGCGTTGAGGCGCGCGTTGATCGGCTGGAACGCCTCGTTGGCGACCTTGACCGACAGCTCCGACAGCTTGGCGCTTTCGGCCAGCGCGGTGTCGAGGGTGGACTTGGTGTAGCTGGACTGCAGGTCGACCAGGTCACGGACGGTCTTGACGCCCATCGCGGCCTTGCCGGCGGCGGCGCCGCTCTCCAGCGAGGACTGGGAATAGGCCAGCGTGCGCTTGCTCAACTCCTCGAAGCCCTTCGCGAGGACGTTGCCGGCCTGGATCAGGGCATCGACGTTCGCCTTGCTGAAGGTGGCGTATTCCTCGTAGCCCTTGGCGATCTGGGCGGCCGCCTTCTCGAACTGCTCCTTGGAAACGGTCGCGAACTGCTGATAGGTCGGGGTCGTGGCCATTTGACTTCCTTTCGGTTGGTCGCCGCCACCAACTCCGTCGGAGGGTCGCGGCAGGTTTCGTATATGCTTGCGCCAGGCCTCTGAACTTTCATGCTGCACTGCAGCAATGCGGTTACTATAGGCATTTTCCGGGTGCCGTCAATGATTTTTGTGCACTGCACAATAAGCCTCGGAAAGTCGCCCCGCCCCATTAACAGAGTGTTCACCAACTCCCGGCATGGTCGGTCGCCGGACGGGAACCGCGCTTGTGGCAGAACCTCCGGCGTGACAGGATGCGTCGCCTTTTCGCCTTTGGATTTACCGGAAATGACCTATTGCCTCGGCATCAAGACCCGCGATGGCCTGATCGGCCTGTCCGATGGCCGCATCACCAGCGGTTCCCAGCTATCGGCGGCCCGCAAGGTCACGATCATGGGGTCGGGGGGGCATCGCTTCTTCATCATGAATTCGGGCCTGCGCAGCGTCCGCGACAAGACGCTGGCGTATCTGCGCCGCGACATGTCCAAGCGCCCGACCGAGACCTTCTCCAGCATGCTCGACGCGGTCGGCGCCTTCACCACCTGCCTGCGGCAAGTCGCCGCGGAGGACAAGGAGGCGCTGGAAGCCAGCAAGCTGCACTTCAACCTCCACGCCATCATCGGCGGCCGGCTGTCCGACGACCGGGAGCCGACCATGTTCCTGGTCTATCCCGAGGGCAACTGGATCGAGGTTGACGAGCGCACGCCCTATCTGTCCATCGGGGCCACCGCCTACGGCAAGCCGATCCTGGACCGGGCGCTGCGGTACGACACGTCCATGCAGACGGCTCTGAAGCTGGCCTACCTGTCCTTCGACTCGACCCGTTTCAGCTCGGCCGACGTCGGGTTCCCGATCGACATGGTGACGATGACCAACAGCGACGGCAACTGGCGCCAGACCCAGTTCGACTACGACGACCTGGTCGACCAGCGCCAGTGGTGGAACCGCAACCTGACTGATTTGGCCCAGCGCATGCCGGACGGCCCCTGGATCGAAACGCTGATGCCCGCCGCCCAGCCGACGCTGGCGGTGGTCGGCGGCGAGGACCGCGAATAGGAAACGGGCGTCCGGGCCGCGCGGGACTCCGCCACGCCGGGCAGTCCGGCTCCCCCTCGGCCGCCTTCAGATCAGGCCCTTCAGCCTTTTGCCGGGGGCGCTTCCCGGGTCGTCATGCGCGCGGTCAAGGTGAAGGTAGTTCGGATTGAACCTGGCGGCCTTCCTGAGCCCGGCCGGATCGAGCACGGCCCAGAACTTCCCCTCGGTCGCGATCAGCCCTTCCTCGCGCAGCCTTTGCAGGACCCGGTTGACGTACACGGGCGTCAGGCCGGTCGCATCGGCGAGGTCCGACTGGGTCAGCGGCCACTCGAACCGTTCGTCGCGCATCACCCCGACCGCCCTCAGGCGGAGGAGCATCTCGTATATGAGGAACGCGATCCTGCCATAGGCGTCCCGACGGCCGTGATCGATGATCCGCTCGCGCAGGATGGATTCGTCCTGCAGGGTGCCCCACCAGAGGGCCAGGGCCACGCCGGGCCGATTGAGCAGCAGTTCGCGCATGGTGTCGCCCGGCACCGCGGCGATCCGGCTCGGGGCGAGGGTGCCGATATGGTGATCCATCTCCTTCAGGATGAAGATCTCGGCATCGCAGAGATCGCCCGCCACGAGGAATGCCAGGATCTGCCGCCTGCCGTCCTCCAGGATCTTGTAGCGGCAGGCCAGGCCGGAAATAACCAGATGGTTGTCCGGAGAATGCTCCCCCTCGCGCAGGATATCCTCGTTCGCCCCATAGGTCTGGACATTCCGAAACGTGAGTCGATCCAGCAATTCCCTGTCTTCATCGGAGAAGGGGGTGAACTGCTCCATCTTCATGATCCAGGGGTTGGCCATACCGCCATAGCTCCTTCCGCGATCCCGAGACCAGCCGGTCATCCTGGAATAACGGCGGACAGGGGATTCGGTCCCATCCCCGGAGGCGACACCCGTTCAATCGCGTGACACCGGACCTGCCACGGCCGACAAGAGCCCGCCGGTCCGCTCCCCCGGAACTTCGCGACGGGCTGTCGACAAGGCCATGACGGCCTCGCTGCGCTCGATGCTCTCCCGGGTTCCGGCCCGCAGCCTTTCGCAATCGGCGCGGCGATCGGCCGAGACGGCTCGGAACCGCTCCACCGCCGCGCGGCACCGGACGACCGCCTGCTGGGCCCTGAGAACGGCCATTCGTGCCTGCTCGATCGCGTTCGGCTTTCCCATGCTGGTTCCCCCGGTGGCTGCATCGTCCCTGGCGCCCGGCGTCTCCCCGCCGGGATCGATGCAGCCATGTTTAGGGGCAAGAAGCCGACGCCGCCCTATACTGGTTTAGTCTCCGGCGCTTTTCCGCCGGCCGGTTCACCGGGGCGGTCCGGACGGCGCTCCCGCTGCCGTCCGGCCGTCGATGATTTCCAGCCTCTCGGCGGGATTGGAGAAGGCGGTCAGGAAATAGGCGCCGTCGTGGCAGCCGCTGGCCAGCCAGAGCACCCCGCCCGGCTTGGTCCGGAACCCCCGCAGCGGCGTGTCGAACACGCCGCTGTCTGCAAGGCTGCCGGTCAGCCAGTCGAACTGCTCGGGCGACAGCCTGATGCGGGCCATCGCGATTCCACCGTTGCCCAAGGCTTCCTCGGGCTGGCGCCGCGACAGGTCGGCGGCGGGGATCTCGCGCGCCTCCACCACGGCTCCGCCGCGCTGGCCGGAGCGCATGTCGTCGCCCTCCCCATGCACCTCGTAGGTCCTGAGCTGCGCGCCGGCCTGGGCGTTGTAGATCAGGCGGTAGCGATCCGGAGCTTCGGCGGAGCATTGAGCCCGGAGATCCTCCCCGTTCACGTAGCTGAACCAGGTGAGCTTTCGCGCGCCGTCATCCCCGGCCGGGCCGAGCGAGGCGCATCCGGTCAGGGCATGACCGAACAGGACGAGGGCCGCCGCGGCGGCCGGACCAGACGGGGGCAGGCGCATACCTGATAATATACCACCGCCTGCGGGTGTGGACGATACCGGCACCCGGCGATCTTCCGGTGCGTCCCTGCCTCATACTTTAGGTATGAAGCCCGGGATACCGCCGACGCGCTTCTGTAACGAAAGGACGGTAGACATTGATTCAGCACGAACTTACCATCGTGCGAAAGATTTGTTCAGAAGGTGTATCGGGGGCTCCGCCGTGTCAATTCCGTCCCGCCGACCGGGCTTTCTCATCCTGCTCGTGTTGGCCCTGTCGTTTCTCACCGGCCCCCTGGCGGACCCGGCGCTGGCGCAATCGAAATACGCCTCCATCGTGATCGATACCGGCAACGGGGAGGTCCTGTACCGGGCCAATGCCGACGATCCCAAATACCCGGCGTCGCTGACCAAGATGATGACCCTCTACCTGACCTTCGAGGCGCTGGAGAAGAAGCGCATCAAGCTCGGGCAGACCCTGACGGTGTCCCGCAAGGCGGCGTCTCAGCCGCCGACCAAGCTGGGTCTCCGGGCGGGCCAGCGGATCAAGGTCGAGCATGCGATCCTGGCGCTGGTGACCAAGTCGGCGAACGACGCCTCGATGGTCCTGGCCGAGGGGATCGGCGGTTCCGAAAGCCGCTTCGCCACAATGATGACCCGGAAGGCGCGCCGGCTCGGCATGTCGCGGACAACTTTCCGCAACCCGCACGGCTTGCCGGACGCGCGGCAGGTCTCGACCGCGCGCGACCTTGCCACCCTGGCCTCGGCGCTGATCCGCGACTATCCGAAATACTACCCCTATTTCAGCCGGGCCAGCTTCACCTACCGCGGCGTGGAACACCCCAACCATAACCGCCTGATGGGCGCCTACCAGGGCATGGACGGGCTGAAGACCGGCTATATCCGGGCGTCCGGCTTCAATCTCGCCGCATCGGCGGTGCGCCAGGGCCGGCGCCTGATCGCGGTGGTGATGGGGGGCGACACGCCGGCATGGCGCGACGCCCATCTGGCCGAGCTGCTCGACCAGGGCTTCGCCACGCCGCGCACGCCGCCGCCGCTGGTGGCCTCGCTCCGCGCGCCCGCAACGCCGGACCGCAAGCCGGACATCGCCGGCGGCGACGTGAAGGTCGCCAGTCTGGAGGAGATCGTCGAAAGTTCCGACCTCGCGACCCTGGCCGCCACCTTGAGCCCGCCGCTCGGCGCGGCCGGCAGCGCGGTCGCGGCGGAGACCGCCGTCTGGGGCGTGCAGGTCGGCGCCTTCAGCGATGCCGGTGCGGGCCGCAAGGCGCTCGACACGGTGAGCCGCCGCCTGCCCTCGCTGCTCGCCCAGGCCTATCCGCAGATGATCCAGGTGACGACGGGCAACGGCCGGCTGTTCCGCGCCCGCCTGATGGGCCTGGACGAAACCACCGCGCGGAACGTCTGCGCCAGCCTGGAGCGGGCCGGCGACGACTGCATCATGGTGGCGCCCCAGGGGCTGTGAGCGCCTCCCGGGGCGCCTGTCCGCCGACGGTGCCGTGCGCTGGATCCGAAACCCCATGCCGTCGCTTCGGCATTGCCGGGCGGCGTCATGATCCGGACCTGACGCAATCCGCTACGGGATGCGTCAGCCGCGCGCTCGCTCTTCCGCGCTTGGTCAGCCCGCGTTGCTTGGCACCGGCGTGTTGAGCAGTTGCTGTTCCCACAGGAAAGCGATGCCGCTTCCGGCGGCATGCTGCACGAGCACCTCCGAAAGCTCGGCGGCATGCTCCGTGCGGGCCCAGTCACGCTGCCATTCCGAAGCCACCGCCAGCCAGGTCATCATGTTCGCGCCGGCCGCGATCATGCGTCGGATCGCGACCTCGTGGGCTTCGACCGAAACACCTCCGGATGCATCGGTGACGACCGTCACGTCCCAACCCTCGCCAAGAGCCTGGATCGCCGGCATCGCGACGCAGATCTCGGTCCAGAGGCCGGCGATGATAAGTTGCTTGCGGCCGGTAGCCCTGACCGCGTCCACGACTTTCCTGTCCTCCCAGGTGTTGATGAACGTCCGATCGATCACCTCCTGGCCGGGGAACACGTCAGTGATCTGAGGGAAGATCAGGCCGCCCCTTTCGGCGATCACGCTTGTCAGGATCGTGGGTACGCCGAAGGCTTTGGCGGCCTTCGCCAGCGCCGTCGTATTGTTGACCACCATCTGCGGCTCGTGGCTGTTCACGTTTGCAAGCTGGTAGGGCTGGTGGTCGATCAGAACGAGGACCGAGTCTTCGGGACGAAGAAGCGACCCAAGGCCATTTCGAAAAGTCATTGCGACGTCCTTTCCTGCCGATCGAACGGCATCGGGTTTGCGGGAGACATCCGCCTGGAGCGACTGCCCGCCCGCAATTAGCCGTTCCCTCCGGCGATGCGATAGTGCCATGGTCGGGGAAGCTGTGTCGCGATACGGGGAACGCCGAAGTGGACTTCGAAGATCTGCAGACATTCGTTGCCGTCGCCGATGCCGGCGGGGTATCCGCCGCCGCGCGCCGGCTCGGAGTTTCCAAATCGGTCGTGAGTCGGCGGCTCTTTCGGATAGAAGCAGAACTCGGCATCCAGCTTCTCGCACGGACGACCCGCGGTGCCGCCCTGACGGAAGCCGGCGTCACGTTTCGGGACCATGCGGCCCGGGCCAGCGCCGAGATGGACACGGCAAGAGAGGCGATTCTTCCCGATGGCGATCTGCGCGGCCGCCTGCGCATCGCCATGCCGTTTTCCTTCGGGCCGACCCATTTCGCACCCGTGGTCGCGGAAATGGCAAAACGCCATCCGCGGCTGCACATCCATTCATCCTACAGCGACCGGTTCGTCGATCTCATCGCGGAGGGCTTCGATTGCGCCATCCGGGTCGGCTATCTTCAGGACTCCAACCTGATCGCGAAGCGCGTCGGGCCGATCTTCGGAAAGCTTCTGGCAAGCCCGGCTTACATCAAGTTGCACGGCGCTCCTGAGACACCCGAACAAGTGCTCAACCACCCGGCGCTCATGCAGGAGACCGAAACCTGGCAATTCACGGATGGCGACAGGATCATCACGGTTCAGCCGCAGGGCAGCTTCAAAGCGGACAACGCGACTGCGCTTGCCGCCGCCGCCGTTGCGGGGCTGGGGATCGCCTGGCTTCCCGATTGCATCACGTACGACCACGTCGCCTCGGGCGCACTCGTGCCGATCATGACGGGCTATCCACCACCCCCGGCGGCCGCCTATGTCGTCCGTCCTCCGGGCCAGCACCCCGCCCGGAAAATACGGGTGCTCACCGACATGATGACCGAGTATTTCAAACGAAACCCGGACCTTTGGGGTCTCGACACCTGAACCGGGAACGGCGCGCAGCAGGCGGGTTCGACGAGGCTGGCTCAGCATTCCCTTTGCCGCGACACAGCCCGACCGGCCACACACGCTCCGAACCGAACCTAGGCCAGCTCACCCGCAAGCACGGCGCCGCGCGAGGCCATGGCGTACAGGCCCATATGGTGGGTTTCGGCCTGGGGATGGGCCGCCGTGTCGGGCAGGCCCAGGTCCCGGGCGACGGCCAGGGGAAGGTCGTAGGTGGCGCATCCGGGCTCGTAGACCACGATGTCCTCCAGGTCACCGGCCATGCCGTGGTTCCGCGCCGACAGCAGGGTGAGCACGAAATCCATCACGCAGATGTCGGTGCAGATGCCGACCGCCAGCACCGCCTTCAGCCGGTTGCCCGTGATCCAGTCCAGCAGGCGGTTGCGGCCGTCCTGCTCGATCGCGCCGACGAACCCATTGATGCAGTCCTTCCGGATCAGCGTGGCGGTGGGCGAATCGACAAGCCATTCCAGCTCGCCCACAAGGTTCTCCTGGCCGGTACCGATCTCGCAATGCGGCGGATAGGGCGGCTCGGGCTTGCCCGGGATGTGGGTGTCGAGGAAGGCCAGGGTCGGCCAACCCTCCGACTCGAACCGGCGTGCCAGCCCGACGGTCTCGGCCACCATCCGGGCGACCTGGGCATTGGGGGCGGCCGGAGCGAGCGGGCCGCACCCGACCGTGCAGAACCCGTGGACCTCGTCGACGATGACCAGGCCGGTGGGCTTGGAGGCCGGGTCGAACCGGTTAAGCGCTATGGGAAGGGTCCGGCTGAAGAGGGTGTCCGGCATGGCGATGGTCCTTGATCACCGTAGGTCGGATAGAGCGAAGCGGCATCCGACAAAGCCGGTGCGTTGATGTCGGGTGCCGCTTCGCTCTACCCGACCTACAGGATACGGCAAACTTCGGAAGATCAGAAGTCCGCGGGCGCCGAGATGCCGCTGGCGCCGAGTTGCTCGACCAGCAGGGCCTTGAGGCGCTCCAGCCCCTCGGGGCTGAAGGCTTCGCAGCGGGCGACCAGCACGTCCTGGGTGTTGGACGCCCGCAGCAGCCACCAGCCGTCCTCGGTGTTGACCCGGACGCCGTCGATGTCGTTGACCGTCGCCCCGCTCGCCGCAAGTCGCGCCTTGACCTCCTTCACGACGGCGAACTTGCGCTCCTCGTCGGTCTGGAAGCGGACTTCCGGCGTGTTGAAAACCTCCGGCAGCACGTCCCGGAGCTCGGCCAGCGTCTTATCCGACTTGGCGACCAGAGCGACCAAGCGGATGCCGCAATAGAGCGCGTCGTCGAAGCCATACCATTTGTCGGCGAAGAAGATATGCCCGCTCATCTCGCCGGCCAGCGGCGAGCCCGTCTCGGCCATCTTGGCCTTGAGCAGGGAATGGCCGGTCTTCCACATCAGCGGCTTGCCGCCCAGCCGCTCGATCTCGTCGAACAGGGTCTGGCTGGCCTTGACGTCGGCGATGATGGTGCCGCCGGGATGGGTCTTCAGCACCTCGGACGCGTAGATCGCGACGAGCTGGTCGCCCCAGACGATCCGGCCGCCGGCATCGACCGCGCCGATCCGGTCGCCGTCGCCGTCGAAGGCGATGCCCAGGTCGCACTTGTGCTGCGCCACCGCCTGCTGGAGGTCCACCAGGTTCTCCGGCATGGTCGGGTCCGGGTGGTGGTTCGGGAAGTTGCCGTCGATGTCCTCGAACAGCAGGATGTGCTTGCCCGGCAGCTTGGCCGTGAGCCGCTTCAGGATCTCGCCGGCGGCGCCGTTGCCGGCATCCCAGGCGACGGTCAGGTCGCGGGCGCCGTCATAGTCCTTCAGCAGGCGCTCGACATAGGCGTCGCGGACGTCGATCTTCTCCGCCCTGCCCTCGCCCACGGCATAGTCGCCCTTGGCCGCGATCTCACCCAGCTCCAGGATGGCCTGGCCGTAGACCGGGGCCTTGCCCATCATCATCTTGAAGCCGTTGTAATCAGGCGGATTGTGCGACCCGGTGATCATCACGCCGGCCGAGGCCTCGCGGTCGCGGACCGCGAAATAGAGCATCGGGGTCGGGCCGAGGCCGATCCGCTCGACATGCAGGCCGGTCGAGACCAGCCCCTCGACCAGGGCCGCCTCCAGTTCCACGGAGCTGAGCCGGCCGTCATAGCCGACGCAGACCCGGTCGCCGCCGCCCCTGACCACCACGGTGCCGAAGCTGCGCCCGATCGCGCGGGCATCGGCGGCGGTCAGGGTCTTGCCGACGATACCGCGGATATCGTACTCGCGCAGGACGGTACCGTGGAACTTGTGCGTTTCACTCATGACTCGAGGACCTTCTCGCGCAGTTCGCGATTGTTGATGCGGAAACGCGAGGGGCGCCCGACGCAGGTATAGGCGAACCCGGCCATTTCCATGTCATCCGGATTGTAGACATTGCGAAGGTCCACCATAACCGGAGTTTTCATCAACTCCCGCACGCGCTTCAGGTCTAGCACGCGGAACTCGTTCCACTCCGTGAGGAGTGCCACGGCCGAAGCCCCCTCCAGGGTCTCGTAAGCGTCGCCGCACCATTGGACGCCGGGCAGCAGCTTCTCGGCCTCGTGCCGGCCGGCCGGATCGAAGGCCCGGATCACGGCGCCCTTCTCCTGCAGGGCCGGGACGATGTCCAGCGACGGGCTGTCGCGCATGTCGTCGGTGTTCGGCTTGAAGGTGACGCCGAGCACCGCGATGGTCTTGCCGTCCACGTCGCCGCCGCAGGCCTCGACGATCCGGTCGGCCATGGATTGCTTGCGCTTGGTGTTGATGTCCACCACCGTCTCGACGATCCGCAGCGGCGAGCCGTAGTCCTGGGCGGTGCGGACCAGGGCCAGGGTGTCCTTCGGGAAGCATGAGCCGCCGTAACCGGGGCCGGGGTGCAGAAACTTCTTGCCGATCCTGCCGTCCAGCCCGATGCCCTTGGCGACGTCGTGGACGTCGGCCCCGACCTTCTCGCACAGGTCGGCGATCTCGTTGATGAAGGTGATCTTGGTCGCCAGGAAGGTGTTCGCCGCGTACTTGATCAGCTCGGCGGTCTCCAGGCTGGTCATGACGATCGGCGTCTCGATCAGGTAGAGCGGCCGATACAGGGCGCGCATCACCGCGCGGGCGCGGTCGCTGTCGGTCCCGATGACGACCCGGTCCGGGCGCAGGAAGTCGCCGATGGCGGATCCTTCCCGCAGGAACTCGGGGTTGGAAGCCACTCCGAAATCGACGTCGGGACGGGTCTTGCGGATGATGCGCGCGACCTCGCGGCCGGTGCCGACCGGCACGGTCGACTTGGTCACGATCACCGTGTAGTCGTTGATGCCGCGGGCGATCTCCTCGGCGGCGGCATAGACGTAGCTGAGGTCGGCGTGGCCGTCGCCCCGGCGGGACGGCGTCCCGACGGCGATGAACACCGCGTCGGCATCGGCGACCGAACCCGCCAGGTCCAGGCTGAAGGACAGGCGTCCGGCCTTGACGTTCTTCGCGACCAGATCGTCGAGGCCCGGTTCGTAGATCGGAATTTCGCCGCGGTTCAGCCGGTCGATCTTGCCAGCGTCCTTGTCGACGCACACGACGTTGACGCCGAACTCGGAAAAACAGGCGCCCGAAACCAAGCCGACATAGCCGGTTCCGATCATTGCGATACGCATGGGCCGTGCCCTCTATCTCAATATTTCAACGTGAATGCCGGGTGAATGCCGGCCGCGGAGCGGCCGGATCACCTGGGTGACCGGGTATATACCGGATCAGATCAGCTTGGCGATGGCTTCGCGGACCAGGTGCCCGATGTCGGGACGCTCCAGCGCGAACGCCAGGTTGGCCTCCAGGAAGCCGACGCGGTCGCCGCAATCGTACCGGGTGCCCTCGAACCGCAGGCCGTGGAACGGCTGGTTCCCGATCAGGCGCGCCATGCTGTCGGTGAGCTGGATTTCGTTGCCGGCGCCGCGCTCCTGGCGGTCCAGATGGCCGAAGACTTCCGGCTGGAGGATGTAGCGGCCGATGATCGACAGGGTGGAGGGCGCGACGTCGGGCTTCGGCTTCTCGACAAGGCCCTTCACCGCGGCCAGCCGGCCGTCGTCGGACGCCACGTCCAGGATGCCGTAGCGGTTCGTATGTTCGCGCGGCACGTCCACGACGGCGACGATGTTGCCGCCGACGTCGTCATAGGCCTCGACCATCTGCTTGAGGCAGGGGGTGCCGGCCAGCACGACGTCGTCGGGGAGCAGGACCGCGAAGGGTTCGTCGCCGACCAGCTTGCGCGCGCACCAGACCGCATGGCCCAGGCCGAGCGGCTGCTGCTGGCGGGTATAGAAAAGCTTGCCGGAGCCGATCTCGGTCGACCGGACGGCGTCGAGCGCATCGAGCTTGCCGCGGGTCTCGAGGACCTTGTTCAGGTCGCCGTTGATGTCGAAATGGTCTTCGATCGCCGATTTGCCCTGGCTGGTCACGAAGATGATGTCTTCGATGCCGGCGGCGCGAGCTTCCTCGACGGCGTGCTGGATCAGCGGCTTGTCGACCAGGGGCAGCATCTCCTTGGGGATGGCCTTGGTCGCCGGCAGGAACCGGGTGCCCAGTCCGGCAACCGGGAAAACCGCTTTACGCACTGCTTTACGCATGGGTGTCTCTTTTCGCTACGCGTGGAATGATGGGAAGAACCCGAAGCGGCACTTTACGACTTGAATTTTCTGCCACAAGCGTGTGCTGCGGCGCAACCCACGCTTTACGAGCGTAAGAGCAGATCTTTGGCCTGATTGATCTTGGCCGCGAGATATGTCGACCCGCCCTGATCGGGGTGCATCTTCAGCATAAGTCTTCTGTGGGCATCCTTTATTTCGCCCTCGCTTGCGCCGGGCTGAAGGCCTAATACCTCATAGGCTTCCTCGCGCGTCATCGCGCCGCCAGTGCTGCGTGAACCCGCAGACCCGCCTCCGTGTTCCCCGGCGCCTGAAGCGTCGGCACGCCAGTCCTCTTCCCTCGTCCTGTCGAGATAGGCTTCGAGGATCGCTGCGGACTGCGAGTCGCCGTCCCGGCATTCCCGGAGCAGGTCCAGCAGTTCGGCCAGCCCGAGGTCGTCAAGAGCCCTGCCCTGGAACCGGCCGCGCAGCACCTCCCCGTTCATCCGGCCGCTGTCATGGTCGAGCCGCATCCGCAGGAACGAGGTTTCGATGGTGGAGCTCTGCCCCTCGCTGGGACCGGCCGCGGCCTTCACGCGGTTCACCAGGGCGCGCCAGCGAAGCACCATCGGCAGGACGAAGGCGGCAACCGCCATCGCGGTGCCGAGCCGCCCGGTGATCGCCAGGAAGACCACCACGACCAACGTGACGCCGATCGTGGTGTATTTCACGCCCCGGGCGAGACTCTTCGGGTCCGCGTTCACGAAGGCCTGCGCCAGCAGGTAGAAGCCCACGAGAAGTGCTATGCCGAGCAGGAACAGCGGGAACATCGGGGCTTCGCGTCCCTACCTGTTGCCGACCTGATGGGAAAGCAGGCGCACCATCTCCCCCTTGCCCCGGCTGTAGTCGGCCAGCGCCGGCCGGCCGCCGGCGGCGAATACCGCCACCGCGCTGAGCAGTTCCTTGAGCTGCTGGGCGCTGGAGGCGTCGAACGGGCAATAGGCGCCGCCGCTGAGCCGGGCGATCTGCTCGAAGGCGCGCCGGGCGATCGGTTCGCCGCCCTCATGGAACATGAAGACCGGAACGCCCAGCAGCCCCAGCTCGCCGGCATGGTGGCAGAGCTTGTCGACATCCTCCTCCATGCAGTCGCCGACGAACACGACGGCGTCCACCTTCTCGCGCCGGCTCTCCTTCAGGGCGTGGTTCAGCACGCGGTCGATCTGGGTCTGGCCGCCCAGGCAGGTGACCGACGTCATCCGCTTCAGCAGGTCCTTGGCGTTGCCGACCCAGGGGCTCGCCTGGCACTGGCGAAAGCCGCGGTAGAACACGAGCTGCACGTCCAGGCCGCCGAGCGCCGCCGTCGCCTCGAACATCTCGGCCTGGATCTGGCATGCCCTGTCCCAGGACGGCTGCCGGCTGGCGGTCGCATCCATGGCGAACATCAGGCGGCCGCGCCGGCCGGCCTGCTTGAGGTTCGGCGTCGCCGCCACCTTTCGCAGGAAGGCATCCACGTCGGACTGGGTGGACTTGGTGGTCGGCAGTGTCTTGTCGTCGTCTGCCATGGCGGCCCGTATCTCCTGTCGATGGGAAACCGAGGGCGTGCATTCCATCAACTGAGATGGAACCGGATTCGTCCTCTTTCCAGAGCCCACTTTTTCGGTGGAGCGGGTGGAGATCCGGGCCTGGACGGTCACCCCGCCCGCAGCCAGACCGCCGTGTCGTGGAATACCGCCCCGCCGAGCGGCCGTCCCGGATCGGCGCCGGTCAGCACGTTGATTCCCCTGCCCTCCACGAAGCAGTCGTTCGGCCAGATCCCCTCGACCACGACCACCCCGGCCTGGAGCCCGTCGAACGGCCTGACATGGACCAGCACGCTGCCGCGCCGGTTGCCGATCCGGACCAGCCCGCCGTCGGCCAGCCCCAGCCTGGCGCAGTCCTCCGGATGGACCAGGGCGGTCGGCCGACCCTCGCGCTTCCTGGCGCTCGGCGTCTCGGTGAAGCTGCTGTTCAGGAACTGGCGGGCCGGCGGGGCGACCAGCCGGTAGGGATGCTCGTCCGTCGCGGACTCGATCACGTCGAAATGGTCGGGCAGCGCCGGCATGTCGGCGTGGTTCGGCCCGACGCGCGACCAGTCCGGCTTGAAATGGAACCGCCGGTCCGGCGTGCCGAACCCCTGGGAGAAGTGGCTGTCGGTCTCGGCGATGCAGTCGTGCCAGCGCTTGTCGCGCAACGTCGCGGCGTCGGGCCAGCCGGACGCCTTCAGGGTGGCGTCGACCAGTTCCCACGCGCTCATCCCGAAGCCGGGATGCTCCGCCCCCAGCCGCCTGGCGAGGCCGCGGATGACCTCGTGGTTCTCCCGGCACTCGCCGGGCGGATCGATCTGCCTGGTCCCGACCTGGAGATGCATCTGGCCGCCCGCGGTATAGAGGTCGTCGTGCTCCAGCATCATGGTGGCCGGCAGGACGATGTCCGCCAGCCGGGCCGTGTCGGTCATGAACTGCTCGTGGACGCAGACGAACAGGTCATCGCGCAGCAGCCCGGCCCGCACCTTCTCGCTTTCGGGCGCCACCGTCGCGGGGTTGGTGTTCTGGATCAGCATCGCGTGGACCTGCGGCCCGGCGCCCAGCGCGTCCCGTTCCCCGACCAGCACCGGCCCGATCCTCGACATGTCGAGCACGCGGACCTTGGGGTCCAGGCGGTCGCGCCCCTCGATCAGCGTCTTGTCCAGGCGGTAGATCGCCGAATTGCTGTAGAGCGCCCCGCCGCCCTCGTGGGCCCAGGCGCCGGTGACGACCGGCAGGCAGCTCACCGCGTGCATCTGGGCGGAGCCGTTGCGGCTGCGCGAGAAGCCGTAGCCGAGCCGCAGGAAGCTTCGCCTGGTCGAGCCGTAGAGCCGCGCGAACCCGACGATCGCCTCCTCGTCCAGCCCGGTGATCCCGGCCGCCCAGGCCGGCGTACGGGTCGCCAGATGCCGCTCCAGCTCGTCCGGCACGTCGGCGTAGCGCGCCATGTAGTCCCGGTCGGCGTATCCTTCCCTGAACAGCACGTGCATGACCGCGCAGGCGAGCGCGCCGTCGGTGCCGGGGCGCGGCGCCAAGTGCAGGTCGGCGCGCTCCGCCGTCCCGGTCCGGTAGGGATCGACGACGACCAGCTTGGCGCCGCGCTCCTTCCGGGCGCGCGAGATCCAGCTCATGACGTTGACCTGGGTCGCCACGGGATTGCCGCCCCAGACCACGATCAGGTCGGACAGGGCCATCTCGCGCGGGTCGGCGCCGCGTTTCACCCCGTTGCCGGCCAGCCAGCCGGCGTCGGCCAGCGCCGTGCAGATCGTCGTCGCCTGGCGCGAATAGCCCATGACGTTGCGCAACCGCTCGATGCCGTCGCGCTGAACATGGCCCATGGTGCCGGCGTAATAGTAGGGCCAGACGGCTTCGGGGCCGTGCTCGCGGGCGACGCCCGCGAACCGCTCCGCCACGATGTCGAGCGCCGCGTCGAACGGGATCTCCCGCCACTTCCCTTCGCCCTTGGCACCCACCCGCTGGAGCGGCCTGGTCAGGCGGTCGGGATGGTGGACCCGCTCGGCATAGCGGGAGACCTTGGCGCAGATGACGCCGTCCGTATAGCTGTTGTCCGGAGCGCCGCGCACCCGCCCGATGCGGTTCGGGGCGACCCGCTCCACTTCCAGCGCGCAGGTGCTGGGGCAGTCATGTGGACAGACGGAGGGGACGAACGTCGAATCAGGCAACGGTTGAACTTTCGATAGACGCGCCGCGGAGCGGTCGGGGCATATAGGCGCGGATCAAATCTAGCCACATCCGGAGGTTCCGGCAATCGGCCTTACCTGACGCTCCTTCCGCTGTGTTAACGTCCCGCAGCGAAATTTCAAACCGAGGAGTTCATGTTCGCCTGGGAACTGATCGTGGTCGTTCTGCTGATCCTGCTGAACGGCTTCTTCGCCATGTCCGAATTGGCCGTGGTATCCGCCCGGCGGGCAAGACTTCAGCAGATGGCCGAGGACGGCAACCGGGGAGCCCGGGCGGCGATGCGCCTGGTGGACGATCCGGCCAAGTTCCTGTCCACGGTCCAGGTCGGCATCACCCTGATCGGCATCCTCGCGGGCGCCTATGGCGGCGCCACCCTGGCGGAATACCTGGCGGTGGAGCTGCGCCGCATCCCGGCGGTCGAGCCCTATGCGGACGGCGTCTCGTTCGCCGTGGTGGTCGCCTTCATCACGTACCTGTCGCTGATCATCGGCGAACTGGTGCCCAAGCGCATAGCGCTGGTCAACGCCGAGCGGATCGCCGCCCTGGTTGCCCGGCCCATGGGCTTCATCGCGACGCTCGGGGCGCCGCTGGTCTGGCTGCTCGGCGTCTCGACCAACCTGGTTCTCCGCCTGCTCCGCCTCAACCAGGTGAAGCAGTCGGAGGTGACCGAGGAGGAGGTCAAGTCGATGATCGCCGAGGGTGCCCGCACCGGCGTGTTCGACCCGGCCGAGCGCGAGATGATCGAGGGCGTGCTGCGGCTGGCCGACCGGAGCGTACGGACGATCATGACGCCGCGCCCCGACGTCCACTGGCTCGACATCGACGACGATCCCGAGACGATCCGGCGGGAGATCGCCGAGAGCGGCCGGTCTCGGTTCCCCGTCAGCCGCGGCGACCTGGACGAGATCGTCGGCATCGTCAACACCAAGGACCTGCTCGACCAGATCCTGACCGGCCGGCCGCTCGACCTCCAGGCCACCTTGAACAAGCCCCTGATCATCCACGACGGCACCCAGGTGCTGCGGGTGCTGGAGCTGTTCAAGCAGACCGGCCTGCACATGGCGATCGTGGTCGACGAGTACGGTTCGGTCGAGGGCATCGCCACCGCCACCGACATCCTGGAAACCATCGCCGGCGAGTTCCCCGAGGCGGGCGAGGGCGACGCCGGGGTGGTACGCCGGGAGGACGGGACCTGGCTGGTGGACGGCATGCTGCCGATCGACGAGGTCGAGCACCGGCTGGGCCTGCGCGGCCTGCGCGGCGACCGCGATTTCCACACGCTGGCCGGGTTCGTCATGGCCGAACTGGGGCACGTGCCCAGCGCCGGCGAGCATTTCGCCTGGCGCGGCAGCCGGTTCGAGGTGGTCGACATGGACGGCCGCCGGGTCGACAAGGTCCTGGTCGCGATCCCCCCGGCGGATGAGGAAGGCGAGGGTTCGTCGATCTGACCGCTTCGGATCAGCCGCCCGCCCACCAGGAGCGGCCGGCATCCACCGCATCGCGCACGGGCTTGACGATCCGTTCGACCTCCGCCGCGGCCCGGTCTTCGGGCACGCCGGGAAACAGGTCGTCATAGCACTGGCGCGCCAGTTCGGTGGCGGTCGCGTCATCGGCCCTGAGGCTTCGCGCATTGGCGTAAGCCTCCGCCACCGCCGCCTCGTCGTCGATACCGCGCGCCATCGAACCCGCTCCTCCAATCGATGGAGGAAACAGTACAGTGGAAACGTTTTGATATTAAACTAAATTTAGATATATATTTCGGTTTAGGACATTGGAACAGGATGCGGAGCGATCGATACCGCGGCCGCTAGACCATGGAACTGACGTCGGACCCGCCGGTGGGGTACGCGAAGGGCGTCTCCGCCAGCCGGTCGGCGGCGATCCCGTGGCGGATCGCCAGCGCGAACAGATTGATCACCTCGTCGGCGTGGGGGCCGACCAGATGGGCGCCCAGGATCCTGCCGCTGTCCTCCTCGATCAGGACCTTGTGGCCCGAGCATGGCTCGTTCAGCCGGCGCGAGCTGAACCAGCCGCCGGTGACGGCGTGGTTGACCCGGAAACGCAGCCCCCGGCGCGCCGCCTCCTCCTCCTGCAGGCCGACCGACGCCAGCGGCGGCAGGGAGAAGACGACGCTCGGCATCCCGTCGTAGTTCACCGAAGTGGCGTCCCGGCCGGTCAGGTTGGCGACCACCACCCCGGCATCGTGGCTGGCCTTGGGTGTCAGCGGCATGCCGGTCGGCGCCGCATCGCCCGCCGCGAAGACGCGCGGGTTGGTCGTGCTGCGCAGATGGCCGTCGACCTCCACCCCGCGCTTGCCCGCGGCGACGTTCCCGGCCTCCAGGTCCAGCCCGTCCAGGTTCGGCACCCGTCCCGCGGCGTGGACGACCAGGTCGGCATCGAACCGGAGGGTCCGCCCTTCCTGGTCCGCGTGGACGCGGTAACCGTCGCCGGTCCGCTCCACCGCCGTGACGGCGGTCCCGACGCGGATGTCCACCGGCAGGTCGTGGGTGCGTTCGACCAGAAGGTCCACGAGGTCGGGATCGAATCCGGCCAGCAACCGCTCGCCCCGCTGGAGGATCGTGACCTCCGCGCCGGCCCGCATGGCGAGATGGGCGAACTCCATCGCGATGTAGCCGCCGCCGACCAGGACGATGCGGCGGGGCAGCCGTTCCAGATCCAGGAACCCGTCGCTGTGGAGCAGCAGGCCGGCACCCTCGATCGGCAGGTCGGCCGGCTTCGAGCCCGCCGCCAGCACGAAGTGGCCCGCCCTCAGCACGGTGTCGCCGACCGCCATGGCGTCGGGAGCGACGAAGCGCGCGGTGCCGTGCAGCCTGGCGATGCCGGCATCCCCCAGCGAGGCTTCCTTGGACGGCGTGACGGGATCGGTGAAGCGCCGCTTGAACGCCATCATCGCATGCCAGTCCGGCACCGCCGGCGCGCCGAAGATGCCGACATCGGCGAGCTGCGCCATGGCCGCCACGGGCTCGGCCGCCGCGCGCAGCACCTTCTTGGGGTCGCAGCCCCGGAGCTGGCATGTTCCGCCATAGGGAAGTTCGTCGACGATCGCGACGTCGAGACCCGCCGCCCTGCACCCCTTCGCGACGGCCGTCCCGGCGACGCCGGTTCCCACGACGACGACGTCATAGCTTTGGGTCATATCGGTCCTCCCCAGGGCCGAGCGCCCCTCGATCAAAGAATGATGCCGTTCCGCGTCCAGCAACAACATGCCGGACGCAAACATGTCATCATGCCACCCGCGTGGGATATCAGGCGACCTGCTCCGTCCAGACAAGGAAACTCTTGAGGATATGGGGTCCGAAGGTCGTAATCATCGCGACATCCGCCGCGTCCCGGCCCTTCGCGATCGGGATGCGGCCGATCCGCGGTTCGTTGTGGCGGGCGTCGAACATGTGCCAGCCTCCATCCAGGTAGACCTCGAACCAGGCGTTGAAATCCATCGGGAACGGCAGCGCCTCGATCCCGATGTCGCCCAGGTAGCCGTTGACGAACCGGGCCGGGATGTTGAGCGCGCGGCACAGCGCGATGGACAGGTGGGCGAAGTCGCGGCACACGCCCTTCCGCTCGTCGAAGGTCTCCAGCGCGGTCCGGGTGTTGCGAGCGTGCCGGTAGCCGAACTCGACCGCGCCGCTCACCCAGTCGCAGACCGCCTGCACCCGGTCCCACCCCTCGGGCACGGCGCCGAACAGGTCCCAGGCGGCGCCGGACAGCAGGTCGGTCTCGCAGTAGCGGCTGCCGAACAGGAAGGGCAGCACCTCGGGCGGCAGGTGGTCGATGCCGTGCTGGCGCGCGCCGACGTGCCTCAGGTCCGGCAGGCCGGTGTCCCGCACCAGGCCGATGGAGCGGAAGGTGGTGACGCCGGGCTGGACCACGGAGCGGGTGCAGCGGTTGCCGTAGCCGTCGCGGAACTCCTCCACCGGGGCCGCCGGAAAGGTCTCGACCACGTCGCGCTTCAGCAGGCTGCGTTCGCGGTCGGGGTGGACGTTCAGCAGGAGCAGGACCGTGGTCGGCCGGGCCACCTCGATGGAAAACTCATAACCGACCTTGATGACGATTCCGGGGTCGGTTTGTCCCATCCGAAATGGTGCAATGATGATCGACACGCGCCTTGATACTCCAAGCCAAGTTTCGAAAGTTCTAATGCTGTCCGTCCCGGTGGTCAAATGCACCCGCCGAATGGCAGGCAACGGAATTCCACTTATATTGACTGGAAAATTTGCATCGAACGGTCGTTCCATTCGTTTACCGCCGAGGTGATCAGAATAGGGAAATCCGACATTTCGATGCCGATCCATTTGCCCCTGCTTATCGCCCTTCTTTTGCTGCCGGAGCCGGCCGTAGCCCACGGGCTGACCGTGATACCGCCGGAGGGGATCTGGTATGCTTGGTCGATCGATCCCCTGGTGCTGGTCCCGCTCGCGCTGACGCACTGGCTGTATGGGCGGGGAGTGACGCGGATGTGGACCCGCGCCGGAGCCGGACGCGGAGTTGCGCGCTGGCGCGCGGCCTGTTTCCTCGCGGGGGAAGTCACGCTGGTCCTGGCGCTGGTGTGGCCGTTCGACGCGGTGGGCGGCACCCTGTTCTCGGCCCACATGGTCCAGCACATGCTGCTGATGGTGGTCGCGGCACCGCTGCTGGTGCTGGGCGCCCCGCTCGCCCCGATGATGCGGGCGCTGCCGGAACGGTGGCGGCCGGGTGCCGCGGCGGCGGTGCGGCGGCTTCGGCCGGGGCGGTTCCTGACCAGGCCTTCGGTGGCGGCGGTGATCCAGGGTGTCGCCCTGTGGGCCTGGCACGCGCCGGCGCCGTTCCAGGCGGCGCTGCTGGACGACGCGGTCCACACGGCCGAGCACGTCACCTTCATGGCGAGCGCCGTGCTGTTCTGGTGGAGCGTGCTGCATGCCGGGCGGGACGGCCCGAACGGCTACGGCGCCGCTGCGGCCTGGACCCTGGTGACCGTGCTCCACGGCGGCATGCTGGGAGCCCTGTTGACCTTCGCGCGTGTTCCGCTCTACCCCGCCTACGGCGATTCCGCGTCGCTCTGGGGGTTGACCGCGCTGGAGGACCAGCAGCTGGCCGGGCTGATCATGTGGGTCCCGACCGGCATCATCCATCTGGGCGCCGGGCTGTGGCTGATCGGCGCCTGGCTTTCCGCCGTCTCGCGCCGCAACGCAAACGTCACGGAACCGACCTGAGACTGCGCTGTTGGGGACGGACGATCGCGAGGAGAGAGCCCTCGACACGCGAGACGAGTTCAACCCGGCAAAGGAGCACACCATGGCTGTCAAGACGATGCAGGACCTGATGATCGAGGAACTGCGCGACATCTATCATGCGGAAAAGCAGCTGACCCGCGCGCTCCCGAAGATGGCTCGGGCCGCGTCGAACGAACAGCTCAAGCAGGCGTTCACCCAGCATCTCGAGGAGACCCGCGGCCAGATCGAGCGCCTGGAGCAGGTCTTCGAGAAGCTGGACACCCGGACCCGCGGCAAGCATTGCCACGCGATGGAAGGCCTGATTGAGGAAGCCAAGGAAGTCATGGAAATGGGCCTCGCGCCCGAGCTGCTCGACGTGGCCCTGATCGCCGCCGCCCAGAAGGTGGAGCATTACGAGATCGCCGGTTACGGCACGCTGCATGCCCTGGCCTCGGCTTCCGGCATGAAGGAGGTCGCCCAGCTCCTCGAAGAGACCCTCAACGAGGAAAAGAAGACCGACGAGCTGCTGAACAAGCTGGCGGTCGGCGACGTCAACAAGAAGGCCATGCAGGCCGCCGCCTGACCTTCCGGCGCACCTGATTACCGCCCCGCCCCCTCCCGGGGGCGGGGTTTTCGCTGCCCGCCTACTCCACGATGAGCTTCTCCAGGGTCTCCAGCCGGTCCGCCTCGGCCGGCGGCTTGTCCCAGCGGATGCGGGCGACGCGCGGAAAGCGCATGGCGACGCCGCTCTTGTGCCGCGTCGAGCGGTGGACGCTGTCGAACGCCACCTCCAGCACCAGCCCTTGCTCGACCTCGCGCACCGGGCCGTAGCGCCGGGTGGTGTGGTTGCGCACCCAGCGGTCCAGCATTCCCAGCTCCTCGTCGGTGAAGCCGGAATAGGCCTTGCCGACCGGCACCAGCTCGTCGCCCTTCCAGGCCCCGAAAGTGTAGTCCGAATAGAAGGATGACCGCTTGCCGTGGCCGCGCTGGGCGTACATCAGCACGGTGTCCAGCGTCAGCGGCCCGCGCTTCCACTTGAACCACGGCCCCTTCGGCCGGCCGGCGACATAGGCGCTGTCGAACCGCTTCAGCATCAGCCCCTCGATGGAGCTCTCCCGTGCGCCGTTGCGCAGCTCCGCCAGTTCGCCCCAGGTCGAGAAGGGCAGCAGGGGCGACAGGTCCATCCGGCGCGGCCCGGTCCGGGCGAACCAGTCCTCCAGCCGGCGGCGCCGCTCCTCGAAACCGAGCTGCCGCAGATCCTCCGGCCCTTCGAACAGGATGTCGTAGAGCCGGACATGGGCCGGGAAGTCGAGCAGCATCCTGGCGGTCACCGTCTTGCGGTTCAGGCGCTGCTGAAGGTCGTTGAACGGTGCCACGGCGCCGTCGCGCAGCACCAGAAGTTCGCCGTCCAGGACGGCGTCGAACTCCATCGCCTCCAGCATGTCGGGGAAGGCCGGGCCGATGTCGTCGCCGGTCCGCGAATAGATCCGGCACTCGCCGCCCTTGGCGACGAGCTGCACCCGGATGCCGTCCCACTTCCATTCCGCCCGGTAGATGTCGGCGTCCAGCGCCGCGATGTCCTCGTCCTCCAGCGGGTTCGCCAGCATCAGCGGGCGGAAGCCCGCCCCCTCGCCGACGGCGGGCCGCTCCTCCCGCCCCTCCAGCCAGGCGAACAGCGGCAGGTAGGGCGGCGTCAGGCCGTGCCACACTTCCTCGATGTCGTCGACATTCTGCCCGCCCCATTCGGCCAGCGCCGTCTTGGCCAGCCGGGCCGAGACGCCGATACGCATCGAGCCGGTGATCAGCTTGATCAGGGCGTAGCGGCCCTGGGCGTCCAGCGCGTCGAGCCAGCGCTCGACCAGCCGGGGCACGTCGGCGCGCTTGGTCTCGGCCAGCGTCTCGACCACCTCCGCCAGGGTCGGCTCGTGGTTGGCTCCCGGCCGCTGCGGCCAGATCAGGGAGATGGTCTCGGCGGTGTCGCCGACGAAATCGTAGGACCAGCCGTACAGCACCGGATCGACCCGCGTCATGACGAGGTTGCGCAGAGCCGCCGGTTTGGCGTCGGTGAAGGTCAGGCCGCCGGTCAGCGCCGCCAGCGCGATGCCCCGCTCGGGATCGGGCGTATGGGTGAAATAGTCGCCCATCAGCCGGATCTTGCCGTTGCGCGACGGGGTGAAGACCAGGGCGTCGATCAGTTCGGCGAACCGCTTCACAGCAGCGCCCCCTGGGCCGGTGCCGCCCTTGCCGCCGGCGGCTGCTCCAGGTCCGGAAGCTCTCCCTGCCCCTCCTCGTCGAAGCCGACCAGCGCCAGGGCGCGGGCGCGGATGCCCCGGCCGGTGGCGTAATGGACCAGCGCCTCCTCCCGCCCGTGGGTGACCCAGACCTCGGGGGCGCCGACCTCCTCGATCGTCATGCACAGCTCGTCCCAGTCGGCATGGTCGGAGATGACCAGCGGCAGCTCGACGCCGCGCTGCCGGGCGCGCTGGCGCACCGTCATCCAGCCCGACGCCATGGCGACCACGGGATCGGGCAGCCGGCGCGCCCAGCGGTCCGCCACCGCCGAGGGCGGCGCCATCACGATATGGCCGACGAAGGCGTCCTTCTTCAGCCCGGTCGCCGGCACCAGTTCCCCCAGGTCCACGCCCAACTCCTTGTACAGGTTGCACAGGGGAATATGCGCGCCGTGCAGGAAGATCGGCTTGTCGTAGCCGGCCTTGCGGATCAGGGCGATCACCCGCTGGCATTTGCCGAGCGCGTAGGCGCCGACCACGTGGCTGCGCTCCGGGAACAGCTCGACCGAGTGGAGCAGCCGGGCGATCTCGCCGCCGTCCGGCGGGTGGCGGAACACCGGCAGGCCGAAGGTCGCCTCGGTCACGAACACGTCGCAGGGCACCGGCTCGAACGGCGCGCAGGTCGGATCGGCCCGGCGCTTGTAGTCGCCCGAGACGACGATCCGGCAGCCCCGGTACTCCATCACCGCCTGGGCGCTGCCCAGCACGTGGCCGGCCGGGACGAACCGGACGTCCACCTCGCCGATGCGCACCGTCTCCCCATAGGGCAGCGGCTGGAGCGACCCGCCGGCGGATTCGCCGTAGCGGGCGCGCATGATCGCCAGCGTATCGGGAGTCGCGAGTACCCGCGCGTTGTTCGGCCGGGCGTGGTCGGCGTGGCCGTGGGTGATCACGGCGCGTTCGGCCGGGCGGACCGGATCGACGAAGAAGTCGCCGGGTTCGACATAGAGCCCCTGGGGCAGGACCTTGATCCAGGATTCGGGAGGCCAAGCGTCGGGAAGGGAAATCGGAGCGGTCATGTCGGATATATGGGCAACAGGACGGGAAAAAGCCAAACCCGCCGTCATCCCGGCTCTTGCGGTGTCACCCGTTCTAAGTTCATCCTGTTCTTTAGAAGGATTCCACGAAGGAGAGGCTTACCCCATGGAGCCCACCGTCGCCTGCATCGGTGCAGCCCATATCGATCGCAAGGCCACCGCTGCCGGCCCGGTCGTCCCGGGAAGCTCCAATCCCGTCACCCTGCGGGCGGGAACGGGCGGGGTCGCCCGCAACGTGGCGGAGAACCTCGCCCGCCTCGGGCTTTCGGTCGCGATGGTGAGCCGGGTCGGCGCCGACCGGGAGGGCGACGCGGTGCTCCAGGGCTTGGCCGACGCCGGCATCGGCGTGGAGGACTGCACGCGCTCCGCCACCTCGCCGACCGCCTCCTACACCGCCCTGCTGGACCGCGGGGGCGAGCTGGTGATCGGGCTGGCCGACATGGGGATCTACGACGAGCTGACGGTGGAGCTGATCGAGCCGCTGCTGCCCAGGCTGGAGCGCATCCCGGTCTGGTTCATCGACTGCAACCTGCCGGCCGAATCGCTCCGCCTGCTGCTGCGCCGGAAGCCGGAGGGCTGCACGGTCTATGTGGATTGCGTCTCGGTCGCCAAGGCCGCCCGGCTCCAGGGCATCCTGCGCGGGATCGACACGCTGTTCGCCAACGGGGACGAGGCGGCATATCTCTCCCACGTGCCGATCCGCGCGCCGCTGGACGTGTGCGAGGCGGGCTACCGCCTGATGTGCAACGGCGTTGGCAGCGTGGTGATCACCCGGGGGCAGGAAGGAGCCTTCGTCGCCTCCCCCTTCGATTACGACTTCTTCCTGCCGCCGCCGGTCGATGTCCACGAGGTTACCGGCGCGGGCGACGCGCTGGTGGCGGGCGTCATCTTCGGCCGGATAGGCGGCCATCCCATGGAGGACGCGATGCGGATCGGCCTCGCCTGCGCCGCCTGGGCGGTGGAGGCGGCGGAAACCGTGAACCCGGCGCTTAACGCCGACCTGGCCATCGAACGCGCGGGACTTTTGCGGAAATCCGCGTAAACTACGGGCATGCACGATTACCTTGCCATCCATCCCGAGGTCGCCGAGGCGCTCCAGGCCAGAAAGGCCGTGGTCGCGCTGGAATCGACCATCATTTCCCACGGCATGCCCTATCCCCGGAACGTGGAGACGGCCCGCCTGGTGGAGCAGACGATCCGCGACGGCGGCGCCATCCCGGCGACGATCGCGGTGCTCGACGGGCGCATCCGGATCGGCCTGACCGACGACGACCTGGAACACCTCGCCAACAGCGGGGCAACCGGCCGCGAGGTCATGAAGCTGAGCCGGCGCGACCTGCCGGTGGCGCTCGCCACCAGCGCCGACGGTGCCACCACGGTTTCCGCCACCATGATCTGCGCGGCGCTGGCGGAGATCGCGGTCTTCGCCACCGGCGGCATCGGCGGCGTCCACCGCGGCGCCGAGAGCACGCTGGACATCTCCGCCGACCTGGACGAGCTGGCGACCACCAACGTCGCCGTGGTCTGCGCCGGCGCCAAGGCGATCCTGGACCTGCCCAAGACGGTCGAATACCTGGAAACCCGCGGCGTCCCCGTGCTGGGCTACGGCACAGACGAGTTGCCGGCCTTCTACACCCGCTCCAGCGGGATCAGGCTGGCATCCCGCTGCGACAGCCCGGCGATGGTCGCGCGTATCCTGCGCGCCAAGTGGCAGCTCGGCCTGAACGGCGGCGCCGTGATCGCCAACCCGATCCCGCAGTCGGCGGCGCTCGACCAGGGTTTGGTCGACGGAGCGATCGCCCAGGCGCTGGCCGATGCCGACGCGCGGGGCGTGAAGGGCAAGGACGTGACCCCGTTCCTGCTGTCCCGCCTGGAGGAACTGACCGGCGGCGCCAGCCTGGAGGCCAACATAGCATTGGTCCGCAACAACGCCGCCGTGGCGGCCTCCATCGCCCACGCCTACGCCGAGCTGAGCGCGGAGACGACGCTGCCGCCGAAGCCCCACCTGACGCGGACGCGGCCCTGGTACTGACGGGGAGCCGGCGCTTCCGGTTTTTGGGCCACAGATACACGCAGATAAACTCAGATGGGCTTCGGCATGCAGGATCTCCCGTGATCCGCCGGCGCTTATCCATGATTCATATCTGCGCCCATCTGCGTGCATCTGTGGCCAAGAAATAGAACCTCCCAACGCCTCCCCGTTCGCCGTCATCCCGTGGCCTAAGGCTTGCTTGTCCTTCACGCGATGCAGCGGTGATGACAGCCCACAGGAACGTTGGAATTGCGCCTTCTGGTCGTCGATGAGAATCCCGAGAGGTCCGATGTCGTCCTGTCCGGCCTCAAGGAAGCCGGGTATGACGTCGTCGCCACCATCAGCAAGGATGACGATCTGCGCGAGGGCATCAGGACGCACCAGCCCGACCTGGTCATCATCGACCTGGAGTCCCCCTACCGCGACTATCTGGAGAACCTGATCACGATCAACCGCGAGAACCCGCGGCCGATCGCGATGTTCGTTGCCCAGGAAGACAGCACGCTGATCAGCGAGGCGATCGAGACCGGGGTCAGCGTCTATGTCGCCGACGGGCTCAGCCCGAAGATGGTCAAGTCGATCCTCCAGATCGCGATCGTGCAGTTCACCAAGTTCCGCAGGCTCCAGGAGGAACTGGACAGGTCCAAGACGGCACTGGCCGACCGCAAGGTGGTCGAGCGGGCCAAGGGCCTGCTGATGGCGCACAAGGGCGTGACCGAAGAAGAGGCATACCGCTTCCTCCGCAAGCTCGCCATGGACCAGAACAAGCGCCTCGCGGAGATCGCGGAGAACATCCTGTCGCTCTCCCAACTGTTCAAGGGCTGACGAGGCCGTCACCCAAACCGTTGAAATAGCTTGGTTTGCCCGATCAGCCCCTGATCATTTTCCAGGCAAAATTCCGCACTGCACAATTTTTGACCGGCAGTGGCGGGATCGCAGGCAATTCGGTGGCCGTTCGGACAGTCGGGCTGGAGCGGAAGTCAGCCTTTCCGCGGCTTTCCGCGCCTGCCGAGTAGTGGCACGCGGCTTGCTAGAACAAACAGCGTGCGGCGCGGCGATCCAATGGCGGAGCGCCAGGCGCACGAGACAGTGTCGGTCCAACGGCGGAACGACCTACCCCGGATAATGGCGTCCGAATGCCGAGCGGCTCCCAACAGCCCGCTCGACGTTCCGGCGCCTTTTTTATTGCCGAGATTTCGGCCGATGGAGCGAGCGATGTCCAAGGACCCTGCACTGTTCACCTCCAAGCTCACCGCCCGGCAGGACCGCCGCGGCATCCTCAAGGCCGGCGCCTCGCTCGCCGGGACCGCGGCGCTGCTCTCCGCGATCCGGGCCGTCACCCCGGCGGGCGCCTGGGCGGCCGGCACCGACGGGATCGAGAAGCCGCAGCTGACCCTGGGCTTCATCCCGCTGACCGACTGCGCGCCGCTGGTGATCGCCTCCGAAAAGGGCTTCTTCAAGAAGCACGGCCTGGACGTGACGCTGTCCAAGGAGGCGTCCTGGGCCAACATCCGCGACAAGGTGATGATTGGGGCGCTCGACGGCGCGCACATGCTGGCCGGCATGCCGCTCGCCGCGACGCTCGGCATCGGCGCGATCCAGAAGCCGACGGTCACCGGGTTCTCCATGGACCTAAACGGCAACGCCATCACCGTTTCGACGGCCCTCTACGACCGCATGGTCGAGATCGACCCCGACACCATGAAGAAGCACCCGGTCGGCGCCGCCGCCCTGAAGAAGGTGATCGACGCCGACAGGAAGGCCGGGAAGGAGCCGCTGACCTTCGCCATGGTGTTCCCGGTCAGCACCCACAATTACGAGCTGCGCTACTGGATGGCGTCGGCCGGCATCGATCCGGACGAGGACGTCCGCCTGATCGTGATCCCTCCGCCGCAGATGGTCGCCAACCTCCAGGCCGGCAACATCCAGGGCTACTGCGTCGGCGAGCCGTGGAACGCGCGCGCCGTGCAGGCCGGGATCGGCCGCACCCTGGTGACGAACTACGACATCTGGAACAACAAGATCGAGAAGGTCTTCGGCGTCAACCAGGACTGGGCCGACGCCAACCCCAACACCCACAAAGCCCTGATCCGCGCGCTGATCGAGACGGCGCAGTGGATGGACGAGCCGGGCAACAGGATGGAGGTGGTCGAGATCATCTCGCAGAAGGCCTACGTCAACGCGCCGGCCGACGTGGTCAAGATGTCGATGACCGGCACCTTCCAGTACGCGCCGAAGGAACCGGCACTGCCGATGCCGGACTTCAACGTGTTCCACCGCTATGCCGCCAATTTCCCGTGGCGCAGCCAGGCCGTGTGGTACCTGACCCAGATGGCGCGCTGGGGCCAGATCGAGCAGCCGGTCAATTTCGCGAAGACCGCCGAGGCGGTGTTCCGCACCGACATCTACCGGGATGCCGCCAAGGAACTGGGCGTCCCCTACCCGACCGTGGACTGGAAGTCAGAAGGAACGCGGGCGGAGCCCTGGACCCTGGGGGACGCCACCCAGCCGATCGCCATGGGGCCGGACCGCTTCCTCGACGGCCGCACCTTCGATCCGGCCGACCCGGTGGGATACCTGCGCGGCTTCGAGGTTTCGAAACTCAAGATCGACCTGGACGCGCTCGCCCAGGCCAACGTCTGAACCGTCCGTTCATCCCGCTTCATCAAGGATCTCCCGACATGACCAGCGTCCCGGTGGACGAGACCACGAACTCGCCCGCAGTCCAGCCACAAACCCCTGTCGCCGTGACCTCCTCGGCGGCGGCCCGCCTCCGCGAGCGGCTTTACCAGGCGCTGCCCGACGTCGTGCTGCCGGCCATCACCCTCCTGGTGGTGCTGCTGGCGTGGCACCTGATCGCCGTCAACCTGGGCGGCGGCTTTCCCGGCATCGGGGAGACCTGGGACCGCGGCGTAGAGCTGCTGTCGGACCCGTTCTACAGCAACGGCCCGAACGACATGGGGCTGTTCTGGCAGGTGCTCTACTCGCTGGGCCGCGTGACGGCGGGCTTCCTGCTGGCCGCCCTGGTGGGGGTCCCGGTCGGATTCCTGATGGGATCCAGCGCGATCTTCCGCAAGGGCTGGGCGCCGCTGATCCAGATCCTGCGTCCGGTCAGCCCGCTGGCTTGGCTGCCGATCGGGCTGCTGCTGTTCCGCGCGGTCGATCCCTCGGCGATCTTCGTGATCTTCATCACCAGCATCTGGCCGATGATCCTGAACACCGCTGCCGGGGTCGAGGCGATCCCCAACGACTACCGCAACGTGGCGGCCGTCCTGCGGCTGAACCGGATCGAGATGGTCCGCCACATCCTGCTGCCCGCCACCCTGCCCCACGTGCTGACCGGCATGCGCCTGTCCCTGGGCATCGCCTGGATGGTCATCGTGGCGGCCGAGATGCTGACCGGCGGCATCGGTATCGGCTTCTTCGTCTGGGACGAATGGAACAACCTGAACGTGTCGAGCATCATCGTCGCCATCATCGTGATCGGGTTGGTCGGCATCCTGCTGGACATGGGCATGAACCTGATCCAGCGCCGTTTCGACCATACCAAGCGCTGAGGAGAGACCCGACATGACCGCATATCTCAGCATCGAGGGCGTCGGCATCACCTTCAATCCCCGGAAGTCGCCCGTGCCGGCGGTGCGCGACGTGGACCTGAAGATCGCCCGGGGCGAGTTCGTCAGCATCATCGGCCATTCCGGCTGCGGCAAGTCCACCCTGCTCAACATCGTCGCCGGCCTGCTGAAGCCGACGCTGGGCGGGGTCTTCCTGGAAGGGAAGCTGGTCGACGCGCCGGGCCCCGACCGGGCCGTGGTGTTCCAGAACCACTCGCTGCTGCCCTGGCTGACCGTCTACGACAATGTCCGGCTGGCCGTGGACAAGGTGTTCGGCAAGACCCGCGGCGCGCAGGAGCGCCACGACTGGACCCTGCACAACCTGAACCTGGTCGGCATGGCGCACGCCGTCGGCAAGCATCCGTCCGAGATTTCCGGCGGCATGAAGCAGCGGGTCGGCATCGCCCGGGCCTTGGCGATGGAGCCCAAGGTGCTGCTGATGGACGAGCCGTTCGGCGCGCTCGATGCGCTCAACCGCGCCCGGCTCCAGGACGCGCTGATGCAGATCCAGACCGCCCTGCGCAACACCGTCATCATGATCACCCACGACGTGGACGAGGCGGTGCTGCTGTCCGACCGCATCGTGATGATGACCAACGGCCCCGCCGCCACCGTCGGCGAGGTGCTGGACATCCCGCTGGAGCGTCCGCGCAAGCGCCTCGACCTCGCCGACGACGCGACCTACGCCCACTGCCGCGGCGAGGTGCTGCGCTTCCTCTACGCCCGGCATCGTCCCGCCGATGCCGATGCCGCCTGAGCCGGAGAACCGACCCATGAACATGATGGCAAGAACCAGGGAACGCCTCGTCGTCGTCGGCAACGGCATGGCCGGCATCCGCACCGTCGAGGAACTGCTCAAGCGCGATCCGGACCGCTACGACATCACGGTGTTCGGCGCGGAGCCCCACGTGAACTACAACCGCATCATGCTCTCCCCGGTGCTTGCCGGCGAGAAGACCTTCGACCAGATCATCCTCAACGACCGTTCCTGGTACGAACACAACTGCATCACCCTGTTCACCGGCGAGAAGGTCGAGACCATCGACCGCGAGGCCCGCACGGTGACCTCGGCCGCCGGCCGGACCGTCGGTTACGACAAGCTGCTGCTGGCGACCGGGTCCATCCCCTTCATCATCCCGGTCGCCGGCCGCGGCCTGCCCGGCGTGGTGCCCTTCCGCGACATATCGGACGTGGAAGAGATGCTGAGGAGGGCCGCCGGGGGCGGCAGGCACGCCGTCGTCATCGGCGCCGGCCTGCTCGGCCTCGAAGCGGCCAACGGGCTGGCCGCCAACGGCATGGCCGTGACCGTGATCCACCTGATGGGCACGATCATGGAGCGCCAGCTTGACGAGACGGCGGGCCTGATGCTCAAGGTCGAGCTTGCGGGCCGGGGCATCGACATCATCACCGGCGCCACCACCGAGGCGATCCTCGGGGAGGACCGCGTCACCGGGGTGCTGCTGGAAGACGGCCGCGAGATACCGGCCGACATCGTCGTCATGGCGGTCGGCATTCGCCCCAGCACCAGCCTGGCCAAATCGGCCGGCATCGAGGTCGAGCGCGGCATCGTCGTCGACGACCACATGGTGACCTCCGATCCGGCCATCCTGGCGGTCGGCGAATGCGTCGAGCACCGGGGAGCGGTATACGGCCTTGTCGCGCCGCTTTGGGACATGGCGCGCGTCTGCGCCGACCAGCTCACCGGCAACGCCGAATCCGCCTATGCCGGCACCGTCACCGGCACCAAGCTGAAGGTCACCGGCATCGACGTGTTCTCCGCCGGCAATTTCAACGGCGGCGAAGACTGCGAGGAGATCGTCTTCCGCGACGACACCCGCGGCGTCTACAAGCGCATCAACGTCAAGGAGGACTTCATCGAAGGTGTCGTGCTGTATGGCGACACCAGGGACTCCGCCTGGTATTTCCAGATGCTCCGAGATGGGGAGAACATCGCGGCGATCCGCGACACCCTGATCTTCGGCCAGGGGGTCGGGGGAGCCGCCTCCGCCGATCCCAGGGCCGCCGTCGCCGCGCTCCCGGACAGTGCCGAGATCTGCGGCTGCAACGGCGTGTGCAAGGGCTCGATCACCAGGGCGATAGCGGAAAAGGGCTTGGCCACCCTGGAGGATGTCCGCGCCCACACCAAGGCCTCGGCCTCCTGCGGGAGCTGCACCGGGCTGGTCGAGCAGCTTCTGGAACTGTCGCTCGGCGACGAATACCAGGCCGCCGCGGCCGCCAAGCCCCTGTGCAAATGCACCCACCATCCCCACGACGACGTGCGCCGGCTGATCGTGGCGGGGGAGCTGAAGAGCATCCCGGCGGTGATGCGGGCGCTGGAATGGAAGACGCCCAACGGTTGCCACACCTGCCGGCCGGCGCTGAACTATTATCTGCTGGCGGCATGGCCGGGCGAGTACAAGGACGATTACCAGTCCCGCTTCATCAACGAGCGCGCCCACGCCAACATCCAGAAGGACGGCACGTATTCGGTCGTGCCGCGCATGTGGGGCGGCCTGACCTCCGCCAAGGAACTGCGGGCCATCGCCGACGTCGTGGACAAGTTCGCCATCCCGACGGTCAAGGTCACCGGCGGCCAGCGGATCGACCTGTTCGGCGTGAGGAAGGAAGACCTTCCCGCCGTCTGGAAGGACCTGAACGACGCCGGCATGGTCTCCGGCCACGCCTATGCCAAGGGGCTGCGGACCGTGAAGACCTGCGTCGGGTCCGAATGGTGCCGGTTCGGCACCCAGGACTCCACCGGCATGGGCGTCAAGCTGGAGCGGATGACCTGGGGCACCTGGACGCCGCACAAGGTCAAGCTGGCGGTGTCGGGCTGCCCGCGCAACTGCGCCGAGGCGACGATCAAGGATTTCGGCGTCGTCGCGGTGGACAGCGGCTGGGAGCTTTACGTCGCCGGCAACGGCGGCATGAAGGTCCGCGAATGCGACTTCCTGGCCAAGGTCGAGACCGAGGGGCAGGTGCTGGAATATTGCGGGGCCTTCCTTCAGCTCTACCGGGAAGAGGCCCGGTACCTGGACCGCACGGCGCCGTGGGTCGAGCGGGTCGGCCTCGACTATGTGAAGAAGCGGGTGGTCGATGACGGCGAGGGCCGCCGCGCCCTGTTCGCCCGCTTCCGGTTCTCGCAGGTGTTCTCGCAGACCGACCCGTGGGAGGAGCGCGCTTCCCAGGGCGTCGACTCCCATGAGTTCGCGTCGCTCGCGACGGTAGGGTGAGGATCATGAAGGAAGACATCACCTGGATCGAGGTCGGCCGGGTCGCCGACATCCCGCCGGCCGGCGCGCGGGTCGTCAAGACGAAGCAAGGCGACATCGCGGTCTTCCGCACCGCCGCCGACGACGTGTTCGCGGTGCGTGACCGCTGCCCCCATGCCGGCGGCCCCCTGTCCCAGGGCATCGTCCACGGCGCGCGGGTCACCTGCCCGCTCCACAACTGGGTCATCGACCTGGCATCCGGCGAGGCCACGGGACCGGACGAGGGCTGTACCGGGACCTTCCCGGTCCGTGTCGAGAACGGCCTGATCCGGCTGGGCCTGAGCATGCCCCCCGGCCAGCCCGCGGCGGCGTCGTGACCGGCGCCGTCCGCACCACCTGCCCCTATTGCGGCGTCGGCTGCGGCGTGGTCGCCAAGGCCGACGGCGCGGGCGGCTGGACGGTCTCGGGCGACCCGGAGCATCCGGCCAATTCCGGCCGGCTCTGCTCCAAGGGAAGCGCCCTGGGGGAGACGCTGGGGCTGGACGGCCGACTGCTGCATCCCGTGGTCGACGGCAGGGACACGACCTGGGACGAGGCGCTGGAGACGGTGGCGAACCGGTTCCGCGCGGTCATCGACCGAGACGGTCCGGACGCCGTCGCCTTCTACGTTTCAGGACAATTGCTGACGGAAGACTATTATGTCGCCAACAAGCTGATGAAGGGCTTCATCGGCTCGGCGAACATCGACACCAACTCCCGCCTGTGCATGGCGTCGAGCGTGGCCGGCCACCGCCGCGCGTTCGGCGGGGACGTGGTGCCGGGCAATTATGAGGACCTGGAACTGGCCGATCTGGTCGTGCTGGTCGGCAGCAATCTCGCCTGGTGCCATCCGGTGCTGTACCAGCGGCTGGTGCGGGCGCGGGCCGAGCGGGGAACCAGGGTCGTGGTGATCGACCCGCGCCGGACGGCGACCTGCGACGCCGCGGACCTGCATCTGGCTCTCACGCCCGGCAGCGACGTGGCCCTGTTCAACGGTCTGCTCGCATATCTGGACCGGTCGGGAGCCCTGGACCGGGACTATATCGCCCGGCACACAAGCGGTTTCGCCGAGGCCCTGTCGGCCGGGGCCGGGGAGCCGCGGGCGGTCGCCGCGGCCTGCGGGCTGGACGCCGACGAGGTCGAGCGGTTCTACGGCTGGTTCGCCGGGACGGAAGCGACCGTCACGGTTTATTCCCAGGGCGTGAACCAGTCGTCCCACGGGACCGACAAGGTCAATGCCATCGTCAACTGCCACCTCGCCACCGGCCGCATCGGCCGTCCGGGCATGGGGCCGTTCTCGGTCACCGGCCAGCCCAACGCCATGGGCGGGCGCGAGGTCGGCGGGCTCGCCAACCAGCTGGCGGCGCACATGGCGTTCACCCCGGAGGCGATCGAGCGGGTCGGCCGTTTCTGGGGGGCGCCCCGGATCGCGCATCGGGAAGGGCTGAAGGCGGTCGACCTGTTCCAGGCGGTCGAGGCTGGCCGCATCAAGGCGCTGTGGGTGATGGCGACCAACCCCGCCGTCAGCCTGCCCGACGCCGGCCGGGTGACCCGCGCGCTGGCGTCGTGCGAGTTCGTCGTGGTCTCCGACTGCACCCGCGATACCGACACCACGGCCCATGCCGACGTGCTGCTGCCGGCGGCGGCCTGGGGGGAGAAGGACGGCACCGTCACCAACTCCGAACGCCGCATCTCGCGCCAGCGCGCCTTCCTGCCCCCTCCGGGCGAGGCCAGGCCCGACTGGTGGATCGTCGCGCAGGTCGCGGCCCGCATGGGCTGGGGCGAGGCGTTCAGCTATGGGTCCGCGGCGGACATCTTCCGCGAGCACGCGACGCTGTCGGGGTTCGAGAACGACGGCGGCCGGGTGTTCGACATCGGCGCGCTGGCCGACGCCGACTACGACGCTCTGGAGCCGGTCCAATGGCCGGCGCCCGGAACCTCCCGGCTGTTCGGGGACGGCCGTTTCCCGACGGCGGACGGCCGAGCGGCCTTCGTGCCGGTGCGGGCGGCCGCTCCCGGAACGGCGACGGGCACCGAATTCCCGTATGCCCTGAACACCGGCCGTATCCGCGACCAGTGGCACACCATGACCCGCACAGGCCGGGTGCCCCGCCTGTCCAGCCACATCGCCGAGCCGTTCGTCGCGGTCAGCCCGGCGGATGCGGCGGTCGCCGGCCTGGTGGACGGCGGGCTCGCGGTGGTCCGCTCCGCCCGGGGCCGCGCCACGCTCAGGGTCAGGATCACCGCCGACCAGCCGCCGGGCCGGCTCTTCGCGCCGATGCACTGGAACCGGCAATTCTCGGCCGAGGGCGGCGTCAACGCGCTGGTCGCCCCGGTCACCGATCCCATCTCCGGCCAGCCGGAGCTGAAGCATACCGCCGTCAGCCTTGCGCCCTTCGAACCGGCATGGACCGCCTTCCTGATCACCCGGGAGGAGGTTCGCCCCCCGGAGGACGCCGGATACTGGTCGCGGGTCAAGGCGGCGGGCTGCACCATCCTGATCCTGGCCGGCACCGCAGCGCCGACCGACATCCCGGCATGGGCAGAGACGCTGCTGCCCCGGCTGCCGGGGATCGATTACCACGATGTCCGGCGCGGCATTCATCGCTGGGCGCGGCTCGACGGGGACCGGCTGGAGGCCTGCCTGTTCCTCAGCTTCGGCCCTGCCCTGCCCGCGCGGGAATGGCTGGTCGGGCTGTTCGACACCCCGTCGATCGACACGGATGCGCGCTGCGGGCTGCTGAGCGGACGGGGGCCGGACGGGGGGCCGGATGCGGGGCCGGACGGGGGGCGGGTCGTCTGCGCCTGCTTCAATGTCGGCCTGAACCGCATCGCCTGCGCCATCCGCGACGGCGGGCTGACCTCGGCCGAACAGGTCGGCGCCGCGCTCAAGGCCGGCACCAACTGCGGATCCTGCATTCCGGAGCTGAAGGAGCTTATCGCCGATGCGCGACGCGACCAGGCAGCCTGAGCTGCTGCCCTATATGCCCCTCTTCATGGACCTGAGGAAGGGACGGCCGTGCCTGGTGATCGGCTCCGGCGAGATGGCGGGCAACAAGACGGCCCTGCTGCGCCGGGCAGGTGCCGACGTCCGCAATCTGGCCGCCGCCGACTTCACCCCGGCGGCCCTCGACGATGTAGCCCTGGTGGTGGATGCCGCCGACGACGCGCGCCTGACCGCTGAGCTGGTTGGCCTCGCCAGGGCGCGCGGGGTTCCGCTGAACGTCGTGGACAAGCCGGAACACTGCGACTTCATCTTCCCGGCGATCCTCGACCGCTCGCCGGTGGTGGTCGCCGTCTCGACCGGCGGGCTGGCGCCGGCCCTGGCCCGGCTGATCCGCCAGCGGCTGGAACTGGCGGTCCCCTCGGCTTTCGGAAGGCTGGCCCGGCTCGCCGGAGAGTTCCGCCGCAAGGTCCAGGACGCGCTTCCGACCACGCGCCAGCGCCTGCGCTACTGGGACGAGGTCCTGGACGGGCGCGCCGGCGAGCTGGCGATGCATGGCCGGGAGGACGAGGCCCGCGCGGAGATGGAACGCCTGCTCGGCCGGACCGCCGCCGACGGCGCCGATCCCGGTCCCGGCATGGTCCATCTGGTCGGCGCCGGGCCGGGTGATCCCGACCTGCTGACCCTGGCCGCGATCCGGGCCATCAAGCGGGCCGACGTCATCCTGTACGACCACCTGGTCGGGGAGGGAGTCCTGGAGTTCGCCCGCCGGGACGCCGAGCGGATCTCGGTCGGCAAACGGGCCGGGCGCCATTCGGTGAAGCAGACCGAGATCAACGCCCTGCTTCTGGAGCATGCCTGCCGGGGCCGGCGCGTGGTCCGGCTGAAGGGCGGCGACCCGCTGATGTTCGGCCGCGCGGGCGAGGAGGCGGAGTATCTGCGCCGCCACGGCATCGAGGTGTCGATCGTGCCCGGCGTTACGGCGGCGCTCGGCTGCGCCGCGGCGGCGCAGATCCCGCTGACGCTCCGCGGGGTGTCGCGCAGCGTCCAGTTCGTCACCGCCCACTGCCTGGACGACGATGCGACCCGGGCGATGGACTGGGGCAGGCTCGCCAATCCTGACGGCACGCTGGCGATCTACATGGGGCGAAGCCAGCTGGCGCATTTCAGCGCCAGGCTGATCGAGGCGGGGCTTTCGCCCGACACGCCGGCGGCCGCCATCGAGAACGGCACCCGTCCCGACGAGAGCCGCTGCTTCGCGACCCTTGCGACCCTGCCGGCCCGCGCCGCCGCGGAATTGGGCGACGGGCCGACGCTGGTCATGGTCGGCGCCGCGATCGGCCACCGCCCGCAGGAGGCCGCCCCGCCGATGGCCGAGCCGGAGCCGGCGCGCTACGCGATGGAGCGTGCCGCCGCCGGCTGAAGCAGTTCCAGGTAGCGGTCCACTGCCCGCTCGACGGTGAACTCCTCCGCCTTGGCGCGCAGCAGCTCGGCGGGTACCGGATTGTCCAGCCCCTGCTCGATGAAATGGGCAAGCGCCCCGGGGTCGCCGACGGGAACCAGCCCGCCGAGCCTGCCGTCCTCCAGGATCTCGCGCGGTCCGCTGGGGCAGTCGGTCGAGACAGTGCTGGTGCCGCAGGCGATCGCCTCGATCAGGACCGTGGGCAGCCCCTCGAACCGGGACGACAGCACGAACAGCGAGGCCTTCGCCATGAAGGCCATGGGATTGTCGACGAATCCCGGCAGCTGCACGTCCGAGGATATCCCGAGTTCGTCGGCGAGCCGCTCCAGCTCCGGGCGGAGCGCCCCTTCCCCCAGGATCAGCAGCCGAGCCGGGCGTTCGGCCCGGACCCGGGCGAAGGCGCGCAGCAGGGTGGCGAAATCCTTCTGCGGCGACAGGCGACCCACCCCCAGGATCACCTGCGGTTCCCCCTCGGCGAACCAGGGATGGTTGACCGGCTGCGCGGCGCGGGTCAGCAGGTCGGGCGTGACGACGGGATTGTGGGCCACGTCGATTCGCGCCCGGTCCAGCCCCGCGAAGCGGGTCAGGTCGTCGGCGACGCCGCCGGACACCGCGATGATCTTCGCCGCGCGGGGATACAGGTAGGGCACGAGCCGGTAGGCCATCCGGAGCGTCGAATTGGCCTTGGCCCCCATGTTGCGGCTGATCTGGTTGTGCTCGGTGATGGCGATCCGGGTCCGGCCGCCGGCCAGGAGACGCGCCAGCAGGGCCGCGATATTGACATGGACCAGCGCCGTCAGCAGCACGGCGGGGCGCTCGCGCCGGAGATAGCGGGCCAGCGCCACGATGCTGTTGACGGTGCGCCGGGTGCCGAGCTCGACCACGCGGATGCCGGGCGGGATATCGTCCACATAGGCTCCTTCCCGCCGCACCAGGACGAGATCGACCGGGTAGCCGCGCCGCGCGATGCCGGTGGCGAGCGCCAGCATCACGCGCTCCGCCCCGCCGCCATAGAGATCCTGGAGGAACACGGCGATCCGCGAGGGGGCTTCCTGCGCTCCGGCCGGCCGGGTCCGCAGCATGTCGCCGAGGGAGATCGCGTCGTCAGTCTGCATGGTCAAGGTGACATCTCCTCAAGGCGGGAGGACCCGGGGCTCGCCGGTTACTCCATTTCGAAACAGGTTTAAGTAAAAATTAGCTGATTCCGACAGTCAAAGACCTCAAGCCATGACTAGTGCGGACTTGCAACGTTCATCAATCTCTCATTGCCTACGGCATCAACATTCTGCCTATTTTTTACCGACATGAATGCGCAAGCCTTGAACATTACGCGGTATAGATTGCCCTGCTTCCGTTTATATCTGTTCTCCGCAAACCCATTTTCAGTCCGAACGCTGTCGATCATCAACCAATTATTGGTTTTGACCAACTCCTCTAGAAGGGGTAGCGGGTGTTTTTCTTCGTCGTGGCACGTCGGTGTAGTCGGAGGAGACCGCAACGGGGTTCCCCTTACAGGCCCGTGGGCTTCTCCGGAGAATTCTTGATGTTATTTTTCATAGAGTCACTATACGCTCACATTTCCTAAAACGTGTTTCATGCCTTGAGTTTCCCGCAGGAGATTTCCTAATGAAGTATTATGACGCTTTTTCAGCGTGCCTGCTCGCGACATTGGCGCTGCTCGCCGCTCCGGCCCAGGCGGCGGATCCGAATTACGGTGTTCCCCTGCCGAATCCCGCGATCCCCGACTACGTGTTTCCGGCCCCGGAAACCGCGCTCCTGACGGCCGTCAACAACGCGGATACCGCCGCGATCTACCGGCACGGCTGGGGACTCTGGGCTTCGCTGACGGCGCCGACGACGCAGACGGCCTATGGCATCGCCAATGCCCCCGTTTATCTCACGTGGCTGACCAAGCAGGACCTGGTCGACATGAGCACGGCGCCGTCCACGGCCACCGATACCGCCGCCAGGACCACGGGGTCCGGCCGGGCCCGCAGCCTGGGCCTCAAGCCGGTCACCCAGCTCCGGAAGTTCGGGATCGACAGCTCGGCGCCGAAGCCCAAGGCGGCGGCGCCGGCCGCGACGGCGGTGACCCCGGACACGCAGATCTTCGAGACGGTCGCCTACGATCCGACCGCCGCCAAGTTCATCAATGACAATAAGCTGTTCGTCCTGTCGACCATCCAGGCCCTGTACAAGGCGGGCCAGGCGGAGATCCCGACCTTTCCGGTCACGGCGGTGTCGATCAAGCCTGTCTACAAGATCGTCTCGCAGTCGGAACTGATCGGCGGCAAGTACTATGCCATGCCGGCCTGGCCTGGCACTCCGGTCGTGACCGCCGAGATCGTGGCCTCAGGCTATCCCGAGACGGCGTGGCCCGGATGCGTCTATGTGGATGTCACCAATCCGGGGGCGTCCACGTCCACCGGGATCGACGGCACCTGCAGCGGCCAGACGGCGGCGTCGACCTACGGGCTCGGCGACTTCATCACTTATGCCGTGACCTCCGGCAACGTCGCCGCGTTCAACGCCGAGGGATACAACGTCGCCGCCGGAGACTACCTGCTGCTGATGGCGATGCATGTCACGTCGCGCGAGATGGCCGAATGGACGTGGCAGACCTATTTCTGGACGCCGGCGCCGATGAACCCGCCCCTGCCCAGCAGCGACGCGATCGCGTCCGCCCAGCCCGCGGCGCTGAGCATGCCGGCCGCCCACTACGCCATGTCCATCGGCTACCAGATGATCAGCCCGAACCAGCCGATCAACGGCGGCAACAACGACGGCAAGCCCGTGGTCGTCTACAATCCGTACCTGGAGTCCGGGTTCAACGCCGAGGTCTTCAGCGTCAGCCGGCCGGTCACCGATCCGAACACGGGCGTCGCCTGGACCGGTCAGGTGGGCGTGGAGACCAACTGCATGACCTGCCATTCCCTGGCCGCCGTCAATTTCGGGACCGGCAGCGGCACGGGATACGCGACCACCTTCTATATCGGCCGCAACGACCCGATCTTCGCCGGAACGGTGCAGACCGACTTCCTGTGGTCCATCGCCGACGTCGTGTCGTCCCAGCAGACGAGCACCGCCGTCAAGAAGTAGTTCCGGGCCTCTTGAAGCCGCCATGCCGGGACAAGTGCCCGCATGGCGGCCCCGCACCGAAGTTCCTTGGTTGCCAAGGGGGTGCCGCAGTACGATCTGATCCGAGGGACCAAGTCGGATCGGAACGGACAGAGCGAGAAATGACCAAGGTCGGAAATTCGGCGGCGAGCCGCGACAAGGCGTTCTACCTGCACCCCTACACCAACCTGAAGACCCACGAGGAGGTCGGACCGCTGGTGATCGAGCGGGGCGCCGGCGTCCATGTCTTCGATGACACGGGCAAGGCTTATATCGAGGGAATGGCCGGCCTGTGGTGCACCGCGCTGGGCTTCGGCGAGGAGCGGCTGGTGGAGGCGGCGACGCGCCAGATGCGCAAGCTGCCGTTCTATCATGCCTTCGGCCACAAGGCGCACGACCCCGGCATCGACCTGGCCGAGGCGCTGATCCGCATCGCGCCCGTGCCCATGTCCAAGGTGTTCTTCACCAACTCGGGATCGGAAGCCAACGACACCGTCGTCAAGCTGGTCTGGTACTACAACAACGCGCTGGGCCGGCCGAACAAGAAGAAGATCATCGCACGGCAGAAGGGCTATCACGGGGTCACCGTGGCGGCCGCGAGCCTGACCGGGCTGCCGCACCTGCACCGCGACTTCGACCTGCCGATCGCCGGAATCCTGCACACCGACTGCCCGCACTTCTACCGCTACGGCGAGGAAGGCGAGACGGAGGAGGATTTCGCGACCCGCCTGGCCGACCAGCTGGAGCAGCTGATCCTGGCCGAGGGACCGGACACCATCGCCGCCTTCATCGCCGAGCCGGTGATGGGCGCCGGCGGCGTCATCGTGCCGCCCGCCACGTATTTCGACAGGATCCAGCCGGTCCTGAAGCGCTACGACATCCTGTTCATCGCCGACGAGGTGATCTGCGGGTTCGGCCGCACGGGGTCGATGTTCGGCACCCAGACCTTCAACCTGCAGCCCGACATCATCACCGTCGCGAAGGCGCTGTCGTCGGCCTATCTGCCGATCGCGGCGGTCATGATCTCCGAGCCGATCTACCGGGCCATGGTCAGCCAGTCCGAGAAGATCGGCACCTTCGGCCATGGCTACACCTATTCCGGCCATCCCGTGCCCGCGGCGGTAGCGCTGGAGACCCTGAAGATCTACGAGGAGCGCGACATCGTCGGCCATGTCCGGGCGGTGGCGCCCCACCTGCAGGACGGCCTGCGCCGCTTCGCTGACCATCCGCTGGTGGGAGAGGTGCGCGGGATCGGACTGATCGCGGGCGTCGAGATCGTGGCGGACAAGGCGACCAAGGCCCCGTTCGACCCCAAGCTGGGGATCGGCGGCCATGTCGCCCGGTTCGCCCAGGAGCACGGACTGATCGTCCGCGCCATGGGGGACACCATCGGCTTCTCGCCGCCGCTGGTGATCAGCCCGTCCGAGCTGGACGACCTGGTCGAGCGTTTCGGCAAGGCGCTCGACGACACGCTCGCGATGGTGACGGAGAAGGGCTTGGCCGCCGTCGCCTGACGGCAGGCATTTACCGGGATCCCTTTGACCAGGATCAATGCCGGGTGGACTGAATCGTCTAGTTTCTCGCGGTGGCTCGGCAGGTCCGGGCCACCGCGACACGGTGCCACGCTGCATCGGCCGACTGCCGATTTACATGTTCCATAAAGTGTCGAATTCTGACACGTTGTTGAAAAAAGAGAACCTACGGATCACGCGCCATGGATTACGAAGCCTTCTTCCGGACCCAGATCGACAATCTGAAGCGTGAAGGCCGATACCGGGTCTTCGCGGATCTGGAACGCCGGGCGGGCAATTTCCCCAAGGCGAAACGTTACGACGGGGCGAGCGGCACCGTCCAGGAAGTCACGGTCTGGTGCTCCAACGACTATCTCGGCATGGGCCAGCATCCCGCCGTGCTCCGGGCCATGCACGAGGCGCTGGAGACTTGCGGCGCCGGTGCCGGCGGGACCCGCAACATCTCCGGCACCAACCACTACCATGTCCTGCTGGAGCGCGAGCTGGCCGACCTCCACGGCAAGGAAGCGGCCCTTCTGTTCACCTCGGGCTATATCTCGAACCAGGCGACGCTCAGCACGCTGGGCAAGCTGCTGCCCAACTGCGTGATCCTGTCCGACGCGCTCAACCATAATTCGATGATCGAGGGCATCCGCCAGTCGGGCGCCGAGAAATACGTCTTCCGCCACAACGACCCGGAGCACCTGGACCAGCTGATGAGCCGGCTGCCGGCCGACCGGCCGAAGCTGGTGGCGTTCGAATCCGTCTATTCCATGGACGGCGACATCGCCCCGCTGGACGAGTTGTGCGACGTCGCCGACAAGCACAACGCGATGACCTACCTGGACGAAGTCCATGCGGTGGGCATGTACGGCCCGCGCGGCGCCGGCGTCGCGGAGCGGGACGGCGTGATGCACCGGCTGACCATCATCGAGGGGACGCTGGGCAAGGCGTTCGGCGTGATGGGCGGCTATATCGCCGCGTCGTCCGCCCTGGTGGACGTGGTCCGCAGCTTCGCGTCGGGCTTCATCTTCACGACCTCGCTGACTCCGTCGATCGCCGCCGGCGCGCTTGCCAGCGTGCGTCACCTGAAGCAGAGCCAGGCCGAGCGGGCTTCCCACCAGGAACGGGCCGCCACGCTGAAGCGCCGGCTGCTGGACGCCGGCCTGCCGGTGCTGCGGTCGGTCAGCCACATCGTTCCCGTGCTGGTCGGCGACCCGCGGCTTTGCAAGCAGGCGAGCGACGAGCTTCTGGAACGGCACAATATCTACGTCCAGCCGATCAATTATCCGACGGTTCCGCGCGGCACCGAGCGGCTGCGGATCACCCCCTGCCCGCTCCACACCGACGGCGACATGGACCATCTGGTCGATGCGCTGCTCGATGTCTGGAGCCGGCTGGAACTGAAGAAGGCGGCCTGACCTGCAAGGGTCGGACCGCCTTCGCGACAGCTTCCGTGGTCGGGGATCAGTTGCTCTGGCGCGCCTGATCCTCGGCGGTCTGGGGCTGGACCTCGGCCTGGGTGGCGTTGACTCGGATGGACTGGGCGCGCTTGTCCACTCCGGCCACCTTGTTCCAGGGCACCTCGAAGATGGTGTCGCCGATGGCCCCGAGCAGCCCGCCGGTGCTGATCAGCAGGGTGTCTATCCTGCCGGTCTCCAGGTTGAGGACGGTGCCCGCGACATCGCCGAAATCCTCCTTGTCGGACAGGTCCACGGACATTTTCGCCAGGTCCTCGGTATAGACCTGGTTGGCGGCGAGACCGCCGCCGCCGCGGGAATGCGTCGGCGACTGCGCTTCGGTCGTGTTGAGCGCCGCCGGGCGCTCCGTGTCGGAGCCTGCATTCGCCTGGGGGGTCCCGCCGTCGCGGGTCTTGCCTCCGGAACCCGCCGGCGGCGTCACGTTGGTCGCCGCGGTATCGCCGTCCTGGCCGCCGACGGCGGGCTGGCGGGCACCCTGCGGCTGAACCTTGGGATCGGCCGGCTTTGACTGCTGGGTCCCTTCCGGGCCGCCCATCTGCCGGCCGGCAGGCAGGCTTTCCGGCGTCTGGATACCTTCCATCTGGTCGGTCGTCGAGCGGCCGCCCATGGCCGGCGTGTCCTGCGCATAAGCCCCGGTGCCCAGGGTCGTCAGGATCGCGGTCGCCGCCAGGAGTGTTTTGAGGGACACGATGGTCTCCATGTGGTGTGAATCTGCTACCCTGTTCAACAGGGCGTCGGCGTGCGGCGTTCCGTGCCGTTCTTCCGTCCATCGACGAATTGCGAATGCGTCTCAACAGCAGCTATGGACTTATCGGCGGAGACGCACTATGTTCCTCGGTGAGCCGTTGGAACCTTCCGGGGGAGTGGCACCATGTATCGCGACAATTCACTGATGCCGAAAGAGGCCGTGCGCCTCGCCGTACTCGGAACGCTCGCCCAGGCGGGTTCCCTGCGCTACGCCGATCTGGCCGGCGCGCTGCGCCATTTCACCAGCCGCATCGTCGGCCCGTCGCTCGACCTGATGGGAACGTCGCTGGAGCTGCTGCGCTATGACGGCTCCATCGAGGCGCTGGACGGTACCGGCATGGAGGACAACGCGGTCCTGACGGTGACCGAGGCCGGCCGCCGGGAGTTCGAGACCCTGATGCGGGCCAATGTCCGCGCCCCGTCGTCCGACGACCTGAACAAGCTGGTGATCACGCTCAAGCTCCGCTTTCTCCATCTTCTCGACAAGGAGGAACAGCAGGAGCAGATCGACCTGCTCGCCAGCATGTACGAGACGGAACTGGCGCGCCTGCAGGATCTGCGGCGCTATCACGAGGGCGACCCCGGCCATCTGACCGAGTGGCTGGACCATGACATCGCCCAGGTCGAGGCCCGCCTGCGCTGGTTCCAGGACCTGTACGAACGGACCTGACCTGCCCTTGGGCGTGTCCATAAGCGGCTCGACGCTGCGCCGACAGGCCTAGCACAAGACGAGTAGTGCCAAATGCGCATCAAAAGGGGTATGATGTAATCCCTTTTCCCAGCGCCGTGGCCATGCTCCCGATGTCAGTCAATCTCGATGCCGACGACCTAGCCGATCAACTGCGTGTCGAATTCAAGGACGATGCGCAGGATCGACTCGATATTGTCTATCAGACGTTGGACAAACGGGCGAACAGCCTGCTGGCCGACGAGGAGGCTCTCATGATCCTCCGGCGCGAAGCCAGCAAGCTCCGCGGCATCGGCGCCTCCTGCGGATTCCCGCTGGTCAACCTGATCGCGCACCGCCTGGAGACCTATCTTGGCGGCAACCTCACCCGGCTGAACGAGCGCCAGATCGAGGATGTCACCCGGTTCGCCGACCGGCTCGCCCAGGCCGTGGACCGGGAAGAGCTCCCCGATGTCGCGACGACCAACCAGATCATCCGCACCCTGCCCGTCCGGTACGAGTTCGACATCACCGACATCGAGGTGCACGACGTCGAGATCATGCTGGTGACCCCGTCCAAGGTGGTGAGCAAGCTGGTCAGCACCGAGATGGCGGCCTGCGGCTTTCGAACCGTCATCGTGCGCGACCCGATCGAGTCGATCGCCCTGGCGGTCCGGATGCCGCCGGACATGATCATCGCATCGGCCGTGATGGATGGCCTGGGCGGGCTCGACCTGCTGCGCGGCCTGCGCGCCATGTCCCCCACCCGGGACATGCCCATGGCGCTGCTGACCAGCCTGGAGACCGGCATCAAGGATGTGCCGGAAGGCATCGCCGTGATCCGGGTCGGCACCCATTTCGGCGACGATTTCGCCGGGGCGATCACGCGCTTCAACCTGGGCTGACGGAACCGCTTATTTCCACTGGCCGCAGCACCTCTTGAACTTCCGGCCGCTACCGCAGGGACAGGGGTCGTTGCGGCCGACATACCGGTACGGATTCAAGACGGTCTGCTGACCGCCGACGCCGATGGACGGCATCCCCGGAAAAGCCATGGCGGGATAGCCGGGTGCATCCCATCCCGCCAGTGCAGGTTCGCCCTGACGCAGGGTCCGGGCGATCCGGGCGACCTCCTGGTCGATCTCCTCCTCGGCGGCCTCACCTTCCCAATCGTCGCGGATCGTCCAGTCCCGGAGTTCGGTGACGGTATCGCCGAACGGCGTGTATTCGTCGTTGATCCCGACCAACAGCTCCCCGGCCTGGGCATCGGCCAGGATCCGCTCGAAATCCTCCCGGGACAGGAACTGCGGATCGATGATCCCGGCACAGAAACTCTGCTCGACCGCGTCGCGCAGCTCGGTGAAGCCCATCTGCGCGATCAGTTCCGCCCAGCCGGACGACACGACGCCGTCGCCGTCACCGGCCAGATTCCCCTGCAGGCGTCGAAGATAGTCCGACAGGGCGGACCGCTCGATCCGGCCGGCGACCGTCAGCATGCCCAAGGTGTCGAGCATGCGCCGCCTGACATGGCAGTCCGCGGCGGGATTCTCGACGAGATCCATCAGCGGGGCCGGATCGCCATCGAACAGGTTGAACATCACGCGATGTGCCGTCACGGTGATGGCATCGCCCAGCAGCGTATCGACCTTCTCGGAGTCCTGCGCCAGCAGTCCCGCGACCGTCCGGTAGGCCGAGGTCGCGCGCCAGGACCCGAGCAGATGCACGGCCAGGAACAGCAGGCCTTCTTCCCCGGCAAGCGCCGGCGTCGGCGTGTCGTTTGCCCGCGCGACGACCCCGGTCAGGATCGGAACCATCTCGTCGCGCCGGGACGCGGCTTCGCCAACGGCTTCGACCGGAACGGTCGTCGCTTCCCTGAATGCAGAGATGATCTGCTCGGTCTCCATGGCTTCCCCCTTTGCGCCGGCCGCAGTTTAGCAGCAAGCCGGCCGGGGTGAAGGCCCTCGCGACATTTATCCTCAACTTGCGCCCTCAGCTTGCGCCCTCAACTTGAGCAGTGCCGCCGCCACATCATGCGGTACGCCGCTTCCAGACCGCGGGTGAAACCCGCGCCGTCGCACAGCGGCGAATCGGCCATGCGGTTGCGAAGGCCAGCCCGCAGGCGGGCCAGGGCTTCACGGTCCCGCGACAGCGCGGCGGCGATCCGGACATAGCCGTCCGCGTCGGCTGCGGCCCATTCCGGGTGGCCCAGCACCGTCACATGGCTCAGGCTGTGCCGGGAGCAGAACCGCCGGCCCGGCAAGGTGACGACCGGCACCCCCATCCACAGCGCCTCCAGGGTCGTGAGGCCGCCCGAGTAGGGAAACGGGTCCAGGGCGATGTCGACTCCGGCATAGGCCGCCAGCATGTCCGCATGACCGCCGCCCTGCCCCAGCTCCAGCCGGTCGGCATCGATTCCGGCCTGCGCGAACCGCGCCGCGACAGTGCGGCGGAGGTCAGGGCAGCGGAGCTCCCGCGTGTTGAGGAACAGGCGGCTGCCGGGCACCGCATCGAGAACCCCGGCCCACAGGGCGATGACGCCGTCCCGGACCTTGGCGAGCCGGTTGAAGCAGCCGAAGGTGACATGGCCCGAGCCCAAGGCCGGCAGCGGCGCCACGGCAGGGGCATAGGCGGGAGGGCCGTACGGGACGTAACCCCCGGGCAGCCGGACGATGCGTTCGGTGTGAAGCTCCTCCGCCCCGGCGGGGCACTGCCGGGGATCGCCGATCAGCCAGTCCATGGCAGGGAGGCCCGACGTGCCGATCAGCCCGCCCCAGGTTGCCAGGACCGGAGCCGGGGTCCGGGCGAACACCCCAAGGTGGTTGTGGGCAGTGTGGCCCGAGAGATCGACCAGCAGGTCGATCCCGTCCGCCCGGATCCGCCCGGCGAGCGCCGCATCGTCCATGCCCAGGGTCGAGAACCAGGAGTCGCAGTGCCGACGCAGGTGATCGGTCACCTCATCCTCGACCACCCGGCCCGAATAGGCATGCACTTCCACCGTCGCCCGGTCATGGTTCGGCAGGACCGGCGAGAGGAACCAGCCGACCGGGTGCCGTCCGAAATCGGCGGAGACATAGCCGATACGGAGCCGCCGGTCGGGGTCGCGCCCCCGATCCGGCCGGGGTTCCGACAGGCTCGACATGCCGGCCCCCCAAATGCGCAACTGCGCGGCAAGGTCCCGGTCGCCGACCGTGGGCGAGAGATGGAGGGCGTAGAGCCGGTTCTCCGTGGCGCCGCGATGATCCGGCTGCCGTTCCAGCGCCCGGTCATAGGCGTGGACGGCGGCATCGGGATCGCCGGCATCGATCAGGACATTGCCCAGCTGCACCAGCGCCGAGGCATCGGCCGGCTCGATCGCCGCCGCGCGACGCGCGGCATCGACCGCCCGCCCGACCAGGCCCGCGGAAGCCAGGGCGATGGAGAGCGTGGTATAGGTCGCCGCATGGTCGGGCCGCACGGCCGCCGCACGCTCGGCGAAGGCCAGCGCCTCCCCGGTCCGTCCCAGGCGGTTCAGCACGGTGGCGAGGTTGGCGAGGGCATGGCCATGCTCCGGCGCCACCATCGCCGCGCCTTCGAGCACGCCGGCGGCATCGTGCAGGTGCCCGGCTTCCATCAGGGCGCAGCCGAAATCGTTCAACACGCCCGCATCGTGGGGAGCGAGTCCGGCCGCAGCGCGGTAATGGGAAAGCGCGCCGTCCCGGTCTCCGCGCTTGTCCAGCAGCAACGCCAGCGTCCGCCGCCCGTCCGCCGAGTCCGGGCACAGGACTACCGCCCGCTCCAGCAGGTCGATGGCCTCGTCGGCTCGCCCCTGCTGGTGTCGCAGCAGTCCGAAGAAACGGAGCAGGTCGGCATGGCCCGGATGGACGGCGAGGAGGCTTCGGTAGGCGGCCTCCGCCTCGTCCAGCCGGCCGGCGCGGTGAAGGGCGAGCGCATCCTCCAGGCTCATGGCCGATGTCGTTCCCATGCCTCGCGTCCTCCCCGCCCGATAGGGTTTCAACGAAAAAGGCCGCCCCGGTTTCCCGGAGCGGCCCTTTCCCCATGCTTGGCGTCGGTCCCGCGGCTTACGCCACGTTGGGCCGGTTTTCCGGCAGGCCCGGCATGACGCTCTCGCTGCCGTCGTGCTCGATCGGGGTGGTCTCCCGGTCGCGCTCGGCGGCGATCTGCTTCAGGCGGTTGACCACCGAACCGGTACCGGCCGGGATCAGGCGACCGACGATCACGTTCTCCTTCAGGCCGTCCAGGTTGTCCACGCGGCCCGAGACGGCGGCCTCGGTCAGCACGCGGGTGGTTTCCTGGAACGACGCGGCGGAGATGAACGACTTGGTCTGCAACGAAGCCTTGGTGATGCCCTGGAGCACCGGCCGCGCCTTCGCCGCACGGAGCTGCACGCCGTCGGCGCCGGCTTCCGCGATGACCTTCTCGTTCTCGATGTCGAACTCCTGACGGTCCACCTGCTCGCCCACCAGGAAGGTGGTGTCGCCCGCGTCCTCGATCTCGACCTTCTGCAGCATCTGGCGGACGATCACCTCGATGTGCTTGTCGTTGATCTTCACGCCCTGCAGCCGGTAGACCTCCTGGATCTCATTGGTGAGGTAGGCGGCCAGCGCCTCCACACCCATGACCGCCAGGATGTCGTGCGGAACGGGGTTGCCGTCCATCAGCAGGTCGCCGCGCTGGACGAAGTCGCCTTCCTGGACCGAGATGTGCTTGCCCTTGGGGATCAGATACTCCTTGGGCTGCTCGCTCTCGTCGTTGGGAACGACCACGATCCGGCGCTTGGTCTTATAGTCCTTGCCGAACTCGACCCGGCCGTCGGTCTCCGAGATGATCGCGAAGTCCTTCGGGCGGCGGGCCTCGAACAGTTCGGCCACGCGCGGCAGACCGCCGGTGATGTCACGCGTCTTGGAGCCTTCGCGCGGGATGCGGGCCAGCACGTCGCCCGCCCGCACGCGGGCACCGTTCTCGATCGACAGGATGGCGTCGACCGACATGTAGTAGCGCGCTTCCATGCCGTTCGGCAGCTTGACCACGTCGCCGGTCTCGTCCCGCAGGGTGATGCGCGGACGGAGGTCGGCACCGCGGGGCTGCTGGCGCCAGTCCACCACCACCTTGCTGGAGATACCGGTCGCCTCGTCCATGACCTCGCGGACGGACACGCCCTCGATCAGGTCCACGTAGTTGGCGATACCCTCGCGCTCGGTGATGATCGGCAGGGTGTACGGGTCCCATTCGGCCAGCTTGCGGCCGCGCTCGACCTTCTCGCCCTCGGCCGCCAGCAGCTTGGCACCGTAGGGAATACGGTGACGCGCCTTCTCGCGGCCCTGGTCGTCCACCAGCACCAGCTCGCAGTTCCGGCCCATGACGACCGGCACGCCCTCGGAGTTCAGAACCACGTTGCGGTTCTTGATCTGAAGGGTCGCGTCGAACGCCGCCTCGACCGAGGACTGCTCGGCACCGCGCTGGGCGGCGCCGCCGATGTGGAAGGTACGCATGGTCAGCTGGGTGCCCGGCTCGCCGATCGACTGGGCCGCGATGACGCCCACCGCCTCGCCGACGTTCACCAGGGTGCCGCGGGCCAGGTCGCGGCCGTAGCACTTGGCGCACACGCCGTCCCGGGTGTGGCAGGTCAGGACCGAGCGGATCAGCACCGAGTCGATGCCGGCCTGCTCGATCGTGTCCACCAGCGCCTCGTCGATCAGCTGGCCGGCACCGACGACGACTTCGCCGGTCAGCGGGTTTTTCAGCTCGACGGCCGTGGTGCGGCCCAGGATCCGGTCGGCCAGCGGCGAGATCACCTCGCCGCCCTCGATCACGGCCTTGACGGTGATGCCGTCGGTGGTGCCGCAATCGACCTCGACGATGATCGCGTCCTGCGCCACGTCGACCAGACGGCGGGTCAGGTAGCCCGAGTTCGCCGTCTTCAAGGCGGTGTCGGCCAGACCCTTACGGGCACCGTGGGTGGAGTTGAAGTACTCCAGCACGGTCAGGCCTTCCTTGAAGTTCGAGATGATCGGCGTCTCGATGATCTCGCCCGACGGCTTGGCCATCAGGCCGCGCATGCCGGCCAGCTGCTTGATCTGGGCGGCCGAGCCACGCGCACCGGAGTGCGCCATCATGTAGACCGAGTTGATGCCCTGGCCCGGACGGTCCTTCTTGATCACGTCCATCATGGCGTTGGCCACCTTCTCGGTGGTTTCCGACCAGACGTCGACGACCTTGTTGTACTTTTCGCCCTGGGTGATCAGGCCGTCCAGGTACTGCTGCTCGTACTCCTTGACCCGCTCCTGCGCGTCGGCGACCAGCGCCTGCTTCTCCGGCGGGATGACCATGTCGTCCTTGCCGAACGAGATGCCGGCGCGGCAGGCGTGGCCGAAGCCCAGCTTCATCAGCCGGTCGGCGAAGATCACCGTCTCCTTCTGGCCGCAGTGGCGGTAGACCAGATCGATGACGTTGGTGATCTCCTTCTTGGTCAGCAGGCGGTTGATGACCGAGAACGGGACCATCTTGTTGCGCGGCAGGATCTCGGACAGCAGCATGCGGCCCGGGGTAGTCTCCACCCGCACGGTGATGGGATTGCCCTCGTCGTCGATGGTCCTGTAGCGCGCCTTGACGCGGGCGTGCAGGGTGACCGCCTTGGCGTCCAGGGCCTGCTGGATCTCGCCGATGTTGGCGAAGGCCATGCCCTCGCCCTTCTCGCCGGGCCGGTCCATCGTGATGTAGTACAGGCCCAGGACGATGTCCTGGCTGGGCACGATGATCGGCTTGCCGTTGGCGGGCGACAGGATGTTGTTGGTCGACATCATCAGGACGCGCGCTTCGAGCTGGGCTTCCAGCGACAGCGGCACGTGGACCGCCATCTGGTCGCCGTCGAAGTCCGCGTTGAAGGCGGTGCAGACCAGCGGGTGAAGCTGGATCGCCTTGCCCTCGATCAGCGTCGGCTCGAACGCCTGGATGCCCAGGCGGTGCAGGGTCGGCGCGCGGTTCAGCAGGACCGGGTGCTCGCGGATGACCTCCTCGAGGATGTCCCAGACCTCCGGCCGCTCCTTCTCCACCATGCGCTTGGCCGCCTTGATGGTCGAGGCCATGCCGTACAGCTCGAGCTTGGCGTAGATGAAGGGCTTGAACAGCTCAAGCGCCATCTTCTTCGGCAGGCCGCACTGGTGAAGCTTCAGCTCCGGGCCGACCACGATGACCGAACGGCCGGAATAGTCGACGCGCTTGCCGAGCAGGTTCTGTCGGAAACGGCCCTGCTTGCCCTTCAGCATGTCGGACAGCGACTTCAGCGGACGCTTGTTGGCGCCCGTGATGACGCGGCCGCGGCGGCCGTTGTCGAACAGGGCGTCGACCGCCTCCTGCAGCATGCGCTTCTCGTTGCGCACGATGATGTCCGGCGCCTTCAGCTCGATCAGCCGCTTCAGGCGGTTGTTCCGGTTGATCACGCGGCGGTACAGGTCGTTGAGGTCCGAGGTCGCGAACCGGCCGCCGTCGAGCGGGACCAGCGGACGCAGCTCGGGCGGGATGACCGGGATCACGTTCAGGATCATCCATTCCGGCCGGGAACCGGATTCCTGGAACGCCTCAATCAGCTTCAGCCGCTTGACCAGCTTCTTGCGCTTGGCTTCGGAGTTGGTCTCGCGCAGCTCGTCGCGGCAGGTGATGCGCTCCTGCTCCAGGTCGATCTGGGACAGCATGTGGCCCAGCGCCTCGGCGCCGATCTTGGCCTCGAACGAGTCGTCGCCGTACTCTTCCTGCGCGGAGATATACTCCTCCTCGCCGAGGAGCTGGTGCAGCTTCAGCGGGGTCAGGCCGGGCTCGACCACCACGTAGTTCTCGAAATAAAGGACCCGTTCCAGATCCTTCAGCGTCATGTCGAGCAGCAGGCCGATGCGGCTCGGCAGGGACTTCAGGAACCAGATGTGCGCCACCGGCGAGGCCAGCTCGATATGGCCCATGCGCTCGCGGCGCACCTTGGACAGGGTGACCTCGACGCCGCACTTTTCGCAGATGATGCCGCGGTACTTCATGCGCTTGTACTTGCCGCACAAGCACTCGTAATCCTTGATCGGACCGAAGATGCGGGCGCAGAACAGCCCGTCGCGTTCCGGCTTGAAGGTACGGTAGTTGATGGTCTCCGGCTTCTTGATCTCGCCGAAGGACCAGGAGCGGATCCGCTCGGGGCTCGCGATCGAGATGCGAATCTGATCGAAGCTCTGCGGGCCCTGGACCTGGCCGAAAATATTCATCAACTCGTTCATGAACCTCTCCCCTGAGCGGGGCCGGCCCCTCGGGCCGGCTGAGAGCGGCGGATGGAAATCGAGGTATCCGCCGTCTGATTATGTCTCGAACAGCAGTCCACCGGTCGCGTTCCGGATGGGAACGGGCCGGACGGGCGCGGACGGGGGCGGCTATCGCCGCGCCCGCCCGGAACCCTGCGGGTCAGTAGGCCCGTTGGTTCAGCTCGACATTCAAGCCGAGCGAACGCAGCTCCTTGACCAGGACGTTGAACGATTCCGGGATACCGGCCTCGAAGTTGTCGTCGCCGCGGACGATCGCCTCGTAGACCTTGGTACGGCCGGACACGTCGTCGGACTTGACCGTGAGCATTTCCTGCAAGGTGTAGGCGGCACCGTAGGCTTCCAGCGCCCAGACCTCCATCTCGCCGAACCGCTGCCCGCCGAACTGGGCCTTTCCGCCCAGCGGCTGCTGGGTGACCAGGCTGTAGGGGCCGATCGACCGGGCGTGGATCTTGTCGTCCACCAGGTGGTGCAGCTTCAGCATGTAGATGTAGCCGACGGTCACCTTGCGGTCGAACGCCTCGCCGGTCCGGCCGTCGACCAGCGTGCTCTGGCCCGACTGGTCCAGGCCCGCCATCTCCAGCATGCGGCAGATGTCGTCCTCCCGCGCGCCGTCGAAGACCGGGGTCGCGAAGGGGACGCCGATCCGCAGGTTACCGGCCAGCTCCAGCAGTTCCTTGTCCGACAGGTCGGCGATATCGGTGTCGTAGGCCTTGCCGTAGACCGCCTTCAGCTTGTCCTTCAGCTCGGCGATGACCTTGGTCATGCCGTCGTCGGAGCTGCGCTTGGCCGCCGAACGGTAGGTCTGGACCATCTGGTCGATCTGGCGCCCGAGCCCGGCCGCGGCCCAGCCCAGGTGGGTCTCCAGGATCTGCCCGACATTCATGCGCGACGGCACGCCCAGCGGGTTCAGCACGATGTCGACCTGACGGCCGTCTTCCAGGAACGGCATGTCCTCCTTGGGAATGATCTTGGAGATCACGCCCTTGTTGCCGTGCCGGCCGGCCATCTTGTCGCCCGGCTGGAGCTTGCGCTTCACCGCGACGAAGACCTTGACCATCTTCATCACGCCGGGCGGCAGCTCGTCGCCGCGCTGCAGCTTCTCGACCTTGTTCTCGAACCGGGCCTGCAGGGCGTCGATCGAGTCGTCGAACACCTTGCCGACCTGCTCGATGGTCTCCATCACCTGCTCGTTCTCGACGCTGATCTGGCGGGTCTGGCCGCCGGTCAGGGGGGCGAGATCGGCTTCGGTGATGTCCGATCCGGTGCGGAAGCCCTTGGGGCCGCTGACGGCCTTCTGGCCGATCAGGAGCTCGCGGAGGCGGCCGTAGAAGCTGCGCTCCAGGATCTTGCGCTCGTCGTCGCGGTCCTTGGCCAGACGCTCGATCTCGGCGCGCTCGATCGCCATCGCGCGCTCGTCCTTGTCCACGCCGCGGCGGGAGAAGACTCGGACCTCGACGATGGTGCCGGCGACGCCGGGCGGCAGGCGCAGCGACGTGTCGCGCACGTCGGACGCCTTCTCGCCGAAGATGGCGCGCAGCAGCTTCTCTTCCGGCGTCATCGGGCTTTCGCCCTTCGGAGTCACCTTGCCGACCAGGATGTCGCCCGGCTTCACCTCGGCACCGATATAGACGATGCCCGCCTCGTCGAGGTTCTTCAGGGCCTCTTCGCCGACGTTCGGGATGTCGCGGGTGATCTCCTCCTGGCCAAGCTTGGTGTCGCGGGCCATGACCTCGAACTCCTCGATATGGATCGAGGTGAAGACGTCGTCGCTCACGATCCGCTCGGAGATCAGGATCGAATCTTCGAAGTTGTAGCCGTTCCAGGGCATGAACGCGACCAGCACGTTCCGGCCCAGGGCCAGCTCGCCCAGCTGGGTCGAGGGGCCGTCGGCGATGATGTCGCCGGCCTGCACCCGGTCACCCACGCGCACCAGCGGACGCTGGGTGATGCAGGTGTTCTGGTTCGACCGCTGGAACTTCAGCAGGTTGTAGATATCGACACCGGGGGCGGCCGTGTTGGTCTCCTCGGTGGCGCGGATCACGATGCGGGTGGCGTCGACCTGGTCGATCACGCCCGACCGGCGGGCCGCGATCGCCACGCCCGAATCCCGGGCGACGGTCGCTTCCATGCCCGTGCCGACCAGCGGCGCGTCGGACTGGATCAGGGGCACCGCCTGCCGCTGCATGTTCGAGCCCATCAGCGCGCGGTTGGCGTCGTCGTTCTCCAGGAACGGGATCAGCGCCGCGGCGACGGAAACGAGCTGCTTGGGCGACACGTCGATCAGGCTGATCGCCTCGGGGCGGAACATCAGGTACTCGCCGCCCTGGCGGCAGGACACCAGGTCCTCCACGAAGCTGCCGTCCTCGTTCAGCTCGGCGTTGGCCTGGGCGACCGTGTAGCGGCCCTCCTCCATCGCCGAGAGATAGACCACCTCGTCCGTCACCTTGCCGTCCACGACCTTCCGGTACGGGCTCTCGATGAAACCGTACTGGTTGACGCGGGCGTAGGTGGCCAGCGAGTTGATCAGGCCGATGTTCGGGCCTTCCGGCGTCTCGATCGGGCAGATCCGGCCATAGTGGGTCGGGTGGACGTCGCGCACCTCGAAGCCGGCACGCTCGCGGGTCAGGCCGCCCGGCCCGAGGGCCGACAGGCGCCGCTTGTGGGTGATCTCCGACAGCGGATTGGTCTGGTCCATGAACTGGGAGAGCTGCGACGACCCGAAGAACTCGCGCACGGCGGCGGCCGCCGGCTTGGCGTTGATCAGGTCGTGCGGCATGACCGTGTCGATCTCGACCGAGCTCATGCGCTCGCGGATCGCCCGCTCCATGCGCAGCAGGCCGACACGGTACTGGTTCTCCATCAGCTCGCCGACCGAGCGGACCCGGCGGTTGCCCAGATGGTCGATGTCGTCGATCTCGCCCCGGCCGTCCTTGAGCTCGACCAGGACCTTGAGGATCGAGAGGATGTCTTCCTTACGGAGCACCCGCACCTGGTCGTCGGTCTTGAAGCCCAGGCGCGCGTTCATCTTGACGCGGCCGACCGCGGACAGGTCGTAGCGCTCCTGGTCGAAGAACAGGCCGTTGAACAGCGCCTCGGCGGACTCCAGGGTCGGCGGCTCGCCCGGGCGCATGACCCGGTAGATGTCGATCAGCGCGTCCTCGCGGGACGCGTTGCGGTCCGCCGCCATCGTGTTGCGGATGTACGAGCCGACATTGATATGGTCGATCGCCAGCACGGGAATCGAGCTGATCCCGGCCTTTTCCAGCTTCTCGATGTCGACCAGCGACAGCTCGTCGCCGGCCTCGTGGTAGACTTCGCCGGTCTTCTCGTTGATCAGGTCGGCGGCCAGGTAACGTCCGGCCAGCTCCTCGGTCGCGACGAGCTGCTCTTCCAGGCCCTGGTCGACCAGCTTGCGGATCGCCCGCGGGGTCATCTTGGTGCCGGCCTCGGCCATCACCGCGCCGGTCTTGGCGTCGATCAGGTCGCCGACCAGCTTGATGCCCTTCATGCGATCGGCATTGAACGGGGTCTTCCAGCCGTTGGCGGCCCGCTCGTAGACGATGCTGTCGTAGAAGGTGCCGAGGATCTCCTCCTTCGACATGCCCTGGGCCTCGTAGGGCTGCAGGCCCTGGGCTCCGCGCTCCTCGCGCAGGGCGGCCGTTTCCGCGCTGTCCAGGGCGAACAGCAGCGTGGTGGCCGGCAGCTTGCGGCGGCGGTCGATACGGACGAACACGAGGTCCTTGGCGTCGAACTCGAAGTCCAGCCAGGAACCGCGGTAGGGGATGACGCGGGCGGCGAACAGGTACTTGCCGGAGCTGTGGGTCTTGCCCTTGTCGTGGTCGAAGAAGACGCCGGGGCTGCGGTGCATCTGGCTGACGATGACGCGCTCGGTGCCGTTGATCACGAAGGTGCCGTTGGCCGTCATCAGGGGCATGTCGCCCATGTAGACGTCCTGCTCCTTGATGTCGCGGATCGAACGGAGACCGGTTTCCTCCTCGACGTCGAAGACGCTGAGGCGCAGGGTTACCTTCAGCGGCGCCGCGAAGGTCATCCCGCGCTGCTGGCACTCTTCAACGTCGTATTTCGGCTGTTCCAGCTCGTACTTCACGAAGTCGAGCACGGCGCGGTCGGAGAAGTCCTTGATCGGGAAAACAGACCGGAACACCTCCTGCAGACCCACATTGCCGCGGCGTTCGGGCGGGACGTCCATCTGGAGGAAGTGATCGTAGGAGCTCCGCTGCACCTCGATGAGGTTTGGCATGCGGGTTACCTCGGGGATCCTCCCGAAGCTCATGCGAACACGCTTACGTCCCGTAAAGGATTTGGCCATGGATGCCCCTCGTAGACTCATCCGATTTGTGCGTCCCCAAGGGACGCGAATCGGTGCCGCAGCCTTTCCGTTAACCTTACGGAAGGTTGCGCACCGTATACTATGTCATGTCCGTCGCCATACGCCGCGCGGCAAACACCGGGCACCATACGACTTCCGCCAGAAAACGCATACAACGCCGTTCGACGGCATGCCCCCCTTTCGGGGAGCAGGCCGTCGTCAAGCGCTTGAATATGAACTCTGTCGTTCAGCAAGACGGTCTTACTTAATGTCGACCGTCGCGCCCGCTTCTTCAAGCTGTTTTTTGATCTTGGCGGCCTCGTCCTTGGACACGGCCTCCTTGACCGCCTTCGGCGCGCCTTCCACCAAGTCCTTCGCCTCCTTGAGGCCCAGGCCGGTGATGGCGCGGACTTCCTTGATGACGTTGATCTTCTTCTCGCCGGCGGCGGAGAGGATCACGTTGAACTCGGTCTGCTCTTCGACCGGCGCGGCGGCGGCGGCCGGGGCGGCGGCAGCGGCGGCCACCGGAGCGGCGGCGGAAACGCCCCACTTCTCTTCGAGCATCTTCGACAGCTCGGCCGCCTCGAGGACGGTCAGAGCGGACAGGTCGTCAACCAGCTTGGCCAGATCAGCCATTTTGAACTCCGTTTTGAGCTTGAACTTCTGTTTAGATCGTAAGGAGGCTTACGCCGCCTCGTCCTGCTTGTTCTGGGCGTCGGCATAGGCCGCGAGAACGCGGGCCACCTGGCCACCCGGAGCCTGAAGCACGCCTGCGATACGGGTCGCGGGAGTGTTGATCATGCCCAGGAGCTTGCCGCGCAGCTCGTCGAGCGACGGCAAGGACGCGAGCGCCTTGACACCTTCGACGTCGAGGGTCTGGGTGCCGAGAGAGCCGCCGACAATCTTGAACTTGTCGTTGCCCTTGGCATAGTCGGCGGCCACCTTGGCGGCCGCGACCGGGTCCTTCGAGTAGGCGACCGCGGTCGGCCCCTTGAACAACCCGTCCAAACCTTCGAACTGCGTACCCTTGAGGGCGATGCGAGCGAGCCGGTTCTTCGTCACCTTGAAGCTGGCGCCCGCAGCGCGCATCTTGCGGCGCAGGTCCGTCACCTCGGCCACCGTCATCCCGCTCTGCTGGGTGACGACGACGAGACCGGTGTCCTGCAACGCAGAGTGCAACGCCGCGACCGTCTCTTCCTTCTGAGTGCGGTCCACGGATCGTCTCCGTTGCTAAATGGCATGGGCGCCCTCGACCTTGAGGAAGCCCCTGCCGTGCAGACAATTGGAACCCCTCCCCGAGTGAGTGGGGGGAACGGCTCCGGTTTACCTGTCCCAGAAGTTCAAGCCGTCAGTTCCGGCCGGGGCCCTACCCGTCCGGTAATCGGTTGCAACTCCCGTCTATGCAGGCGAATCTTAGGCCGGCGGACCGGCACCTGCAGTCTCGGACAGGGCGGACGGTGCGGACACCGTCCTGACGGCGGCGGTCCCGGTCGCCCGGTTCCGCCGCCATGTCCCTTACGCGTTGGCGGTGGTGCCCGCCGCGGCGATGGTCGAGAGATCCAGCTTCACGCCCGGACCCATGGTCGAGCTGAGCGCGATCTTCTCGATGTACTGGCCCTTGGCGCCCGTCGGCTTGGCGCGGTTGATCGCGCCGACGAAGGCCCGGATGTTCTCTAGCAGCGCGTCGTCGCTGAAGCTGGCCTTGCCGACGCCGGCATGCACGATGCCGGTCTTTTCGGCGCGGAACTCCACCGAACCGCCCTTGGCCGCCTTGACGGCCTCGGTCACGTTCGGGGTCACCGTGCCCAGCTTCGGGTTCGGCATCAGGCCGCGCGGACCCAGGATCTTGCCGAGCTTGCCGACCACGGCCATCATGTCCGGGGTGGCGATGCAACGGTCGAAGTTGATCTCGCCGGCCTGGATCTTCTCGGCCAGATCATCCGCGCCGACGATGTCGGCCCCGGCCGCCAGGGCCTCCTCGGCCTTGTTGGCGCGGGCGAACACCGCGACGCGCACGGTCTTGCCGGTGCCGTTCGGCAGGGTGACCATGCCGCGGACCATCTGGTCGGCGTGGCGGGGGTCGATGCCCAGGTTCATCGCGACCTCGATGGTCTCGTCGAACTTGGCGGTCGCCTTGGACTTGATCAGCCGAAGGGCGTCTTCCAGCGGCATGAAGCCGTCGCGGTCGATGCCCTGGTAGGCGTTCTTGAGACGCTTTCCGATACGTGCCATGGTCTTTACTCCACCACTTCCAGGCCCATGGAACGGGCGGAGCCCGCGATCATCTTGGCGGCGCCGTCAACGTCGTTGGCGTTGAGGTCGACCATCTTCGTCTGCGCGATCTCGCGGATCTGATCCATCGAGATCTGGCCGATGAAGCCCTTGCCGGTCGTCTGCGAGCCCTTGGCGATCCCGGCGGCCTTCTTGATGAAGTAGGTCGCGGGCGGGGTCTTCGTGACGAAGGTGAAGGTACGGTCGCCGAACGCGGTGATCACGACCGGGATCGGCATGCCGACTTCCAGGTCCGCGGTCCGCGCGTTGAACGCCTTGCAGAACTCCATGATGTTCAGGCCGCGCTGACCCAGCGCCGGACCGATCGGCGGCGACGGGTTTGCCTTGCCGGCCGGCACCTGGAGCTTGATGTAGCCGATAATCTTCTTTGCCATCGTAGTACCTCTCGAAATGGTCCTAGACGGACCATGTCGCAACCCTCGGAACAGTCACCACAGGGTTGCAGGGCGCGCGGTACGGCCATGGCGAGCCTCCCGCACAATGCCGCCGGGACGCCGTGGCGTTCCGACAAACGGAACGCCGGAGCGTCCCGACACCGGGATCAGATCTTCTCGACCTGCCCGTATTCCAGTTCCACCGGAGTGGAGCGGCCGAAGATCGACACCGCGACCTTGAGCCTGGCCTTTTCCTCGTCCACTTCCTCGACCATGCCGGTGAAGGAGGTGAAGGGGCCGTCGTTGACCCGGACCTGTTCCCCGACCTCGAAGGTGATCGACGGCTTGGGCCGCTCGATACCCTCCTGGACCTGGTAGATGATCCGCTCGGCCTCGGACTGGCTGATCGGCTGCGGCTTCCCGCCGCCGCCCAGAAAGCCGGTGACCTTCGGCGTGTTCTTGACGAGACTCCAGGTCTCGTCGCTCAGTTCCATCTTCACCAGGACGTAGCCGGGAAAGAACTTCCGCTCGGCGTTGACCTTGGCACCCCGGCGCACCTCGACCACTTCCTCGGTCGGGACCAGGATTTCCTCGAACATCTCGGCGAGGCCCTTCTGGGCGGCCTTCTCGCGGATGCCCTGCGCGACCTTCTTCTCGAAGCCCGAATAGACGTGAACGACGTACCAGCGCATCGCCATGACTTCAGACTCCCAGGCCGAGAATCGTGCGGACGCCCAGCGCCAGCACCTGATCGACCAGCAGGAAGAACAGGGACGCGGCGATGACCATCACGAACACCATGCCGGAGGTGATCGTCGTTTCCTTGCGCGTCGGCCAGGTAACCTTGGCCACCTCGCGCCGGACTTCGCGAGCGAATTCTGCAGGGTTCTTTTTAGCCATCGCGGTTGGGCCGCCAGTCTCACTTAAGTACAGCCGTCGCCATCGAGGCGCCGGCCAGAAATTCAGATCGTCACGGCCTTTGCCGTCATCGCCTGCTCGGATGTCCGCCTGCCAAGAGTGGCAGGAGTGGAGGGGCTCGAACCCCCAACCCCCGGTTTTGGAGACCGGTGCTCTACCAATTGAGCTACACTCCTACGGCGCCCGTCCGCCGGACTTTGCCCCTGAGCCGGAGACGCTGCCGTCTCGACTTCGGGGTGGCGGGGGGTTTTATCGGATCCTTCGGCAACAATCCAGCGAAAAGGCCGCCGCCGGAAAATAATTCTCCGGCGGCGGCCAGATCCGCGGAACCTTACTTGATGATGCTGGCGACGACGCCGGCGCCGACGGTGCGGCCGCCCTCGCGGATGGCGAAGCGCAGGCCTTCGTCCATGGCGATCGGGGCGATCAAGGTGACGGTCATGGCGACGTTGTCGCCGGGCATCACCATCTCGGTGCCTTCCGGCAGCGCCACCATCCCGGTCACGTCGGTGGTCCGGAAGTAGAACTGCGGACGGTAGTTGGTGAAGAACGGCGTGTGCCGGCCGCCCTCTTCCTTGGTCAGGATGTAGGCCTCGGCCTTGAACACGGTGTGCGGCGTGATCGAGCCGGGCTTGGCCAGCACCTGGCCGCGCTCGACGTCCTCGCGCTTGGTGCCGCGCAGCAGGGCGCCGATGTTGTCGCCCGCCTGGCCCTGGTCGAGCAGCTTGCGGAACATCTCGACGCCGGTCACGGTGGTCTTGACCGTGTTCTTCAGGCCGACGATCTCGATTTCCTCGCCGACCTTGACGATGCCGCGCTCGACGCGGCCGGTCACCACGGTGCCGCGGCCCGAGATCGAGAACACGTCCTCGATCGGCATCAGGAACGGACGGTCGACCGGGCGCTCCGGCTGCGGGATGTACTCGTCCACCGCGGCCATCAGCTTGAGCACGGCTTCCTTGCCGATCTCCGGGCTCTTGTCCTCAAGCGCCATCAGCGCCGAGCCATGGACGATCGGAATGTCGTCGCCGGGGAAGTCGTAGCTGCTCAGCAGCTCGCGCACTTCCAGCTCGACCAGTTCCAGCAGCTCGGGGTCGTCGACCATGTCGACCTTGTTCAGGAACACCACGATCGCCGGGACGCCGACCTGGCGGGCCAGCAGGATGTGCTCGCGGGTCTGCGGCATCGGGCCGTCGGCCGCGGAGACCACCAGGATCGCGCCGTCCATCTGCGCGGCGCCCGTGATCATGTTCTTCACGTAGTCGGCGTGACCCGGGCAGTCGACGTGGGCATAGTGGCGGTTGGCCGTCTCGTACTCGACGTGGGCCGTCGAGATCGTGATGCCGCGGGCCTTCTCCTCCGGCGCCTTGTCGATCTGGTCGTACGCGGTGAACGTCGCACCGCCCGTCTCGGCCAGAACCTTCGTGATCGCAGCCGTCAACGAGGTCTTGCCGTGGTCGACGTGACCGATCGTGCCGATGTTGCAGTGCGGCTTGGTCCGCTCAAATTTCGCCTTCGCCATCGCTCTTTCTGTCCCCGCGGCTTTAGCCGACATCCATCCGAAGATCAAAAAACCACATGTACCGGAGCCGGCGGCCGTCGTCGTCGAGGAATGGAGCGGGTGAAGGGAATCGAACCCTCGTCACCAGTTTGGAAGACTGGAGCTCTACCATTGAGCTACACCCGCCCGAACCATTTCCTGACGGCGCCATCGACACCGGTCTGCCGATCCCGGCCGGAGGATCCGGCCATGATGGCAGAGATGGTGGAAGGGGCTGGATTCGAACCAGCGTACGCTATCGCGGGCAGATTTACAGTCTGCTGCCTTTAACCACTCGGCCACCCTTCCAACCGCCCCGGTCGCCCGGGACGGAGATGCGCACTATGGTAATTTCGCTCCCATTGTCAACGGCTAAAGATGGCCGAACTCAACGCTGGCGTCGTAATTCGAGCCGGGGCAAAGTCTGCTCCATCATGACCAGACGCAAGCCGCCCCGCCCCGCCCAGCCCTCCCCGCAGCCTTCCCATCAGGCCCCGGCTCCCCCGGACCGCAGGCGCAAGCCCGGCGGTGCCCAGTCGGGCCGCCCCGGCCTGCTGTTCGGGCTCCATCCGGTCGCCGCCGCCTGGACCAACCCGGACCGGCGCTGCAGCCGCCTGCTTGCCACGGAGGCCGGCCTGGCGAGCCTCGCCGGCGCCATCGAGCAGGCGCGGGCGGCCGGGCTGGAACGGCCCAAGCCGACCATGACGGAGCGGACCGACCTGGACCGCCTGCTGCCCCCCGGGGCCGTCCACCAGGGGCTGGTGCTGGATGCCGCACCCCTGCCGGAAGTGGACCTGGAGGACATCGTCCGCCAGGGATCGATGAAGGACGGCGACGTCATCGTCGTGCTGGACCAGGTGACCGACCCGCACAACGTGGGCGCCATCCTGCGTTCCGCGGCAGCCTTCGGGGCCAGCGCGGTGGTCCTGCCCGACCGCAACGCGCCGGAGCTGACCGGCACGCTGGCGAAAAGCGCTTCCGGCGCCGCGGAGGTCGTGCCCCTGGTGCGGATCGTCAACCTCGCCCGCTCGCTGACCGAGCTGCGCGAGGCCGGCTACTGGTGCGTCGGGCTGGACGAATCGGGCGCCCGGACCCTCGCCCAGATGAGTCTCCAGGGCCGGGTGGCGCTGGTGCTGGGCGCCGAGGGCAGCGGGCTGCGCCGCCTCACCATGGAGCGCTGCGACGAGATAGCCCGGCTGCCGACCGGCGGCCCGATCGGCAGCCTGAACGTGTCCAACGCGGCGGCGGTGGCGCTCTACGAGCTGGCCCGGCTGCGCTGAACGGCGGCTTCCGACCGGGACGGCCTACCGGGACAGGTCGATCCGGTACTTGGCGAAGCCGTCGGCGGCCTCGCCGAGCGCGCTGATCCGGCTGCCGGCGGGGATCGCCTCCTTCGCCTTGGGCGAGGAGGTGAAGGTCACCACCGCGTCGCCGCCGATCGGGCCGAGCGACCAGTTGCCGTCGGACGCCGGGTCGATGGTCCTGCGGTCGAAGATATAGTTGACCAGCGCCGTGCGGTTCTCGTCCGGAGCTTCCAGGATGATGTTGGAGCCGTCGAGGCCGGGGAACTTGCCGCCGCCCCCGGCCCGGTAGTTGTTGGTCACCACGACGAACCGCCTCGACTCGTCGATCGGCCTGCCCTCGAAGGCCAGGTCCTTGATGCGGTGCGAGGTCGGCGCCACGATCTTGCCGTCGCCGTCGTAGCGGGCCGGCTGCGACACGTCGATCCGGTAGGTCACGCCGTCGATGACATCGAAGTTGTAGCTGGGAAAGGACGGGTTCAGCAGCGCCTGCTCGCCCGCCTGCGCCGGGTCGATCCGGTTGAAGGCGCCCGCCGACATCTCCAGCCATTCCCGCACCTGGGCGCCGGTCACCACCACGGCGCGCAGGGTGTTGGGATAGAGATAGAGGTCGGCCGCGTTCCGAATCGCGATCCGCCCGGCCGGAATGTCGGTGTAATAGTCCGGACCACCGCGCCCGCCGGCCTTGAAGGGCGCCCCGGCGGATAGTACCGGCAGTCCTTCGTACTCGGTGCCGGCCAGCATCCGCTTGGCGTACCAGGTCTGCGCGTTCGTCACGATCTGGACGGAAGGGTCGTCCTGGACCAGGGCGAAATAGCTGTTGATCGGCGCCGTCGTCTCGCCGATCGGCTGCCGGACATAGGCCAGCGTCGCCTCGTGGTCGGCCTTCAGCGCCTCGACGATGGCGGGGTCCGACTCGACCAGCGCCACCTTCTGCTTGTCCCGGGTCTCCCAGATCGGCCGCACCGACGACACCGCGTCGGCGACCGACCATTTGCCGCCCTCCTCCTTCAGGGTCAGGTCGATCAGGCCCAGGTGGCTGCCCCAGAACCCCGGCATCACCACCGGAACGCCGCGGACCTTGCCCTTCGCCATGTCGGTGTCGGGCAGTCCGGCGAAGTCCGGGCCGGGAAAGACCTTGTGCTGGTGCCCGGTGAGAATCGCGTCGATGCCCTGGACCCCGGCGAGGTACCAGGTCGCGTTCTCCTCCCCGCCGACCCGCGGTTCGGCCGACAGGCCGCTGTGGCTGAGGGCGACGACGATGTCGGCCCCCTTGGCGCGCAGCTCGGGCACGTATTTGCGGGCGGCCTCAACGATGTCGGTGGTGGCGACCTTGCCCTCCAGGGCGGCCTTGTCCCAGGTGGTGATCTGGGGCGTCACGAACCCGATGACGCCGATCTTCAGGGCATGGGCCTGCCCCGCCTCGTCCACCACCTGCCGGGTCAGGATCTCGTAGGGCTTGAAATAGGGCTGGCCGTCGCCCGCCCGCTCCACGTTCGCCGCCACGATCGGGAAGGTGGCGCCGCCCTGGGCATCGGCCAGGAAGCCGAGCCCGTAGTTGAACTCGTGGTTGCCGACCGTGCTGGCGTCGTACTTCAGAAGGTTCATCGCCCGGTAGACGGGATGGACGTCGCCGCGCCTCAGGCCGCGCTCGCGGGCCACGAAATCGCCGAGCGGATTGCCCTGGATCGCGTCGGCATTGTCGAGCAGCAGGCTGTTCTTCGCCTCGTCGCGGGCCTTCGCGATCAGCGTGGCGGTGCGCGCCAGCCCGACCGTGACGTCCTCCTTGTCCGAATAGTAGTTGTAGGGCAGCACGTTGACATGCAGGTCGGTGGTGCCGAGCAACCGCAGCCGGACGGTGGCGTCGGCCAGGGCGCCGGTGGCGAAGCACGTGGCGGTCAGACATGTCGTGGCGCCGAGGGTCAGCGCGAACAGGAAGCTTCTACGGTCCATCTCAACTCCCGGAGGGGCGGAACGCGGGGCAGGATCCCCACGCATGCCCATGGGGTACCGGCACCGGGCGCCGGGCGTCAACCGGTCTGCTCCCCCTTTCGCGCGGCCCGAGGAAATCTTCACCGCGGGCTTGTTCGGCAAGGCCCGCGGCGCTAGTCTGCATGCCGTTCGACCCGGGGCCGGCTTAGCACAGTGGTAGTGCAGCGGTTTTGTAAACCGAAGGTCGGGGGTTCAAATCCCTCAGCCGGCACCAGTCGAACACAGCGGCCTTTCGGAGTCGCGACTGCACTGACTCAGGCTTTTCCGCCGACGATGGCCGATACGCTCCTGTTCCGGTCATCCTTGCCGGTCGCCACGACTCCCCCGTTGCTGCCGGTGGTTTCAAAGGTGCCGTCGGCGCCCAGCCCGTTCTCGCAGCGCAGGAACCAGCTTCCCTTGTTCTTGTTCATCTTCTCTTCCGTGAAGCTGTAATAACCTCTGCATTTTGTCTGGTCGGTCATCACCAGTTCGATCGCGCCGGTGCGGCCATGTTCCTTGAATTCCATGATGCCAGACATGAGTGCCGTATAGCCTTCCCAGGTGAATGCCATGGGACGGATACCCTGGGCGGTAGCGGTTCGCTCCGCGTCGGACCGGGGCAAAGATTTGGAGAAATCGATCTGTTCCTTGTTCCAGACATACTTGCCTCCCCGGGCATAGATCAAGCAGCGCTTGCCGGGGTTCTTACTTTCGCAGGAATACAAAGCGACGGTCTCGTCATCACCCGAACACCTGATATCGTTGCAGTACGAGTAGCCATAGCTGCTGCCGTCCGGCGTCACCGCGAAGACTCCGGGGGTGCCCTTCTCCGACCATACCTTGAGCGCCTTCTCCACCCTCGGGCTCAGATCAAGCGGAGCCTCCGCGAACTGATACCCACCCCCACACCCTGAAAGCACGAGGACCGCCAAAGACAGACCTTTCTGAAATGAATTAGTTATCAATCTCATGTTTTTCTCCATTCCACGCACTGCATTATTTTACGCGCACGGTCGATCATACCCAGGTGCACCGATAATTTCTTAGCACATACTGCGTAAAGCGAATGGCATGGTTTTCAGTGTCAGAAGACGGGCCATGCAACAGTCGGGTTCCACCGCCCGCCGGCGCACCGCGGCCGTCTGGAACCAACCCCCCGCCCGCTCGTTGATGTCCCCGGACGCGCGCCACGCCGCGCATCCGCAGACATTTCTTCGACAAACAGCAACAGGCGCAGGGAACCCCAATGGCCGACCGCGAAACGGACCGCGATATGGGCGCGGCGCACGATGCAGCCTCACGCCCCGATCCCGCCAAGACAGCCAGTGCCGACCCGATGGAGCGCGGCCATCTCCGGGACCAGATCGACAGCGGCAAGTTCCGCGACAAGGTGGCGGCACCCGATCCGGCCACATCTCCGCTCGGCACCGACGACGAAGCGGCCGGCGTGCCGACCCCGGCCGCGAAGGTCCAGTACGAAAGCCCGGCCGCACCGGCCCATGCCCCGGCGAATTCCCATTCGCGGGATACGCCGCCGAGCCATCTCGGCCCGATGATCGCCGCCGGCATCGTCGTCGCCGCGTTCGTCATCGGGTTCATCATGATCTTCTCGGCCGGCTGAGCGGCCTTAGCCGCCCGCCCCGATCCCGACGGCTCGCCGGAAGATCATAGGCGAGCCGTCCTACGCCTCTGCGCCGCACCATACCCCGAAAGGGGGATTGGAACATCGACCGGCCGGATCCCGTTCTCCTCCTGGAAGAAAATCCGGGGAAAACAATCTTATGTCAAAAAAGATACTCATCACTGGCGGAGCCGGCTTCATAGGCTCGCATCTGGCCGACGAACTCATTGCCGCCGGCCATGAAGTCCGGGTTTTGGACAATTTATCCGAGCAGGTCCACGGCACCAGCGGCGCCCGGCCGGAGTATCTGAGCCGTGACATCGAGCTGCGCGTCGGCGACGTGCGCGATCCGGCCGCGGTCAAGTCCGCGCTGCAAGGCATCGATGCCGTCTATCACTTCGCCGCCATGGTCGGCGTGGGCCAGAGCATGTACCAGGTCGACGACTATGTCGGCGTCAACGATCTCGGCACCGCAGTGCTGCTCCAGGCGCTGATCGAGCGGCCTGTCGAGCGGCTGGTGGTCGCCAGCAGCATGAGCATCTACGGCGAAGGGCTGTATCGCGACATCAGGGGCGAGATCGTCACCCCGGCCGAACGCAGCCTTTCCAGGCTGAAGGACGGAATGTGGGAGCCGCTCGGCCCGGACGGCGGCGAGATCACCCCTGTCCCGACGACGGAGGACAAGGCGCCGACGCTGTCGTCGATCTATGCGCTCAACAAATATGTGCAGGAGCGCATGTGCCTGATGATCGGGCAGGCCTATAATATCCCGACCGTCGCGATGCGCTTCTTCAACGTGTTCGGCACCCGCCAGGCCCTTTCCAACCCCTATACGGGCGTGCTCGCGATCTTCGCCTCCCGGCTGCTCAACGGCAATCCGCCGATGATCTTCGAGGACGGGCTGCAGCGCCGTGACTTCGTCCATGTGGCCGACGTGGCGCGCGCCTGCCATCTGGCGCTGAACGCCAGGGACGCCGCGGGCCAGGTCTTCAATGTCGGCAGCGGCGACAGCTACAGCGTGGTCGAGGTGGCGGAGCAACTCGCCGCCTCGCTCGGCAAGTCGCGCATCGCGCCGACGCTGACCAGGAAGTTCCGCGTCGGCGACATCCGGCACTGCTTCGCCGACATCGGCAAGGCTCAGCGGCTACTGGGCTACCGGCCGGAGACGTCGCTGGCCGACGGCATGGTCGAGCTGGCGGCCTGGCTCGACGGCCAGATCGCGGTGGACCGCGTAGATCAGGCGAGCCGTGAGCTGGCGGCCAGAGGATTGGCCGTATGATGGGCGACCGGGATACCCCCAGGGATCTGCCCGCAACCATGCCAGGCTTCACCGAGACCTTCCGACCCGACGACCGGGACGGCGCCGAACGGACCGTGGCGACGCTGAAGCAGCTGGGCGTCCGCCGCCTGCGCGTTCCGGTCGGTGACGACGCCCCGGCCGATGGCTGGTGCGGCTGGCTGCTCCCGCGCCTCGCGGCGGAATTCGACCTGCTGCCGGCCCTCGCCCTCGGCGAGCCCGATGCAGTCGGTGGTATCGGAAAACTCCTGGCGGCCTTGCCCGCCCTGGAGTGGGTCGAGATCGCCGCCGCGCCGGGACGATCGCCGGCCATCGCGGAGGCCGCCGCCACGATCCGGCGGGACGGCCGCAAGGTGGTGCTGAGCGGCCTGGGTCCGGCGGCCCTGGAACTCCTCGCCCGGCAGGGCGGCCTCGACGACATCGACGCCGTCGGCATCGGGGCGTTCCCCGGCACCGGCGACACCTCCTGGCCGGGTTGGGAAGCGGTCGTCGGGGAATACGCGCAGGCTGTGGCCGCGACCGGCCGCGCTCCCGCCCTGTGGATCACCGGCACCGGCTTCTCCACCTGGCGCCATGACGAGCGCGGCCAGATCAGGGCCTTCCTCGCCGCGACCGAGGCCCCGGCGGACCGGGTCTACTGGTCGTCGCTCCAGGACCTCGCCCCGGACGAGGCCAGCGCCCAGGGCTTCCACGCGGACGAGCGAGATTACGCGCTGGGCGTGCTCCGCGCCGATGGTTCGCCCAAGCTGCTCGGCCGACTGCTGGAGCGGGGCGGCATCGCGGCGGTCCGGTCGGTGGACCGCCTGGGCCGTCCCGGTTCGCCCCGTCCGGCGACGGGCAGCACGGGCAAGCCCGTCGTCATCACGGGCGGTGCCGGCTTCATCGGGACCAACCTGGCCGACCGACTGGTCCGCGAGGGCCATCGGGTCATCGTCTACGACAACCTGTCGCGCCCCGGCGTCGAGCAGAACATCGACTGGCTGAAATCGACCCACGGCAGCGCCGTCAGTTTCGAACTAGCCGACATCCGCGATCCCCACGTGCTCCGCGAGGCGGTCGCCCAGGCCGGCAAGATGTTCCACTTCGCGGCCCAGGTCGCCGTGACCACCAGCCTGGTGGACCCGATCACCGATTTCGAGATCAACGCCCGGGGCACGGTGAACCTGCTGGAGGCGATGCGGGCCCAGGCCGAGCCGCCTCCCCTGGTGTTCACCTCGACCAACAAAGTCTACGGCAAGCTGGCCGACCTGGAGCTGCGGCTGGAAGCCGAGCGCTACGCCCCGGCCGACCCGGAGATCCGCGCCCGCGGCATCGACGAGTCGCGTCCGCTGGACTTCTACAGTCCCTACGGCGCGTCGAAGGGCAGCGCCGACCAGTATGTGCTGGACTATTCCCGTACCTACGACCTGCCGACCGTGGTCTTCCGCATGAGCTGCATCTACGGTCCCCACCAGTTCGGCACCGAGGACCAGGGCTGGGTCGCCCATTTCCTGATCCGCGCGCTGGACGGGGAACCGATCACCCTGTACGGCGACGGCTGCCAAGTCCGCGACATCCTGTTCGTCGAGGATCTGGTCGACGCCTTCCTCGCCGCGCAGGAACATATGCCGGCGATCCGGGGGCAGGCTTTCAACATCGGCGGCGGACCCGCGAACGCGACCAGCCTGGTCGAGCTGCTGGAAAGGATCGGATCGGCCTCCGGCCGCCATCCCGACATCAGCTTCGGCCCCTGGCGGCCGGGCGACCAGCTTTATTACGTCTCCGACACGGCCAAGTTCGCCGCCGCCACCGGATGGCGGGCGCGGGTCGGGATCGCCGAGGGAATCGCGCGCCTGTCCGGCTGGCTGACCGAAAACCGTATCGCCGGCGCCGAGGCGCCCGTCCTGAGGAGGGCGGCATCATGAAGTTCGCCCTGATCAACCCGAACTGGAACTTCGACGGCAGCATCTATTTCGGCTGCCGCGAGCCGCACCTGCCGCTGGAGTACGGCTACTCCAAGGCCCTGATCGAGCGCGCCGGCCACGAGGCGGTGATCATCGACGGCCAGCTGATGGACCTCGACCTGGACGGGATTCGCGCCAGGGTCGCCGAGTACGCGCCCGACTTCACCGTGGTCACCACCGCGCCCAGCTACCTGTTCTGGCGCTGCGCCCCGCCGGAACTGCGGATCCCGCAGGAGGTGCTGAAGGCGGTCGGAGACGTCGGCGGGACGCTGGTCGCGGTCGGGCCGCACGGCTCGACCACGCCGCGGGCGGCCTATGCCAAGCTGGGGGTCGACGTGGTCGTGATGGGCGAGTGCGAGGAACTTCTTCCCCGCCTCGCCGACGAGTCGTGGGACGCCATCCCGTCGATCTGCTTCGGGCCGCGCGACAACCCCAAGGTCAACGGCGGCCCCTTCGCCTCGCGCTTCACCGATCTGCCGGCGCTGTCCTGGCCCGACGAGTGGGTCACCCGCCACCATCACCACCATCACCGTTTCGACATCGATCCGAATGGTCCCCGGCCCGGTCCGGGAGGGGAGATGGAGACCTCGCGCGGGTGCCCCTACCGCTGCTCCTTCTGCGCCAAGGAGAATTTCCGCGACAAGTACCGCAAGCGCCCGCTCCCCGTCGTCCTGGAGGAGCTGGACAGGCTGATCGCGCAGGGCGTCGAGTATGTCTATTTCATCGACGAGATCTTCCTGCCCAACGCCGAGCTGCTGGAAGCGCTGGTCGAACGCAGGATCAAGTTCGGCGTCCAGACCCGCATCGACCTGTGGAAGGAGCCGATGCTGGAGCTGCTCGGCCGGGCCGGCTGCGTCTCGATCGAGGCGGGAGTCGAGAGCCTGACGCCGGAGGGGCGCCAGGCACTGGACAAGAACTGCCGCATGTCGACCGAGGAGCTGACCGACCGGCTGATCTTCGCCAAGCGGCACGTCGCCTTCGTCCAGGCCAACCTGATCGAGGCCGGCACCGACGACGACGGCATGGTCGAAGCGTGGCGGAAACGGCTGCTGGAACACGGCGTCTGGGCCAACGAGCCCGTGCCGCTGTTCCCCTATCCCGGCTCGCCGGACTACCGGAAGCTCTGGGGCCTGCCGGACGACCAGGCGTGGGAACGCGCCCTCGACCACTACCTGACCCACCACGTGGATTTCAGCGACATCCAGGACCAGCGCCCGCTGCCGCTGCGCGAACTGGAGCTGGCCGCCCCGGACATGCGCTGACCATGGTTCCCGCATCGGGCTCTCCGCGCAGAGTGTTGATGACGGCCGACGCCGTCGGCGGCGTCTGGGACTATGCCCTGGAACTGGCCGGCGGTCTGGCGCGGCGCGGTGTCCGCGTTACCCTGGCGGTGATGGGGCCGGCGCCTTCCCCGGCGCAGCGCGCCCGGGCGGTCGCGATCCCCGGCCTGGGGCTGCACCACGGCGATTTCAGGCTGGAATGGATGGAGCGTCCGGAAGACGACCTGACCGCCGCCGGCGACTGGCTGCTCGACCTTGCGGAGCGCGTGGCGCCCGATCTGGTCCATCTCAACGGCTATGCCCATGCGGCGCTGCCTTGGGGACGGCCGGTCGTCGCGGTCGCCCATTCCTGCGTGCTGTCCTGGTGGCAGGCCGTCCACGGATGTCCGGCCCCGGCGGAGTGGCGGCCCTATGCCGGGCGGGTCGCGGCCGGCCTGGCGTCGGCGGATCGGGTGGTGGCCCCGACCCAGGCCATGCTCGACGCGCTGGAAACCCATTACGGGCCGGTCCCGCACGGCCGCGTGGTCTGGAACGGACGGGACGGAGGCGCGTGGCACCCCCGGCCGGACCGGGAGCCCACGGTCATCAGCGTGGGGCGGATCTGGGACGAGGCCAAGAACATCCGCGCCCTCGACGGCGTCGCCGCCGGACTGGACTGGCCGGTGGTGGTCGCCGGCTCCTGGCGGCACCCGGACGGGCGGCACCCGGACGGGCGGAGCCCGGAAGGCGATGCCCTGCCGGCGAACCTGCGGCTCCTGGGCCATCTCCGCCCCGACGAGCTGGCCGACCGGTACGGACGGGCGGCGGTCTTCGCCCTGCCCGCCCGGTACGAGCCGTTCGGACTGTCGATCCTGGAGGCCGCGCTGTCCGGCTGCGCCCTGGTGCTGGGCGACGTGCCGAGCCTGCGCGAGCTGTGGACCGGAGCCGCGGTTTTCGTCGCCCCGGACGATCCGGCCGCCCTGGCGCGCGAACTGCGGCGGATGGCCGCGGATCCCGCACACCTGCTGGCGCTCGCCACCGCCGCGCGCCAGCGCGCACGCAGTTATGGCACGGAACGCATGGTCGCGCGTTATCTCGACGTCTATGCCGACCTGCTGGACGCGCCGCGCTCGATCCCGCTTCACCGCGATGGCGCCGCCGTACCGCTGGAACGCTGACTCGACGCCGTTCTTCAAGCCAAGCGTTCTTCAAGCCAAGCGGAGACCCATGCGCTTCGTCTATTTCACCCATTCGCTGGTGTCCGACTGGAATCACGGCAACGCCCACTTCCTGCGCGGCGTGATCCGGGAACTGACCGCCCGCGGCCATCAGGTCCAGGTGTTCGAGCCGCGCAACGGCTGGAGCCTGCAGAACCTGATCGCCGACCAGGGAGCCGAGGCGGTCGCCCGCTTCGCCGCCGTCTTCCCCGGCTTCGGCTCCACCAGCTACGATCCTGCCACCCTGGACCTGGACCGCGCGCTGGACGGTGCCGATGTCGTGATCGTCCACGAATGGAACGACCATGACCTGGTGGCGAACATCGGCCGCAAGCGGGCCGCCGGCGGGCGCTTCCAGCTGCTGTTCCACGATACCCATCATCGTTCCGTCACCGATCCGAAGTCGATGGCGGCCTACGACCTGACGGCGTACGACGGCGTGCTGGCCTACGGCGCCGTGATCCGGGAGATCTATCTCAGCATGGGCTGGGGCCGGCGCGCCTGGACCTGGCACGAGGCGGCGGACACCGCCCTGTTCCGCCCGCTGCCCGGCCGCCCCCGCGAGGGCGACCTGGTGTGGGTCGGCAATTGGGGCGACGGCGAGCGCTCGATCGAGCTGGGCGAGTTCCTGTTGCTGCCGATCCGCCAGCTCAAGCTGAAGGCGCGGATCCACGGCGTGCGCTATCCCGCCGACGCCAAGGCGGCCATCGCGCTGGCCGGGGCCGAGTATGCCGGATACCTGCCCAACCACGAGGCCCCCGAGGCCTTCGCCCGGTTCCCGGTGACGGTCCACGTGCCGCGGCGCCCCTATGTCGAGACGCTGCGCGGCATCCCGACCATCCGCCCCTTCGAGGCCCTGGCCTGCGGCATCCCGCTGGTCTGCTCGCCCTGGGACGACGCCGAGGGACTGTTCCGCCCCGGCAGCGACTACCTGATAGCCCGTGACGGTACCGAAATGACCAAGCACCTCCGAGATGTCCTCAACGATCTCGACCTCGCCGCATCGCTCGCGCGGAGCGGCTACGAGACGATCCAGTCCCGTCACACCTGCGGCCACCGGGTCGACGAGCTGCTGGAGATCTGCCGCGGCCTGAAGCAGGAAAGACCCCTGTTGCAGGAGGCCCGCTGATGGCCGGCCTCGACATCTCCTTCTACGGGTCCAGCCTGGTCTCGGCCTACTGGAACGGCGCCGCGACCTATTACCGGGGCATCATCCGGGCCCTGGCGGCGCGCGGTCACCGCGTGACCTTCTTCGAGCCGGATGCCTATGGGCGCCAGCAGCACCGCGACATCCCCGATCCCGACTGGGCGCGGGTGGTGGTCTACCCCAACGACGAGGCGAGCGCCCGCCGGGCGCTGGAACAGGGCCGCAACGCCGACGTGATCGTCAAGGCCAGCGGCGTCGGGGTGTTCGACGGCCTGCTGGAGGCCGGCGTGCTCGACGTGCGGCGCCCGGACGCCACCGTGATCTTCTGGGACGTGGACGCTCCGGCGACCCTGGCGTCAATGCGGGAGAACCCCGGCGACACGCTGCGCCCGCTGATTCCCCGCTACGACATGGTGCTGACCTACGGTGGCGGCGACCCGGTGATCCGAGCCTACCGCGAGGTCGGCGCGCGGGACTGCGTGCCGATCTACAACGCCCTGGACCCCGACACCCACCACCCGGTGCCGGCCGACCCGCGCTTCGCCGCCGACCTGGGCTTCATGGCGAACCGCCTTCCCGACCGCGAGGCGCGGGTCGAGGAATTCTTCCTGAAGGCCGCCGCGGCGCTGCCCGGCCGGCGTTTCCTGCTGGGCGGCAACGGCTGGGGCGACAAGCCGATGCCGGGCAACGTCAATTATATCGGCCACGTCTATACCGCCGACCACAACGCCGTGAACTGCTCCGCGCTGGCCGTGCTGAACGTTGCCCGCGACAGCATGGCCGCCGTCGGCTTCTCGCCGGCCACCCGCGTGTTCGAGGCGGCGGGAGCCGGCGCCTGCGTGATCACCGACGCCTGGGAAGGAATCGAACAGTTCCTGATCCCCGGCGAGGAGATCCTGGTGGCGCGCGATGGCGCCGAGGTCGCGGCCCATGTGGACGCGCTGACGCCCGAGCGGTCCCGCGCCATCGGCGAGGCGGCCCGGCGCCGCATGCTCGACGCCCACACCTACGCCCACCGCGCCGGGGAGGTCGAGGCCCTGCTGGTGAACGGCGCCCATGCCGGGCGGGTCCCGGCATGACCGGGATCGTCTACGGGCGCATGGCCGAACGGGCGGCCGGGCTGTCGATCGTCGTCCTCGGCCTCAGCATCACGTCGTCCTGGGGCAACGGCCACGCGACCACGTACCGGGCGCTGGTCAAGGCCCTTTCCGACCGCGGCCACGACGTGCTGTTCCTGGAAGCCGACCGCCCCTGGTACGCCGCCCACCGCGACCTGGCGGAGCCGCCCTTCTGCCGGACCGCGCTGTACCAGGATCTGGAGGACCTTCGCGATCGGTTCACCCGGGAGGTCCGCGACGCCGACCTGGTGATCGTCGGGTCCTTCGTTCCGGACGGCGTCGATGTCGGCGGCTGGGCGATCCGGACCGCGCGCGGCGTCACGGCCTTCTACGACATCGACACCCCGGTGACGCTGGCGAAGCTGGAACGCGGCGACGTCGAGTATCTGAGCCCAGACCTGATCCCGCGCTACGACATCTACCTGTCTTTCACCGGCGGTCCGACCCTCGGGCGGCTGGAGAGGCAGTTCGGCTCGCCGATGGCCCGCGCGCTCTACTGCTCGGTCGATCCCGAGCGGTACTATCCGGAAACGGGAATCGGCCCGGGGTGGGACCTGGGGTATCTCGGCACCTACAGCCCCGACCGCCAACCGACGGTGGACCGGCTGCTGGTGGAACCGGCTCGGGCCTGGGCGGAGGGGAGATTCGTGGTCGCCGGGCCGCAGTATCCGGAAACCATCGGCTGGCCCGGCAACGTCGAACGGGTCGACCACCTGCCGCCGGACCAGCATCGCGCCTTCTACAACGCCCAGCGATTCACGCTTAACGTGACGCGGGCCGACATGATCGCGGCCGGGTGGTCGCCCAGCGTCCGGCTGTTCGAGGCGGCAGCGTGCGGGACGCCGATCATCAGCGACTGGTGGCCGGGCCTGGACGGCCTGTTCGAGCCAGGCACGGAGATCATCATCGCGGCGGATGCCGGAGCCGTGCTCGAAACCCTGCGATCCATGTCCGATGGTCACCGTCAGGCGATCGGCGAACGGGCGCGTTCGCGGATCCTCGCCAACCACACGGCGGCACACCGCGCGGCCGAGCTGGAAATGTTCGTCGCGGAAGCGCGGGCGGCCGTTTCCACCGCGTGACGGATCGGGAAAATGCCGGCCGTGGACATGTTGTCGCGGCCGGCCCCTTTGCCCCCGGATCAGCAGTCCGAATAACCGGGCGGCCACGCTCCGTCAAAGACGTATCCCGATAATGGCACGCCACCGGTGCGGGTTGAATCTGTTTCTATGTGCCGGGAATTTTAGGTAAAATGGAAATGTATTCGAGCAGCCGCAATTTTGAGAAAAAAGATGGAATCCAAGGTTGAGCATGACGGCACGCGTCTTCGCAACTACCGGATGATGAAGAACATCACCCTGACGAAAGCCGCCGGCATGTGCGGCGTATCGAAGAGCGAGTTGTCCAAGCTGGAATCCGGGGCGCGCCCCATCCGGCCCGACCATGTGATCAAGCTGGCCGGGGTCTATGGGATCACCCCGCTCGACCTGCTGACACCGGACAGCAAGCTGCGCGCCTTCATCGAGCGAGCCACCGATACGCCCCTCCACCAGCACGAGATCCCGCTGTTCGAAGGCCGGACGCTCTCCGCCCGGCAGAATGACGCGGTTCCGACCGGCAAGGTCCCCTGCCCGATCCAACTGGTCGACGTGCCGGGCGCCTATGCGGTCAGCATCGGCGACATGGCCAACGCCCCGGCACTCCTGCCCGGCGTGATACTGCACATCCACCCGCAGCGTCCGGTCGTCATCAACGATCTGGTCATCAACCGCGTGACCTGGTCCCCGCTGGTGTTCTTCCTGCGGCAATCCGACGACGGGGACCTTTACGGCCTGACCTTGTCGAAGAAGCGCGTCGATCTGGACCGCGACGCGATCGACCTGCTCCACAAGGTGGCGGGAGTCTGGATGATCAACGGCCCGCGCGAGTGAATGGACACGCACGAGTCGCTCCCCTTTTCCAAGCCGCAACCCCACGACGCCGCCTGTGCGGAGCGTAGCGGCCTGCGATCCGCCCCGTGCAATGCCGCAAGACCGAATTTCCGGTTCGGACATCCGCTCGGATTCCGCACAGCGCATTCCCTGAATCGGTATTCGAACGGCTTTGCTCTAAGTCGTCTTGTTACTTCCTGTTCATGAACATTCCTGGATCGGAACATTATCCGACGGCATCCGATAGCATTGATAACTAACCAATTTTCATCTTTCCAAGAGGCGAAATTAGAAAATACACCGGATTTTCTTTTTGCTATGACTGCGTAGCAAGCAGTTGGGGGCAGACGATGAAAATGGTCTTGGATGGCGCGGATGGTCATCGCCAGTCGGTTCTTGCCCTGATCAGGACCAAGAGCACTTTAAAGGCCGCCAGCATCGCCTGCGGCAGAAATCACGGCTACTTCCATCAATATCTGTTCCAAAGCAAGCCGCGCTTCCTCCCGGAAGACGTGCGGATCAAGTTGGCTCAGTACCTGGGAATAGGAGAAAGCCGGCTGCGTGAACCGGAATTGCTTGTTTCGGCGGAAATGCCGGTTTCCGCCTCCGCTGAAACGCGCCCCAGACTGATGGTTTACGGACGGGCATCCGATCTGGAGATCGACATGACCTCGCCGGTCGCCGAGACCGAGCGGCCGGCCACGCTGGCCCATGTGATCGACGCCTTCGCCGCTTATGTCCACGATGGGGCGCTCAGCCCATGCCTGCCGGTCGGCAGCCTGGTCTATGTCGATCCGAGCAAGCCGTTGCGGCCTGGCGATTTCGTCCTGGTCAAGCAGGCTACCACCGCCCGGATCGCGGTGTTCCGCGGAAGGAACGCCGATGGCGTCATCCTGGATTTCGGCGGCGGGCGGGAGGAATCGATGGGTATCGGGCGGTCGGCCGCCATCTGCAAGATCGTCGGTGCCGACTATCCCTGACGCGCAGCACCCAAGGGCAAAGCCAGCCCCGACAGGGGCAGGCCTGACCGGGGCAGTATGACGCAGACACGGGTGCCGATGCCAAGCTCGCTGCGGATGTCGATCCGGCCTCCGTGCATTTCCGTGAGGGAACGCGTCAGGGCCAGCCCGAGACCGGTTCCGGCATGCCTGCGGGTATGGCGGTTGTCGATCTGCTCGAACGGGGTCCCGACCCGGCGCAGATCCTCGGGCGCGATGCCGATCCCGGTATCGGATACCGCGACGTGCATCTCGTCCCCGACGACTTCGGTCGACACCGTTACCTTGCCCCCGCGGTCGGTGAACTTGATCGCGTTGGACAGCAGGTTGAGCAGGATCTAGTTGAGGGCGCGCTCGTCCGCGAGGACGGTGACGCCGTCGGGCGGCGTCCCGCCATCGCCGGTTTCGACGATCTCGATGCCCGCCTCGTCGGCCCGGAGGCGGACCATCCGGGTGCAGCGGCGGACCACTGCCGATACATCGACCTCGGTCCTGTGCAGCACGTATTTCCCGGCTTCGATCTTCGACATGTCGAGGATATCGTTGATCAGCTCCAGCAGGTGCCGGCCGCTGGTATGGACATCGCGGGCATATTCCACGTAGCGTTGCACGCCGACCGGCCCCAGCGCCTGGGTCTCGATCATCTCGGAGAAGCCGATGATCGCGTTCAGCGGCGTCCGCAGTTCATGGCTCATCATGGCGAGGAACTGCGACTTGATGCGGCTTGCCTCCTCCGCGTTGTCGCGCGCGGTCAGGTAGCGCGACGCCAGTTCGGACAGCGCGCAGGTCTGCGCTTCCAGCCGGGAGCGCGCCTCCTCCAGCTCCGCGACATGGACGCGCAGGCTTTCCTCGCTGGTCTTCAGCTTCAGTTCCTGCTGCTTCAGCAGGGTGATGTCGGTCCTGATGCCGACGATCCCGCCTTCGGACGTACGCCGGTAGCTGCCGAGCAGCCAACGCCCGTCCGGCAATTCCTGCTCGTGCTCGCCCTCCAGCCGGACACCCTGCGGCGCCAGGCACGCTTCGCCCGAATCCGAGGGAGACAGGTCCTTGTAGCGGCTGTTGCACAGGACCAGGCGCTGATCGGCGTCCCAGAGCACGAAGCCCTCGTTGACGCTTTCGATGGCGTCCCGAAGCCGCTGCTCGACGCGCTTGATCTCGGTGACGTCGACCCAGGCCGCCACCATGTGGCCGCGCGGCGTTTTCTGCTCGCTCACCCGGAAATGGCGCCCGTCGGTGAAAGCCACCGTGAGGTCCGTCCCGGTACCGCATTCCCCGCGGCATCGCAGCCGCGCCTCCATCCACTCCTCGGCATCGCCCTCGATCCGGTAGACACCCGCCTCCACGTTGGCCCGCAGCAGCCGTTCGAACCGGACCCCGGGGCGGATCAGGTCGGCGGTGGGTGCGAACAGATCCCGGAAGCGCTTGTTATGGAGAAGCAGCCGGCCCCGCGGATCCCACAGGGTGATGGCCTGCGAAACGGAGTCGACCGCCTCCTGCAGGCGGTTGTTCGCTTCGCGCAGGGCGTTCAGCTCAAGGCGCCGGGCATCCAGTTCCAACCGGTGCGCCGTGATGTCGCGCTGGACCGCCAGCACAAGGCGCCGCCCGTCGGTGGCGTCCTGGAAAGGCGAGATCGTCACGTCCGACCAGTATTCCCGTCCGTCCTTGGCATAGCCGCGGATTTCCGCCCGCACCGCCTGCCCGAGGCCAAGCGCCCGGCATATCCTGGCCAGCTCCCTGCGGGACGGATCGATGCCCGGGAGGAACCCGGGCGTCAGTCCGGCGATTTCCTCCGGCCGGTAGCCCGTCAATTCGGTGAAAGCGGGATTGACGTAGACGACTCGGGCTCCGGACAGATCGGCGGCGCCGTCGGCGAGCGTCCAGTCGGCGATGGTCACCGTATCCGGAGAATGGCGGAACAGGGAATCGAAAGCGGGTTCCGGCCGCAAGGCCGTTGGAACCGGGTTCATCTCCCTGGTGATCGCTCCGCTTTCCATGATCCCGGCGGTGTGCGGGCATTTCGCCCGGCCTCTTGTCGATATGAAAGGGTACCGGCCGGCGAATGAATCTTTCGTAAATGATCCGCCAGCAGGAGATGGCAAAAAGATACCTCCTCCCCGCGAAGGGAGGAGGTTTGCGACAGACGGATCCGCCGCGCCCGGGACCGGAGCGGCGGAGAAAGGGCCGCTCCGGTCAGCCCATCAGGACCAGGGCCACCCCGCCGATGCCGACCAGCGCGCCGCTGCCGCGCACCGCGATCGTTCCGGCCGTACCCCGGGCGACGTTGCGGATGGCGAGGATCGCCCCGATGCCGGCGCCGTGGAGCAGCGCGGTCGCCAGCGCGAAGCCCATGCCGTACAGCCACGGCGAGGCCGCCGCCGGCATCTCGGCGCCGTGCGCGTAGCCGTGGAAGACCGCGAAAAGCGCCGTGATCGCGGCGCAGGCGGCCAGCGGAAGCTTCGGCTGGAACGCCACGAGCCCGCCCAGCACCAGCACCGAACCGATGATGCCCAGCTCGACCGACGGCAGCGGCAGCCCAGCCATGCCGGCCAGCCCGCCCAGCACCATGGTCACGACGAACGACTCCGGCAGCACCCAGAGCGCCCGGCCGCCCAGTTGCGCGGCCCACAGGCCGACCGCGACCATGGCGAGCAGATGGTCCAGGCCGCCGAGCGGATGCTCGAAGCCGTGCATGAACCCGCCCGGCTCCATGTGCCCCGTGTGTGCGAACGCCGCCATCGGCATGGCCGCCAGCGCGGCCGCCACGAGCCCTAGTCCGAGACCTGTACGCCTCATGTGATCGTCTCCTGAAGAAAGAATTGAAGCCGCCAATGCGCAACCTTGCCAGAAGGCAACTGGCCAGCAGGTGACCTGGACCGGGACGGCGACAGCAAGGGTGGATATTTTAACAAAAATTGCCCAATCGCGGTTGATCCAGATCAATGTGAGCCAAAGACATAAGACAGATTGTCTATGACCTGGCTGGCAGGGGAAGGCCCGGACCAAGGAATCGCCGGGACAGCGACGGAAAGCAAGGGTCGCGTTCGGTTAGAGGCCTGATTTCGGGAAGCGGCGGCATTCTGCGGGGCATTCCGCCGCGGACGTCGATCGGGGCCGTCGGGAGCAAGGCGGATCGGGTACAAGCGAAAGGAACAGGCCTATGGCCAGGGTGGAAACCTTCTACGACGTGATCCGGCGGCAGGGTATCAGCCGCCGCAGCTTCCTCAAGTTCTGCTCGCTGACCGCGGCTTCCCTCGGACTGGCGCCGGCCTTCGGGCCGCGCATCGCCCACGCGATGGAGACCAAGCCCCGCATCCCGGTGCTGTGGCTGCACGGGCTGGAATGCACCTGCTGCTCGGAGAGCTTCATCCGCTCCGCGCACCCGCTGGTCAAGGACGTCGTCCTGTCGATGATCAGCCTGGACTACGACGACACCATCATGGCCGCCGCCGGCCACCAGGCGGAGGCGATCCTCGACGAGATCCGCCACGAGTACAAGGGCCGCTACATCGCGGCGGTGGAGGGCAATCCGCCGCTGAACGAGGACGGCATGTACTGCATCATCGGCGGCCGGCCGTTCGTCGAGCAGCTCCGCGAAGTCTGCTCGGACGCCATGGCCGTGATCTCGTGGGGCTCCTGCGCGTCCTGGGGCTGCGTCCAGGCGGCCAAGCCCAACCCGACCCGCGCCACCCCGGTCCACGAGGTCATCACCGACAAGCCGATCATCAAGGTGCCCGGCTGCCCGCCGATCGCCGAGGTGATGACCGGCGTGGTGACCTACATGCTGACCTTCGACCGCATTCCGGAACTGGACCGCCAGGGCCGGCCCAAGATGTTCTACAGCCAGCGCATCCACGACAAGTGCTACCGCCGGCCCCATTTCGACGCCGGCCAGTTCGTCGAGCAGTGGGACGACGAGCAGGCCCAGAAGGGCTATTGCCTCTACAAGATGGGCTGCAAGGGGCCGACCACCTACAACGCCTGCTCGACCACCCGGTGGAACGCCGGCGTCTCCTTCCCGATCCAGTCCGGCCACGGCTGCATCGGCTGTTCCGAGGACGGCTTCTGGGACAACGGCTCGTTCTACGACCGCCTCACCAACATCAAGCAGTTCGGCATCGAGGCGAACGCCGATCAGGTCGGCGGCGCCGTCGCGGGGGTGATCGGCACCGGCATCGCGGCCCATGCCGCCGTCAGCGCCGTCAAGCGCGCCCGCATGAAGGCCGGCGAGACCCAGGCCCCCGCCACTCCGCACGACTGACCGCTGGTCCGCCCCCGGAACAAGCGCCCGGACCCGTGAACGCGAAGATCTAAGGACTAGAGGAACAGCGCGATGGCAACCGTTTCGACGCCGAACGGATTCTCCCTGGACAATGCCGGCCGCCGGGTGGTGGTCGATCCCGTGACTCGGATCGAGGGGCACATGCGCGTCGAGGTCAACCTCGACGGCGACAACGTGATCCGCAACGCGGTTTCCACCGGCACCATGTGGCGCGGGCTGGAGGTCATCCTGAAGGGTCGCGATCCGCGAAACGCCTGGGCCTTCACCGAACGGATCTGCGGCGTCTGCACCGGCACCCACGCGCTGACATCGGTCCGCGCGGTCGAGGACGCGCTTGACATCAAGATTCCCGAGAACGCAAACACCATCCGCAACATCATGCAGCTGACGCTGCAGGTCCACGACCATCTGGTCCATTTCTACCACCTGCACGCGCTCGACTGGGTCGACATCGTCTCCGGCCTCAAGGCCGACCCCAAGGCCACGTCGGAGTTGGCCCAGAGCATCAGCTCGTGGGGCAAGTCGTCGCCGGGATATTTCCGCGACATCCAGGCCCGGCTGCGCAAGTTCGTGGAGAGCGGCCAGCTCGGCCCGTTCAAGAACGCCTACTGGGGGCACGCCGCCTACAAGCTGCCGCCCGAAGCCAACCTGATGGCGACCGCCCACTACCTGGAAGCGCTCGATTTCCAAAAGGAGATCGTGAAGATCCACACGGTCTACGGCGGCAAGAACCCGCACCCCAACTGGCTGGTCGGCGGCGTGCCCTGCCCGATCAACATCGACGGGACCGGTGGCGTCGGCGCCATCAACATGGAACGGCTCAATCTGGTATCGTCGATCATCGACCAGTCGATCGAGTTCGTGAACCAGGTCTATATCCCGGACCTGATCGCCATCGCCGGCTTCTACAAGGACTGGCTGTACGGCGGCGGGCTGGCCAGCACGTCGCTGATGTCCTACGGCGACATCCCGGAGCGGGCGAACGACTATTCCGACAAGAGCCTGATGCTGCCGCGCGGCGTCATCCTCAACGGCAAGCTGGACGAGATCCACGAGATCGACCTGAGGGCGCCCGACCAGGTGCAGGAGTTCGTCAACCATTCCTGGTACAAGTACGCCGACGAGTCCAAGGGCCTCCACCCCTGGGACGGCGTGACCGAGCCCAACTACGTGCTCGGCCCCAACGCCAAGGGCACCAAGACCCGGATCGAGGCGGTGGACGAGGGGGCGAAATACTCCTGGATCAAGTCGCCGCGCTGGAAGGGCCACGCGGTCGAGGTCGGGCCGCTGGCCCGCTACGTCATCGGCTATGCCCAAAACAAGCCGGAGTTCAAAGAGCCGGTCGACCAGCTCCTGAAGGCCCTGGACGTCCCGGTCACCGCCCTGTTCTCCACCCTGGGCCGCACAGCGGCGCGCGGGCTGGAATGCGCCTGGGCGGCGGAGAAGCTGCGCTACTTCCAAGACAAGCTGGTCCGCACCATCAAGGCCGGCGACGAGACCACGGCCAACACCGCCAAGTGGGACCCGTCGAGCTGGCCGAAGTCGGCCAAGGGCGTCGGCTTCACCGAGGCGCCGCGCGGCGCGCTCGGTCACTGGATCCGGATCGAGAACACCAAGATCGCCAATTACCAGGCGGTCGTCCCGACCACCTGGAACGGCAGCCCGCGCGACACCAAGGGCAATATCGGGGCGTTCGAGGCCTCGCTGCTCGACACCCCCATGGCCGATCCGGAGCAGCCGCTGGAGATCCTGCGCACCCTGCACAGCTTCGACCCCTGCCTCGCCTGCTCGACCCACGTGATCGCGCCGGACGGCAGGGAACTCACCGAAGTCACCGTGCGCTGAGCGGAGGAACGCCCCCATGACCGCGCATGTCGACAAGACCCCGGCACCATCCTCCGCCGACGACGAGATCGCCGATCTCGCGACCGCGCGGAACCACCTGCAGGTCCGCCAGACCGCCATCTACGTCTACGAGTGGCCGGTGCGCCTGTGGCACTGGGTGAATGCCGTCGCGATCCTGGTGCTCGCCGTCACCGGCTACCTGATCGGCTCGCCGCCGGGCTCCCAGCCGGGAGAGGCGAGCGACGCCTACCTGATGGGCTATATCCGCTTCGCCCACTTCGCCGCCGGCTACGTGATGGCGATCGGCATGGCCGGGCGGATCTACTGGGCTTTCGTCGGCAACGTGCATGCCCGCCAGATGTTCGTCCTGCCGTTCTGGTCCGGCAAGTTCTGGCGGGAAGTGCTGGTCGAGGCGCAGTGGTACGCCTTCATGCGCGACTACCCGAAGAAATATATCGGCCACAACCCGCTGGCCCAGCTCGCCATGGTGACGATCTACAGTGTCGGCAGCATCTTCATGATCGTCACCGGCTTCGCGCTCTACTCCGAGGGGGCGGGTCAGGACAGCTGGTTCGACACGCTGTTCGGCTGGGTGATCCCGCTGGTCGGCAACTCGCAGAACCTGCACACGATCCATCATCTCGGCATGTGGGTGATCGTCACCTTCGTGATCATCCACGTCTATGCCGCGATCCGCGAAGACATCATGAGCCGGCAGAGCATGATCAGCACCATGATCAGCGGCTGGCGGATGTTCAAGGACGACGGCAAGTGAGCATCGAAACCGGTCGTCCCGTCCTCGTCCTGGGCATCGGCAACATCCTCTGGGCCGACGAGGGCTTCGGCGTGCGGTGCGTGGAAGAGCTGCACCGCCGCTGGAGCTTTCCCGACGACGTGCTGGTGATGGACGGCGGCACCCAGGGCCTCTACCTCGTCCATTACGTCAAGGCCGCCCGCCGGGTCATCGTGTTCGACGCGATCGACTACGGCGAGGAGCCGGGGACCTTGAAGCTGGTGCGCGGCGAGGAGGTGCCCAAGTTCACCGGCGCCAAGAAGATGAGCCTGCACCAGACCGGCTTCCAGGACGTGCTGAGCGCCGCCGAGCTGCTGGGCGGCACCCTCGACGACATCCTGCTGATCGGCGTCCAGGCGGTCGAGTTGGAAGACTACGGCGGGAGCCTGACCCCGCCGGTCCGGGCCCGGATCGAGCCCGCCCTGGCCATCGCGGTCGAGCAACTGGAGCGCTGGGGCTATCCCGCGACGCCACGGACCGGCGCTGCCGACCATCTGCTGCACGGCGGCATCGGCCTCGCCGATTACGAAGCCGGCCGCCCCTCCGCCGAAGACGCCTGCCGCGTCGGCGACTCCCGCTTCTTCGCCTGATCGGAGCCGAACGGCCATGTGCATCGGCATCCCCATGCAAGTCCGCTCCGAAAATGGACTGACCGCTCTGTGCGCCGGCCGGGGCGAGGAACGTCGGGTCAGCCTGCTGCTGACCGGCGAACTGCCGGTCGGCGCCTGGGTCATGGTCCATGTGGACACCGCGATCCGCACCCTGGACGAGGCCGAGGTCCCGCTGATCAACGACGCCCTCGACGCGCTGGAGGCGGCCGGCCGGGGCGATCCCTTCGAGCACCTGTTCGCCGACCTGATCGGCCGCGAACCCCAGCTTCCCGACCATCTCCGCGAGCAGCAGCCCGCCCCTTCACGAGGAAAAGCCTGATGCCCGCAACGGTCATCGAACGCCTGATCGCGATCGAGAACTGCCCGGTGATCACCGAAGGGACGGTGGACCGTTTCCTGGACGGCAGCGGAATGGCGATCCTCTTCTTCACCGGGGATCCGCGCCAGCGGCCGGAAAGCAACGATGTCGCCGTCGTCCTGCGCGAGCTCAACACGGTGTTTCCGGGCCGCCTGCGCGTCGGCATCGTCGACCAGGCGGCCGAGGCCGCGCTCAAGCCTCGCTTCGGCGTGCTGGTCGTGCCCACCCTCGTCTATATGCACCAGGGCGAGTTCGTCGGCCTGATCCCCCGGATCCAGGACTGGCGGAGCTATGTCGAGAAGACGCGCATCTTCCTCGAAGCCGCGCCGCCGGGCCCCTGACCGAAACCCGCCGCCAGAGAAGGGAACGACCACGATGCGCCACCCGATGAAATGGGAAAACGAAGAGCAGCCGACCGGCGTGTTCCTGGGCGGTCCGGAAGCCGAGTCCCTGGACCTGATGCGGATGCCGGCCGCCGTGCGGCGTCTCGACCGGCTGTCGCTGCCCGGAACGACGCCGGGGCTGGCGGATGCCGCGCGCACCCTCATGGCGGTTCGCGCGGCCCTCGACGGCTTCACGGTCGACTCATCCCCGGCGCTGTTTCCGCTCTCCGGACTGGACGAGGCAGCGGTGGCGCTGCTCGACGACGCCCTGGGCGAGGGCGAGGTCGGCATCGTCGTGTCGGGCGCCAGCGAGTACCAGATCCAGGAATCGGTGCTGCCCGGCGTCTGGCGGGTCAAGACGTTCGCCCTGGCGGGCGGTCCCGCAGGCGCCCTGGCCGGCGACCATATCGAGGTGGCGGACGTCCCCGGCGTCGTGCGCGCCGCCGCCCTGGGCGGCACCCGCGCGCAGTTGGAAATCGGCGATCCGCCCGAAGGCTGCATGAACGTCATGCCGGTCCTGGCCGAGCTTCGGGCGCGCACGGCGGCCTACGTCCAGGGCGACCGCAACCATGTCATCAGCTTCACCCTGTTCCCCATGAACGAGACGGACATGGCGTTCCTCAAGCTGACGCTCGGGATGGGGCCGGTCCAGGCCGTATCGCGCGGCTACGGCACCTGCCGCGTCACCCTAACCGGCCAGCGCCACGTCTGGAGCGTCCAGTACCTCAACGCCATGGACACGGTGATCCTGGACACCATGGAGATCGGCGACGTCCCGGTCGCCCTGTCGGCGGCTGACGAGGATTTCCAGGACAGCGCCGAGCGGCTGGGCGAGATCCTGGAGGCCTATTTCCAATGACCTCGGCGTCCCCGGCACTCCGGAACCTGTTCGAAGGCTCGTTCCTGGGCGACGCCGCGCGGATCGCCCCGGACGCGCGGCTGGAATGCGGCATCTGCTGGACCCCCTACGACCCTGCCGAAGGCGACCCGGTCTGGCAGATCCCGCCGGGAACCCCCTTCGCGGCCCTGCCCGAGGACTGGCGCTGCCCGACCTGCGACGCGGAAAAGCACAAGTTCATGGTGCTGGACGCTCCGGCCGCCGCCCCGGCGGAGTCGCCGCCCGGCGACCCGTCCGGTGCGCTGGCCGAGGCCTATCGGCGGATCGCGCGAACGGTGATGTCCGACCTGCCGCTCTACAATCCACGCCTGGCCGTCGAGGCGGTCGGCTTCCGGCGATATGGCGACGGCTGGCTCGGCATCATGGTGACGCCCTGGTTCATGAACGCCGTCCTGGTGCCCGGCGTTCCGGGAGCCTGGGACGGCCTGAGGGACGGGGTGAAATCAGTCCGGACCCTGCCGTCCGGCGACTACGAGTTCGTCGCCGGCCGTCTCGACGGCGTCGGGACGATCCTGAACTGCTCGCTCTTCTCCCCGATGTTCGAGTTCGAGGAGCAGGCCGTCGCCCTTCAGACCGCCGAGGCCGCGCTCGCGGCCCTGCTCGAACCCGAACCGGGTGCCGAGGCATCCCCGCTACCCCCTCCCGCGCCCGCGGCCCCGGCACCCGCCCCGGTCGAGGTGAGCCGCCGCCATCTGCTGCGCGGCAGCTTCGGAGGCTGACCCCATGAACGCGCGCGCCGGCATCGAGGGTACCCTCTCTTTCCAGATCATGGTCATCGACTCCACAGTGGCCGACGTGCGCCTTAAATCGTCGCGAGGAACCGGCATCGACCGCATGCTGGCGGGACGCCCTGTGGCCGACGCCCTGTCGCTGGTTCCCATGCTGTTCAGCCTGTGCGGGACCGCCCAGGGCGTCGCCGCCGCCCGGGCCTGCGAGGCGGCGGCGGGCATCGTCCCGGCGGGCGCGCATCAGGCGGCGCGCGAGATTCTGATACTGGGCGAAATGGTCGCCAGCCACGCCTGGCAACTGGCGATCGAGTGGCCGCGCCTGATGGAGGAGGCACCTGACCCCGGTATCCTTCTCGGGATCCGCCGCCGCGTCTCGGCGCTTGCCGAATCGCTCTATCCCGCGCGCGACTGGACCCGGCCGGGCGGCGGCGCGCTCAAACCCGACGCCATCGCCCTGGACGATGCGCTGGACCATATCGCCGGCGCGGTCGAGGCACTGGTCGGTGCCGGCTTCGAGGAGATCCGGGACGGCGAGGATCTCGCCCGCTGGAGCCGCCGGACCGGCACGACGGCGGCCCGGCTGATCAGCCGCGTCATGGCCGACGATATGGCGGGCTTCGGGCGTAGCGGGGTAGCCAGGCTGCCCGGCCTGCCGGACCGCTGGTTCGCCGACCGGCTCTCGGCCGATCCGGGCTTCGCCACGGCCCCGGACCTGGACGGCGGGCCGGCAGAGACCGGCGCCCTGGGCCGGGCCGCCGGCACGCCGCTGATGGTCGCCCTGACCGGTTGCTTCGGCAACGGCCTGCTGCCGCGTTTCGCGGCACGGCTGGTCGACCTGTCGGGCTTGCCGGCCCGGATGCGCGACGCCGCGAGGCTGCTGGAAGCCGTCCGGCCGGCTCCGCCGGACTCCGTCCAGGGGATCACGGGCTCCGGCGCGGGCTCGGCGGAGACGGCACGCGGCCGGCTCGCCCACTGGATCGCGCTGAACCGGGGAGCGGTGACCACCTACCGGTCGGTCGCTCCCAACGAGTGGAATTTCCACCCGCGCGGCGCCTTCGTCCGGGGATTGGTGGGCCTGCCGGCCGACGACGGCCTGCGCCGGAGGGTCGACCTGCTGATCGCCGCGCTGGACCCCTGCGTCCCGTGCCACGTGATGATGGAGGAACGCGCCGGTGCATGAGATGGCGCTGTGCCAAGGCATCCTGGACATCATCCGCGACCGGGCCGCGGAGGAGCACTTCAGCCGCGTCGCGGTGGTCCGTCTGCGCGTCGGGGCGCTCTCCCACGTCGATCCCCGCGCCCTGGAGTTTGGGTTCGACGTCGTGGCCCGGGGGACCCTGGCCGAAGGGGCCGAGCTGCGGATCGACCGTCCGGCGGGACAGGCCTTCTGCATGGCCTGCTCACAAACGGTCACCCTGGCGGCCCGGGGAGATCCCTGCCCCGCCTGCGGCAGCCACCAGCTGATGGTGGTTGGCGGCGACGAATTGCGTGTCGAAGAACTGGAGGTCTCGTGATGTGCACCGTCTGCGGCTGCGGCCCCGGGGAAACCCGGATCGACGGGCTCGAACCCGGAACCGGCGCGGAGCATGACCATGAGCATGTATCCCCCGACGGCACCGTGGTACGCCACAGGCACGGTCACGGCCACTCCCATGGCCATGATCACCATCACGAGCACGATCATGCCCATCATCATGCCCATGACCACCCGACGCGGCTGATCCGGATCGAGCAGGATATCCTGGCGAAGAACGGCCGCTTCGCCGCCGTCAACCGGCAGCTCCTCGCGGCGTCGCGTGCCTTCGCCGTCAACCTGATGTCCAGCCCCGGATCGGGAAAGACGACGCTGCTGGTCCGGACCCTCACGGATCTCGCCGCGAGCATTCCCATGGCGGTGATCGAGGGCGACCAGCAGACCAGCTTCGATGCCGACCGCATCCGTGCCACCGGCGCGCCGGCTGTCCAGGTCAATACCGGCAAGGGGTGCCATCTCGACGCGCAGATGGTCACCCTGGCGCTCGGGACGCAGCCGCCGCCCGTGGGCGGCGTGCTGTTCATCGAGAATGTCGGGAACCTGGTCTGCCCGGCCGGCTTCGACTTGGGCGAGAACCGCCGGGTCGTCGTCGTTTCCGTGACCGAGGGCGAGGACAAGCCGCTCAAGTACCCCGACATGTTCGCGACCGCCGACCTGATGGTGGTCAACAAGATCGATCTGCTGCCCTACCTCAGCTTCGACGTTCCGCGCCTGATCTCCAGTGCCCGGCAGGTCAAGCCGTCGCTCGACGTCATCCAGGTTTCCGCCACGGCCGGGACAGGGTTGGACCAGTGGTATGCCTGGCTCGCCGCCGGCATCGCCGCCGCCGAAACCGGAGGCTGAGCCGTGGTCGTCGATCCCATGCCGGTAAGCCGCTCCCGCGTCCGCGTCCGGGGCTTGGTCCAGGGGGTCGGGTACCGTCCCTTCGTCCATGAACTGGCCGGGCGGTACGGCCTGACGGGCTGGGTGCTGAACGATACCGACGGCGTCCTGCTGGAGGTGCAGGGGCAGGATCCCGCCGGCTTCCTCGACGCCTTGGCGAGCCGCGCCCCGCCGCTCGCGCAGGTGGACCGCATCGAGGTCGAGGCGCTGTCGCCCAAGCCCGCCGAGAGCGGGTTCGAGATCCGCGACAGCGTCGCCGCCGGTCCCGCGCGCACCATGATCGGGCCGGATGCCGCCGTCTGCCCGGACTGCCTGGCCGAACTGTTCGATCCAGGCGCCCGGCGCTGGCGCTATCCCTTCGTCAACTGCACCCATTGCGGGCCGCGCCACACCATCACCCGCTCCTTACCCTACGACCGGCCGCAGACCTCCATGGCGGGCTTCCCGCTCTGCCCGGACTGCGCCCAAGAGTATGCCGATCCGAACGACCGCCGCTTCCACGCCCAGCCGATCGCCTGCCCCGTCTGCGGACCCAGGCTCCATATCCGGGTGGAGGAGATCGTCGCACGCCTCCGTGCCGGGGAGATCGTCGCGATCAAGGGCCTCGGCGGCTTCCATCTCGCCTGCGACGCCGGCAACCCCGGCACGGTCACCCGCCTCCGCGCGCTCAAGCAGCGCAACGGCAAGCCTTTCGCGATGATGGTCGCGAGCCTGGCCGAGGCCCGGCGGATCGCCGAGATCGGTTCTGCCGAGGCGGCGCTCCTCACCGGACCCGAGAGGCCGGTGGTGCTGGTCCGCCCACGGTCCGGCACGGCCGCCCCGCCGATCGCTCCCGACCTCGCCCCGGACCTGGCTTGGCTGGGCCTGATGCTGCCCTATACGCCCCTGCATTACCTGCTGTTCCACGAGGCGGCCGGACGCCCGGCGGGAACCGCCTGGCTGGATGCGCCGCAGGGGTTCGCCCTGGTGATGACCAGCGCCAACCCCGGCGGCGAACCGCTCGTGATCGGCAACGCCGAGGCGGCGGAACGGCTCGGCGACATCGCGGACTGCATCGTCACCCACGACCGGGACATCGTCGCCCGCAGCGACGACAGCGTGGCGCGGGTGATCGGCGGCGCGCCGATGCTGATCCGCCGCGCCCGGGGCTACGTTCCCCTCGGGATTCCCCTCGGCCGGCCGGTGCCGCCGGTCCTGGCGCTGGGCGGGCACCTCAAGAACACCGTCTGCGTGACCCGCGGAAGCCAGGCCTTCCTCTCCCAGCATCTGGGTGACCTGGAGAATGCCGCGACGCTGCGCTTCTTCGAGGAGACGATCGCCCATCTGCTGGACATACTGGAGGTCGAACCGGTCGCGGTCGCCCATGACCTGCACCCCGACTTCCTGTCGACCCGCCACGCGGAATCGCTCGACCTGCCCTGCATTCCGGTCCAGCACCACCATGCCCATGTGGCGGCGGTCGCGGCCGAATACGGCCGCTCCGGCCCGATGGTCGGCCTTGCCCTCGACGGCTTCGGCCTGGGCGACGACGGCGACAGCCGGGGGGGAGAGCTGCTGCTGGTGGACGGTGCGCGGTGCGACCGGCTGGGGCACCTCGCCCCCCTGGCGCAGCCCGGCGGCGACGCCGCGGCGCGCCAGCCCTGGCGCATGGCGGCGGCGGCCCTGCACCGGCTTGGCCGGAGGGACGAGATCGCGCACCGCTTCGCGCGCTTCGGCAACCCCGCCCTGCTGGTCCAGATGCTGGAGCAGGGATTCAACTGCCCGCCGACCACCTCCTGCGGGCGCTGGTTCGATGCCGCCTGCGGCCTGCTGGGCGTGCGCACCATGTCGGGTTTCGAGGGAGAGGCCGCGATGGTCCTGGAATCCCTGGTCACGCGTCCCGCCGTGCTGCCCGGCGGCTGGACCATCGACGGCGGCGTGCTCGACCTGATGCCGCTGCTCGACGCGCTGCGGGGACTTCCTCCCGCGGCCGGGGCCGACCTGTTCCACGGCACCCTGGCCGCCGCCCTGGTCGACTGGGCCCTGCCGGCCGTGGAGGGTGCCGAGATCGCCCTGTCCGGCGGCTGCGTCATGAACGCCGTGCTGACCGAGGGCCTGATCGAAGGCTTCGCCCGGCACGGCGTCACCGCCCTGGTGCCGCGCCGGGTGCCCGCCAACGACGGCGGCCTCAGCCTGGGCCAGGCCTGGGTCGCCGCGCACCACTTGATCCGTTAGGAAACCGCCATGTGCCTCGCCTTGCCCGCCCGGATCGTCGAGATCCATAGTGACGACAGCGCCACGGTGTCGCTCGGAGGCGTGCGCAAGCAGGTCTCCACCGCGCTGATCGAGGAGCCGGCCGTGGGCGACTATGTGATCGTCCATGTCGGCTACGCGCTCTCCAGGCTCGATCCGGCGGAAGCCGAACGGACCCTGGCGCTTCTCGCCGCCCTGGACCGGCCCGCACGCGAGCAGGAACCCGAACAGGAGGATGCCGCCGCATGAGATACGTGGACGAATACCGCGACGGCGCCCTGGCGTCCCGGGCCGCCGCCGCCATCGCCGCGGAGGCCGATCCCGGCCGGCACTATGCCCTGATGGAGTTCTGCGGCGGCCACACCCACGCGATCTGCCGTTACGGCATCGAGGATCTGCTGCCGCCCAACGTCTCGATGATCCATGGCCCCGGCTGCCCGGTCTGCGTGCTGCCGATCGGCCGTCTCGACATGGCGATCGAGCTGGCGATGCGGCCGGAGGTAATCCTGTGCACCTACGGCGACATGATGCGGGTGCCCGGCCGCGACCGGACCAGCCTGATGAAGGCCAAGGCCGGGGGTGCGGATATCCGCATGGTCTATGGCAGCGGCGACGCGCTGCGGGTCGCCCGGGACAATCCCGGCCGCGAGGTCGTCTTCTTCGCGATCGGGTTCGAGACCACGGCCCCGACCACCGCCGTGGCGCTGGTCCAGGCGGCGGCGCTGAACCTCCGCAATTTCAGCGTCTTCGCCAACCATGTGCTGACGCCGTCAGCGATCCAGGCGATCCTGGACAGTCCGGAGGTGACCGCGACCGGCACCGTGCGGGTCGACGGCTTCATCGGGCCGGGGCATGTCAGCACCATCATTGGCTCGGCGCCCTACGAGCGGTTCGCCCGTGATTATCGCCGTCCCATCGTGGTCTCCGGATTCGAGCCGCTCGACATCATGCAGTCGGTCCTGATGCTGGTGCGCCAGCTCAACGAGGGACGGTGCGAGGTCGAGAACCAGTTCAGCCGCGCGGTCTCGCGGGACGGCAACGGCAAGGCCCAGGCCCTGGTGGAACGGGTGTTCGAACTGCGCGACAGCTTCGAATGGCGCGGCCTCGGGACGATCCCGGACAGCGCGCTGCAGATCCGCGAGGAGTTCGCTGACTGGGATGCGGAACGGCGCTGGCAACTCCGCTACGTCCCCGTCGCCGACAACAGGGCATGCTCCTGCGCCCAGATCCTGCGCGGCGCGAAGAAGCCGCTGGACTGCGCGATCTTCGGCACGGCCTGCACCCCGGAGAATCCCATGGGGTCCTGCATGGTCTCGCCGGAAGGCTCCTGCGCGGCATATTATCTGTACGGCCGCTGGCGCGACATCCCCCAACAGGCCAAAGCGGGTTGAAATCCATGATGCAGGACGACCGCCGACCTTTCGCACGCAAGCTCGACCTGAAGAACGGGCAGGTCGACATGAGCCACGGCAGCGGCGGCAAGGCCATGGCCCAGCTTGTCGAGGAGCTGTTCGGCGCGGCCTTCGATAATCCGCTGCTGGCCCGCCGCAATGACCAGGCGGTCTTCGACCCGCCGCCCGGCCGGCTGGCGGTCACCACCGACAGTTATGTGGTCTCTCCCCTGTTCTTCCCGGGCGGCGACATCGGCTCGCTGGCGGTCCACGGCACGGTCAATGACCTTGCGATGGCGGGCGCCCGGCCGCTCTACCTGACGGCGGGATTCATCATCGAGGAGGGCTTCGCACTCCGCGATCTCGCCCGGATCGTCGCCTCGATGGCTGCCGCGGCGGCCGAGGCCGGCGTCGCGATCGTGACCGGCGACACCAAGGTGGTCGAGCGCGGCAAGGGCGACGGCGTCTTCATCAACACGACGGGCATCGGCGCGGTGCCGCCGGGCGTGGCTCCATCCGGCGACAGGGCGCGGCCGGGCGACGCCGTGCTGGTCAGCGGCTTCGTCGGCGACCACGGCGTCGCGATCATGTCCACGCGCGAGAATCTCAGCTTCGAGACGACCATCGCCTCCGACAGCGCGGCGCTCCATGGTCTGGTGGCGGCCATGGTCGACGCCGTTCCCGACGTCCACGTGCTGCGCGACCCGACGCGCGGCGGCCTGGCGACCACGCTCAACGAGATCGCGCGGCAATCCGGGGTCGGCATGCTGCTCGACGAACGGGCGATCCCGGTCCGCGGGGAAGTCGCCGCCGCCTGCGAACTGCTGGGCCTCGACCCCTTCTATGTGGCGAACGAGGGCAAGCTGGTCGCGATCTGCGCCCCCGGGGATGCCGCCCGGCTGCTCGACACCATGCGCGGCCACCCGCTGGGGATCGACGCCGCAGTCATCGGTACGGTCATTGACGACGACCATCGCTTCGTGCAACTGCAGACGACATTCGGCGGAAAGCGCATCGTGGACTGGCTGGCCGGCGAGCAACTGCCCCGGATCTGTTGAAGCGGGAGGACGGCGTGAAGGAGCGGGAGATCGGCGACGCCTGGAAGGGACCTCCGCAATGCCGGAACTGCGGCATCCGGGATCTCGTGCTGTTCGCCGACCTTCGGCAGGCCGACTTCAGCCTGATCCACCTGCCGATCGACGAAGTCCGTTTCAAGCCTGGCGAGTCGCTCTACCATGCCGGCGAGGGGAAGCCCTACCTTTTCACCGTACGCGAGGGCACGGTCAAGCTGGTGCAGTACCTCCCGGACGGATCGCACCGGATCGTCCGCCTGCTCCGCCGGGGTGCCGTCGCCGGGCTCGAGGCACTGTTGGGAGAACCCTACGCCCACACGGCGACGGCCCTGCAGCCAGTCCTGACCTGCCGCATCCCGCGGGCGGTGATCGATCGCCTCAGCGCCGAGACGCCGCGCCTGCACACGCAGCTGATGAAACGCTGGCACCAGTCGCTCCAGCAGGCCGACGACTGGCTGACCGAGCTGTCGACCGGCAGCGCGCGGCTCCGGCTGGCGCGCCTGCTGCTCCAGATGCTGGATGCGACGGACGGCGATATCTGCCACCTGCCGATCCGCGAGGATGTCGGCGCCATGCTGGCGATCACCATGGAAACGGCCAGCCGCACCGTTGCCGAATTCCGGCGCGCCGGCCTGATCGCAGACGTCGGCGACCATCTGGTCCGCTGCAATCGCGAGGCTCTGGAGGACGTGGTCGCGGAGGGGTAATGACGACGACGCAAGCCCGCGAACTCCGATCCCGTATGACCGACGCGGAAAGACGGCTCTGGTCCCTGTTGCGGGATCGCCGCCTTGACGGTTGCAAGTTCCGCAGACAGCACCCGATCGGCCGATACGTTGCCGATTTCGCCTGCGTAGAGCGGATGTTGATCGTAGAAGCTGACGGCGGACAGCATGCCGATGAGCCGGCCGACCAGCGACGCACCGATTGGCTGAACAGCCAGGGATGGCGAGTGATACGGTTCTGGAACACCGATATCCTGCGCAACACCGAGGGTGTCGTCACCGCGATCCGGGAGGCTCTCGAAGGTGAGGCAAGCCAATAAGGTCGAGCATTCCCAACCCCCTCACCCTACCCCTCTCCCCCAAGGGGGCGAGGGAACTTGTCTCGAGCATTTTTTCAACATGAACCCCCTCTCCCCCAATTGGGGGAGAGGGTTGGGGTGAGGGGGTCGGTGGCAGCTGTCCCAGGAAGGCGGCTACCGGAACACCACCGTCTTGCTGCCGTTCAGCAGGACCCTGTGCTCGATGTGGTACTTGACGGCACGGGCCAGCACCACGCTCTCCACGTCGCGGCCGACCTCGACCAGGTCGTCCGGAGTGCGGGTGTGGTCGACGCGCTCGACCTCCTGCTCGATGATTGGGCCTTCGTCCAGGTTGGACGTCACGTAATGGGCGGTCGCCCCGATCAGCTTGACGCCGCGGGCGAAGGCCTGGTGATAGGGCTTGGCACCCTTGAAGCTGGGCAGGAACGAGTGATGGATGTTGATCGCGCGCCCGGCCAGCCGCTCGCACAGCTCGGGCGAAAGCACCTGCATGTAGCGCGCCAGCACGACCAGGTCGATGCGCTCCTGCTCGATGATCTCCCACAGCCGAGCTTCCTGCTCCGCCTTGTTGTCGGACTTGACCGGCAGGTAATGGAACGGGACGTTATGCCAGGCCGCGAGCTGATAGAAGTCGCGGTGGTTCGACACGATCGCCGGGATCTCGACGTTCAATCCGCCGACCCGGTACCGGTAGAGCAGATCGTTCAGGCAGTGGCCGAACTTCGAGACCAGGATCAGCAGGCGCTGCGGGCGCTCCGCGTCGTGCAGGTGCCAGGTCATGCCGAACCGGCGGGCAACCTCGACGAACTGCGCCGCCAGGGCCTCGCGGTCGGGGCCCTCGGCCGGGGCGGCCAGGAAGATGCGCAGGAAGAACAGGTCGCTGGTGCGGTCGCCGAACTGGGCGCTGTCGATGATGTTGCAGCCCCGCTCCGCCAGGAAGCCGGATACGGCCGCGACGATGCCGACTGTGTCCGGGCACGAAATGGTCAGGATGTAGCGGGCGGTCATCTCGGCTCTTTCCAGGACGGCTTGTGGCACGATCCCTGGAAAGAAGCGCAATCGACCACCCTGTGCAAGTGGCAATCAGCCGCCGTGCTCAATCGAGCATCGGCAGCCCGCTCTCGATCCTGACCAGCGCCGCCAGCAGCGGCACCCCGATGTCGCGCCGGACGAAGGCGCTGCTCCGGTCTGCGGCGGCGATCGCCTGCGACATGGTGCTCCGCCACCGGTCGTCGCCATACATCAGTTTCTCCGCCTTGGCACGCTGGGCCAGCACGGTCGGCCGCCGGTTGGCCGGCACCTCGGCAAGCTTCACAAGCCGCCCCATCCACTGCTGGGCGATCGCCAACTCGCCCCGGCGGAGCGACGCCGCGACGAACTCCGACAGGATTTCCGACTGCGGATCGGGATCCTGGACCTGCTCCAGGTATGCCGACGTCAGCGATACCTCTCCCCGCGCCGCAAGGCGGCCGAGCACGGCGGGGACCGTCCAGGGGCTGTCCTCCTGGACGGTGCGCAGCAGTCCAAGCGCCAGGTTGACCTCGCCCAGGTCGGCGGCGGCTACCGCCAGTTCGGCCGGGCAGCATTCCTGCTTCGTCTCGCGGAAGCGGGAGAACTGCTGTTCCACCGTGTTCAGGAAGAGGGTCCGAGCCTCCGCCTCGCGTCCGACCCGCATCAGCGCCTGCACGACCAGCCCCAGTTCCCAGGCGCAGGCATTCGCCTGGGCGTAATTCTGGGCTTCTGTGGTCAGCGCCGACGCCAACTCCTTCTCCCCGCGCCAGCCGGCGATCTCGGCTATGTCGGTCAGGTTGTAGAGACGCGTCGAGCAGTCGGCGATGCCCCTCGTGATCTGGAGGGCGATGTCGGTCTGGCCGGTCAGCGCCAGGGCACGGGCGACGAACAGGTCCTCTTCCTGGGAATCGGCGCTGGTGGCCGCCCCGCGCCGCAGCGCGCCGACGAAGGGAGCGATGATCTCCCGCGCACGCTCGATACCGCCGTTCAGGTGGTAGGCTACGGCGAGCGAGAGCCAATCCCAGCGTGGCGTGGAGATCGGATGCTCGACCGGCGGCAGCAGGTTCTCGATCTTGTAGAGGAAGCAGGCCGTGGACAGGGCTTCGTTGCAGATCAGGGCCCGAACGCGGTTCCGGAACTCGAAGACGTCGAAATCGCCGATGAACTGGTTGGTGATGAGCTGGACGGCGACCGGGCTTTCGGGATAGCGCTGTACGATATCGCTCAGCAGCCGGTCGGCATCGCGCAGCAGGCGCGCCTCTTCGGCCGGATCGAACGTGGAATTGGCCTGCTGGATGAGCTGCATGGCCTGGACGAACTGCCGGTTCGCGCTGCCGGTGCTTTCCTGCGCCCGGGCGGCGGACGGGAATCCCGCCGCCACCCCGGCGGCCAGCAGGGCCAGCACCGCCGCCACGACCAGCAGGAACGCGCCGGGCCTGCGCCGACCATGGGCAGCTGCGTCAGCGGACATAGCTCACGACGCGCTTCACATAGGGCAACGACCTGGCATGGCCGGTCACCCGCTCCAATTCGGCCGGGTCGCGCGCGTTGCCCATCAGGTAAACGACGCCGTTGACCGTCTCGATCGAGTAGTTGATCGACGAGACCTCCCGGTCGAACAGGAGCTTGCCGCGCAATTGGGTGCTGATCCAGGTGTCGCGGGTCGAGTCCCCCAGCGTCGAGGTGTCGTCCACGACGATCTCGTTGATCACTTCGCGAACACCGTTCGCCTGCCACGCCAGACGCACCGCGTCGAGTCGTTCCTCCGGCGTCCTGGCGCGGCCGGTCAGGAGGACGACGCCCTGGTTGACCGTCATGCCGAGGCGGGAATGCATCTCGACGCTGTGCTGGAACCAGAAATGATTGATCTGCGCCTGGATCTCGGTATCGCTGATGGCGCCGCCCAATCCCCGCTCCTGCGAGGCCGCGACGACCGCGGTGGTGGCGGCGCCGCCGACGACAAGCGGTGCGCACCCCGCCAGGGCGGCTATGGCCAGGATCCCCAGGACGAACTGCGGAAAACGCGCGCGAGACCTCAAAGCTTCCTCCGTACACCGGTCGCCATCCACGTCCGGGCGGCGCGAACAAGTCACGCCCACCACGTGATTGCAACACATATTTGAATCACTCGAAACTGGAGCCACGCCTTTTCCGCCTATCGTGGCCCGATTGCAGCACCCGGTATCTTACCGGTCCACGCGCTCACGCGAAGGGAGCGCTGGTCATGACGTCAGCCAACTCGCGCGACAGCACGTCGGCGATGCGGCGGCGCTGGGCACCGTCGCGCAGCAGGTCCTCGTCACGCGGATTGGACAGGAAGCCGGTCTCGATCAGGACCGACGGAACGTCGGGCGCCTTGAGCACCGCGAAGTTCGCCGACCTCTTGGGATTGTCGAGCAACCGAAGCGAGCGCCCGGCCCCTTCAACGAGACTGCTCTTCGCCATCAGCGACGCGGTGACGGTATGGCGCGCGACCAGGTCGGACAGGATCGCCGCGACCTGCGGCCGGGTGTGGCGCAGGTCGATGCCCCCCGCGCCGTCCGCCAGGTTCTCCTGCTTGGCCAGCGCGAAGGCGAAATCGTCCGACGCCTTGTCGGACAGTGTATAGGCGGAAAGTCCGCGCGCATCGCGGTTGGGAGCGCTGTCGGCATGGATCGAGATGAAAAGGTCGGCCCCGGCGTCGCGCGCTATGGCGACCCGCTCGGCCAGCGGAAGGAATAGATCGGTGTCCCGCGTCAGCTTCACCGCGACGCCGGATACGCCCCGGAGCCGGCGCGCGATCTCCCGCGAGATGTCCAGCGTGATTTCCTTCTCCAGCGTCCCCCGGACACCGATAGCGCCGGGATCGTGGCCGCCATGCCCGGGGTCGATCACCACGAGCCGCCGGTTCGGCACCGCCACGGGAGGCTCCGGCTTGCGCTGCGGTCCGTTGGTGGGAGCGGCGGCGGCAGGGGATGCCAGAAGGTCCCCCAGCCCCGAGGCCCCGATGCCGAGCAAGGGCGCGCTCAACGCCAATCGAAGCAGAACCCTGCGCTTCATCCGATAAGACTGCCCATCGATCCTGTGGTCATCGATCCTGTGGTCATGGGCCCATTGGCCGGCCCCCGGGGCCGGCGGGAAGGACCTTGGCGACCAGTGTAGGGGGTTGTTGGTTAACTGTTAATTACCCCAGCCGCTGCTTGTCGAGTCCTGAGAGAGTGATCCGCCGGAATATCTGGCCCGACCTTCCGGCACCGGCCATGCCGTAAGCATTCCTCCCGGGGCATTCCCGAAGCGGCGGCAACATACACGGCATTTTCGACTTATGATATCTTGTTCTCGACCCCGACTCGGGTCAGACTGTTCCCTTGGAGATGGTGGAGGCGGTCATGAAGGAAGCCTTGATCAACATCATCCGCGAGGAGCGCGTCGCTCTTGAGGCCCGCATCGCCGACGAATTGAAGCGGCGGGTACCGGATGACATGAGGATCGAAGCCCTGCAGGAGGAAGCGTCCGACCTGCAACGGCAACTCGAAAAGTACGAGCAGTAGGCGACGGCCCCGCCGCGCCGAAGGCTACCCCCTCTGAGAGCCCGTACGGCCTTGCAACCGGGGCCGCTACGGGCTTTTGTTCGCCCTGCCACCAGATAAGGGAAAACGGGGGAACCATGCCGAAATTCGCCGCCAATCTGTCCATGATGTTCCAGGAGCATGATTTCCTGGACCGCTTCGGCGCCGCCGCCAAATGCGGCTTCCGGGGAGTCGAATACCTGTTCCCTTATGAATGGCCTGCCGCCGAGATCAAGCGGGCGCTGGACGACGCGGGGCTCGAACAGGTGCTGTTCAATCTTCCTCCCGGCGACTGGGCCGGCGGCGAGCGTGGCATGGCGGCCCTGCCGGGGCGGGAGGCGGAGTTCGCGGAAACGGTCGAACGGGCGATCGAGTACGCGCGCGTGCTGGACTGCCCGCGGCTTCATGCCATGGCCGGCATCGTTCACGCCGGGATCGACCGGGAGGAGGCGGAGGCGGTCTATGTCTCCAACCTGCGCCATGCCGCGGATGCGGCCGCCCGGCACGGCATCACCCTGCTGGCCGAACCGATCAACAGCCGGGACATGCCGGGATATTTCCTGAATACCTCGACCGCCGGCCGCAGGATCATGGCCGCCGTCTCCCGTCCGAACCTGAAGCTGCAGTTCGACATCTACCATACCCAGATCATGGAAGGCGATCTGGCGGAACGCCTGCGCCAGAACCTGGAAGCGATCGGCCACATCCAGATCGCCGGGACGCCGGGCCGGCACGAACCCGACATCGGCGAGATCAACTATCCCTTCCTGTTCAACCTGATCGACGAGATCGGCTATACCGGCTGGATCGGCTGCGAGTACCGGCCGCGCGCCGAAACCCGGGCCGGCCTGGGATGGGCGAAGGCGTACGGCATCACCGCCGGGTGACAATCAAGGTTAGGAATTCATTAATGACCCCATCGGCGAGCCATGCTAGTCATGGCCCGCCACCACTTCGCGCGTGGTCCATGGGGACAGGGAATGCCGCACTCGTCCGGGATCGACTCCGGGAACAACCAGGCCGGGATCAGCCATGATCCTCCGTTCGGCACCTATGCGCCGTCCCGTCTCCAGCGGGCCGTCATCGGGCTGACCCGGACCCAGCCCGAGACCTGGCTCGGCAAGCGCATCGCCTTCGCGGCCCGGCGGCTGGTCCTGGCGGGCTTGAAGTCCCCGCTGGATGTCGATGTCTTCGGGCGGAATTTCCGGATCCACCCGGAAGACAATGTCTGCGAGAAGCGGGTGCTTTTCACGCCGCAGTTCTTCGATCCGGTCGAACGCCAAGTGCTGGCCGCCAAGCTGCATGATGGTTTCACCTTCGTCGACCTCGGCGCGAATGTCGGCGTCTATTCGCTTTTCGTCGCCGGTCTGGCCGGGAAGAACGCCCGCGTGCTGGCCGTCGAACCCCAGCCTGAGATCTACCGCCGGCTCGCCTTCAACGTGGCGGCCAACGACCTGGGGACCATACGGACCCTGCAATGCGCGGTGGCGGACCGTACGGGAAACCTGGACCTGTTCATCGATCGCGGCAACCGGGGCCAGAGCAGCATCGCCATGAAGACGGGCGAGCGGGTCTCGGTGCCATGCCGGACCCTTGACGGCCTTCTCGCCGAAGCCGGCTTCGACCGGGTCGATGCGCTGAAGATCGACATCGAGGGAGCCGAGGATACCGTGCTGGTGCCGTTCTTCGCCTCGGCGCCGGAGCGGCGCTGGCCGGCGCTGATCCTGCTGGAAACGTCGAGCGACCGCTGGAAGACGGACTGCGTAAAGCTGTGCATCGACCACGGGTACCGGATCAGTCACACGACGCGCCTGAACGTGATCCTGCAGCGGACGCCGGACAAGGCCTCGGCTGCGGCCTGAGTCGGCCTGGAGTCGGGGTCCTGCACAGCCATTGTGCAGCGCAGCATGACGGTGTCTTTCCTTCGGGAAAATACCGGCGCGCCCGACGGGTTTTCCAATAAACCTTTCGCAAACAAAGCGATGGCTGCCGCGCGACAGCGCCGGACCGGCTTCGGCAATACCTGGATATGGTCGGCCATATCCGTGACATTGTGTCGCTCAAATCGTTAAAAAGTGCTTTATTTTCGGCTGATTTGCACAAATAATATGCACTGCAGATGCTTGTTCCGGGCTCTGCTTCAATAATGTGCAGGATTCGGCACCCTCGGCTGGACTCCTCCGTCTTGTGACGGTTGTGTTGCGGTGTACAATCAGCAGGTCGCGCTAAAAAAGATGCTTGGCATAACGATTGCGATAGGGAGTTGGAGAGATGAAGTTCTGATCAGCCGCTTGTCAACGGAGAGCCTTGATGACCGACGCGACTGCTGAGACCGTCCATACGGCGCGGAGTACCGTGCCGACCGTTCTACACACACGGTCTTCCAACACCATTGTCGACTTCGCCCGCAACCCTCAGAAATACCTTCTAGTTCTGCGTTTCGCCTTAGTCAATACAGTCGCTTCCGCTCTCCTGGCCGCGGCATGGCTTCAGGGATGGATCAATCCGATCCTCGCTACCGATGATACCGGGTTGTGCCAGCTCATCTTCGCCGTTTTCCTGGTGGGCCTGGCGGTCTCGGCGGCCAAGGTCTGGCGCACCAGCTGCGAGCTCAACGCGTGCAAAGACTTCCAGCTTCATGTCAATTCGCGCGCCGCGCGCTACGTCGCCGAGGTCACGGGCCATGACAGCGGCAGCAGGAGCATTCTCGCGGGTAACCTCCGCCTGAAGCTGTCGTCGCGGGTCGCGATGGTCCGGCATCTCGCGGCGAGCCTGGTCCTGCTCGGGCTGATCGGGACCGTGGTCGGCTTCATCATCTCGCTGAGCGGGGTCGATCCGGCGAAGGCCGGCGACGTGGCGTCGATCTCCCCCATGGTCACCACGCTGATCGAGGGCATGTCGGTGGCGCTCTACACGACCCTGGTCGGCGGCGTGCTGAACATCTGGCTGAGCATCAACTACAACTTGCTCGCCACCGGCACCGTCAACCTGATCACCGAGATCACGGCGCTGGGTGAACGCCATGCAGGGTCTTGACCAGTTCGACGACGAGGACGTCAACGGCACCGTCTTCCGCGACGTCATCACGCTGGCCCTGTGCGGCTTCGTGGCGGTCGTGATCCTGCTGCTGCCGCACCTCAACCCCAAGCAGGAGGCCCAGGCCGCCGTCAGCACGACCCCCGGCAACGTCATGGTGGAGGCCCGCTGGGCCGACGAGCTGGATACCGACATAGACCTTTGGGTCCAGGCGCCGGGCGACGTGCCGGTCGGGTATTCCAACAAGTCCGGCGTCATCTTCAACCTGCTGCGCGACGACCTCGGCCGCAACGCCGATCCGACCCAGCTGAACTACGAGGTCAGCTACAGCCGGGGCATACCGCCGGGCGAATACGCGATCAACCTGCACATGTACCGCAACAAGGCGCGGGTCTCGCCGGTCAAGGTCACGGTCGTGACCAGCGTCAAGAAGCCCAACGCCGAGTCGGCGAAGCAGGTGCTGTCCAGCTCGGTCGACCTGACGGTCGAGAACCAGGAACTGACGGTCTACCGGTTCAAGCTGACGGAGGCCGGGGATCTCGTTCCCAGCAGCGTCAACAGCCTGCCGAAGGCCCTGCGGAAGTGGAGGCAGTGATGCAACTCATGATGAACCTCTTCGTGGTGGCCGTCGTCCTGGCCGCGGGCCTCGCCACCATCAGCATCTGGTCACCCCGCAAGCTGTGGGTGAAGGTCGGCGCCGTGACCCTTGCCGCCGCCTTCATGCCGCTGTCCTATGCCAGCTTCGCGGACCTGCTCAGCAAGCCGAAGCCGGTGGCGCTGGAATGGTTCCACCGCAGCATGAGCGAGGCGACCGTGCTGAGCGCCCGGATGCAGGAGGGCGAAGCGATCTACCTGTGGCTCCAGCTGCCCGATACCGTCGAGCCGCGCTACTACAAGATCGGCTGGAGCGAGGACGTCGCCAAGCAACTCCAGCAGGCGATGCGCGAGGCCGAGAAGAACCAGGGCGGCCTGAAGATGGAACTCCCGTTCGAGAACACCTGGGACAAGGACAAGCCGATGTTCTACGCCCTGCCCCAGCCGAAGCTGCCGGAAAAGAACGGCGAGCGCGGCGGCGGCGACGCGCCCCTGGTCTATCAGCATCCCGGCACCAGCGCCTGACGGCCAGGCCTCCGGTCGAGCGGCTCTCCGGAACGCCTCCTCCCGATCCCGGGGAGGAGGCGTTTTGCATTCCGGACGCTACAGGACCTGCTTCGGCACGTTCAGCAACTCCCGCCGGATGCGCTTGAGGCTGGGGCGGTTGGTCTCGTCATAGGCCAGCGGACGGCACAGATGCATGGCGGTCAGCCCGACCCGGGCGGTCAGCAGGCCGTTGATCACCCCCTGCCCCACGCGGGTCGAGAGCGACGCCGCGAGCGTGCTTCCCAGCGCCTCCACCATCAGGTCGTTGCCACTCTCCGCGACGCCGGCGATCGCGATGTTGGCAAGCATCCGGCGCAGCAGCTTCAGGCTGCCGACATAGCCGGGACGGGCGCCGTAGAGGGTGGCGACCTCGCGGACCAGCTTCAGGTTCCGCCACAGCACGATCACCACGTCGAGCAGCGCCGCCGGGCTCAACGCCGTGGCGACCGCGGTGTCGCGGGCGGCCCGCAGCACCAGCTGGTAAGAGCGGCGGTCGATGTCCTGGAGCAGCTGGAGATCGACCATGCGGACGACCTCGCGGTCGTCGTGCGCGTCGTTCAGATTGTCCCGGAGAGCCTGGACCTGGGCCGACAGGTCGCGCCGGTCGCCGTAGAGCGAGGCGACCGCCCCGGCGTAGCGCGCAGCCTCGCCATGGGTGCCGGAAGTCCGCAGGTGCTCCGCCTCCTCCCGCAGCCCGTCGATCCGGCGCAGCCGGCGCAGGCTGCGCAGTTCCCCGGCGACCAGGCCGAAGCCGCCCAGCACGGCGCCGCCCGCCAGCGCCACGGCGCCGCCGCCCAGCAGAACGCTGGTCTCGAAGGCGCGCCGGACCAGGTCGACCGTGTCGTAGCCGACCGCCAATGCCACCAGGGCCGCCGCCGAGCCGACCAGCAGCCGGACCGCCCAGCGCCGGGGCGCGGGGACCGGCTCCGGCAGCACGGAGTCGACCATGGCTCCCGCCGCCGCAGCGGAGCCGGGCCGGTCGTCCGGAACGACGACGACAGCCCCGCCGGGGTCCAGCTCCATCGGCGCGATATAGTCCTTGTCCCGCGTCCGCCCGGTCATGACAGGAAATCTCCGATCAGGAAGTCCAGCGCCTGGTCGAGCCGGATGTTCGGCAGGCCCCGGCCCTGGCGTGCCGACAGCAGGGGCGGCCGGAAGTCCAGGAAGTTGAGCCGGCGCACGCCGTCGTCGGTCAGCAGCCGGTGGTCGTCGGGGATCTCGCCGGGATACAGGACGGTCGGTTCGGTCCGCCCGATGGGGATGCCGCGCACGCAGGCGAGTTGCCGGCCCTGGTGCTCGGCCATCACCGTCTCGGTGCATTTCAGCGCCGCGATCGCCATGGTCTCGACCCGCGCGCCCTCGAAGCGGATCGCGTTCCGCCGCTCCTCGACCAGACCGTCCAGCAGCCGGCGCAGGTTGGCGTGCTGGTTGGACGGGATGTGGTCGGCCTTGGTGGCGGCGAACAGAACCCGGTCGATCCGCCCGCCCAGCAGTCGGCCGAGCCAGCTCGACCTGCCGTGGCGGAAGGACTCCAGCGTGGCCGACAGGGACGTCTGCATGTCCGCCAGGGCGGCCGGCCCGGCGTTCAGCGCGCCGATCACGTCCACCAACACGATCTGGCGGTCCAGCCGGGCGAAATGCTCGGTGAAGAAACGCCGGACGACGTTGGTCTTGTAGGCCTCGAACCGCTCCTCCATCATCGCCCAGAGGGTATGCCGCCCGGCCCGCGCCGGCGGCTCCGGCAGGGGGCAGAAGGCGAGCACCGGCGCTCCGACCAGCTCGCCCGGCTCCACGAAGCGCCCGGGCTGGATCAGGCTGAGCAGTTGGTCCGAGGCGCGGCAGGCCAGCAGGTACTGGGTGTAAAGCTCGGCCGCCCGGCGGGCGACCGCCTCCTCGGCGGGGCCGGCCGGGTCGCGGTTGGACAGATAGGCCAGCCATTCCGCCGCCAGGGCGGCGCGCGGCGCACGCCCGGCAAGCTCCAGCGTCTCGCGCGACCACTCGGCATAGGTGCGATCGAGCAACGGCAGGTCGAGCAGCCACTCGCCTGGATAGTCCACGATGTCCAGGTTCAGCCGGGTCGGCCCCAGCAGCCGGCGCTTCAGCATCGTCCCCGGCATGTAGCGGAGCGCCACCCGCACCTGGCTGGTGACCTTGGTGTTGTTCGGCCATTGCGGGTCGGGCGCGGTCAGCCGGGCGATCTGGCTTTCGTAGTCGAAGCGCGGCACCGCCTGGTCGGGCTGCGGCTCCATGCGGGCGGCGATGAAGCGGCCGGTCGCGACCACGTCCAGGAACGGCAGCCGGTCGGCATGAAGCAGGTTGTCGATCAGGGCGGTTGTCAGGACCGTCTTGCCGGACCGGCGCAGGCCAGTCACGCCGATGCGCAGGTTTCCGTCCAGCATCCTGTCGGTCAGTTCGCCGACGCGGTCGAAGGCCCGGCTGCCCAGGTTGGTCAAATCGCGGAAGGGTGATGCAGGCAATCTCTGTCTCGACAGGTCCGGTTGAAACGAAGTCCCTAGGGAAGTCCCTGGATATGAATCCCGCGGCAGAGCCTGTCTATCGCGAACCGGCGGGAAGCACATCCGTCCTGTGCAGGTCGGCCCACCGCGCGAGATCGCCGCCCTGGACCGCCGCCGTGCCGATGCCCGGCGCCGGTTCGCGCTCGTTGTTCTCCAGCCGGTTGTCGTGGTTGTGCATCGGCTCGTGGCCCCGGTTGCTGACCCGCTCGTTCAGGCACGCCCGCTGTCCCGCGCAGAGGTTGTGCGTGACCTTGTTGCCGGTGGCGCCGTAGATCAGCAGCCCGACCCGCCCCGCCTGGACGTCGTTTCCGACCACCGTGTTGTACTTGGCCTCGGAATCCGTTCCGGGACGCATCCAGCGGCCCGTGGTCAGGCCGCCGACGGAGATGCCGTCGCGTTCGCACCCTTTCATGACATTGCCGGCGACGAAGTTCCCTTCGCTGCCGCCCTTCATCATCAGGCAGGTATGGCCGGACGTGCCGTCGACGACATTGCCGATCAGCTGCGAGCCGTTGACCGCCACGAGGTCGATGCCGCCGTCGCCGTTGTCGTTCCGGTCGGCGCCGCTGTCGCGGACGATGTTGCGATAGAGATGGACATTGTCCGCCTGGCTGATCTTGATGCCATCCTCGCCTGCCCGCTCGACCAGATTGTCGGCGATCACGATGTTCCGGGCATACCGGGACATGTCGCTGGTGTCGCGCCCGGACAGTCCGAACTGGATGCCGTTGCCCCCCGCCCCGGCGATCACGTGGAAGCCGAATACCCCGACATTCCGCGTCCCGAAGCCGTAGATCCCGGTCCTGTCCGACACGATGCGCGCCTCCCTGCGGCCGTCGGCCGAGATCAGCCGGATCGGGGCGTCCTCCGTCCCGTTCTTCGAGAACTTGACCGGCCCCCGATAGGTTCCCGCCTTGACCATGATGTCGGTGCCGGGCACCGCGCGCTCGATCGCCACGTTGATGTCGCTGACCGGCCCGTCGGGGGAAACCCAGATCCGGTATCTCTGCTCCCCGCTGCCGTCGAACGGCGGAGCGGACCGGGACGCGGCCGGAAAGGCGGAGACGACGCCCGACAGCAGCAGGGCGAAGAGGATCGGGTGCTTCATCGAAGGGGAAGGGAGGGACAGGCAAGGCATGGGTAACGCGAACTCCATCCGGTCAGGGAAGATTGCAGGGGCGGCCGAGCGGATCTCCGGTCAGGCGCCAAGCTCGAACATCAGAAGCAGGGTTCGCTGGAAACCCCAGAGGTTGTCGTCGGAGACGAGGTAGACAAACGTCCTGCCGTCGGGCGCCGACACAGCGGAGATGCCCTCGAAATTGTCGGTCGTGACCGGTGGCTCCAGCACCGCCAACTCGGTCCCGGACAGTTCGGCGCCCGCCTCGATCGAGGCGCCGGGCACCCGGACGATCCGGGCGCCGAACCCGCCCAGGATCGAAGCCCGCCGCTCCACGATCACGAGGTCGCCGTCCGGCAGGAAGGTGGCGTCGGTCGGCCTGTACGGCGCCTTGCCGCGATAGCTCAGGCTTTCCCAGCCATCGGCGCCGCCCAGCCAGGCCCGGCTGAAGCCGGCCCTGTCGTCGGGCCCTTCCTCGATCACCAGCATCCGTCCGTCGGGAAGGACCGCCAGCGTCTCCGGCCCGCTGTTGCCCTCGGCGCTGCGGATGCCCGGCGGGCGCGGCAGCTTGGGCAGCGGCCGGGTCACCGGTCCGTCCGGGTTGGAGGGATACAGCTCGACCCGGTGCCAGCGCTCGAAGCTGACCGCCCAGCGCCCGTCGGGCAGCCGGGCCAGCCCTTCGGAATCGGCCCGGTTGCCCTCGACCTGCTTTCCGTCGATGTCGAGCAGCGGCGCCACGGTGATGCCGCGCACCCCCGCGAGGTCGCCCGCGTCGTCGTGATCGATGTTCCCGGTGATCACCTTGCCGCGGTCGGAGACGGCGACGAACCGGCGCCCGTCAGGGTCGACCACGATGCCGGACAGGCCGCCGAAATCCGGATCGGGATCGGTGAGCGCCACGCCGCCGCGGTAGATCAGCGATCCGACGTCCCGCCGCTCGGGCTGGCTGTCGTCGAGCCGGACGGCATAGGAGTTTTCCAGGGGACCATTGGCGGTCAGCGGCGAACAGCCGACCACCGCCAAGGTGGCGAGCGACGCGAGGAGGAACGCCCGCCGGACGAAATCTTGAAGTGCAGCCATGGCCCCATAGATGGCATCGCCGATGATGCGGTGCGATGGCTTTTGTCGGCTCATGCCGGGTACCACGCAGCGGTAAGACGTTTGTTCTCCCGTCAGGACGGAGGTTTTCAGCAGGCGCGCAAGCCCCGGCTGCGGAAGATGTTCCGGACCGTGCGAACCTGCCGTGCGCTCGGCGGCCCCAAGGCGCGGATCGCCGGAGACGGGCAGCGGTCGCGGAGATGGATGGTCGCCAGCCGGTGGAACGGCAGCACCTCGACCCGCTCGACGTCCGGCAGGGACGCCGCGAACTCCGCCAGGGTCTCCACGTGGCGGGGATCGTCGTTGACACCGGGAACCACCGCGAAGCGCACCCAGACCGGCTTGCGGGCGGCCCGCAGCATTCCCGCGAACCGCAGGGCGCCCGGCGTCGATCCCGATCCCGATGGCCGCCGGACGAGCGCTCCGGGTTCGACCGGCGTGAGGTCGAGCACCACGAGGTCGGTCAAATGAAGCAGCCCCTTGGCCGCGAACAGGTTGCCGCCGCCACAGGTATCCAGGGCGGTGGCGATCCCCATGTCCCGGCAACGCCGGAACAGTTCCCGGATGAAGGCAGCCTGTTCGAGCGGCTCGGCGCCGGCCACGGTGACGCCGCCGCCGGAGACCTGCATATAGTCCGCATAACGGGCGATCCGGTGCATCAGGGCGTCGATCTCGCCGGTGCCGGCCCTGTCTCCGGGTTCAGCGTCGGCGCTGTCTGGGCTTGGGCCTTCGGTACACTGGGCGCAACGAAGCGGGCACCCGTCCAGGAAGATGACGAAGCGCACACCGGGCCCGCCGGCCCCCGTGCCGAGCGCGGAGACGGAATGGATCCGCCCCGCGACATTTCGGGAATTCTCCGGCCGGGAATTCTCCGGCGGCACCGTCTGGTTGGAAAGATCGGTCATGAAATCCCGTGCGCCCGTCTGGCCGGATGCGTTTTGCGCCAACGAGCCGCCGGTACGGCACCGACCTCGACCATCACCATGGAGCAATGCGGCGGCGGGAGCCTTGATCCAAATCAACCTTGACGGCATCGGCCCGGCTGGCCCCGAGTAACCGAATCTACACGCGTTGCGCTTAGCCTTGCTGGCGGTGCCCGCTTGGAGGGCTGGATCGGAAACGACGCGACGCAAGGCAATGACATCGCATATGACATATGAGCTCGTTCACAAGTTCCGTGGCCAGGGCAAGATGAACGAGGCCGAGGATTGGATAAGGGCCAACGTCAGGGGCCTGTGGGAGCTTCAGTTCCTCGGGATGTCCGAGGAGATCGACGAGTTCAAGAAGACCAAGACCTATATCTTCCATGTCCGGTTCACTTTCGGGCGCAGCGAGGACATGAAGCGCTTCAAGGACGAGTACATCGACGGCAAGCCGGTGCGACGAGTCCAGGCCGCGGCGCCGGCGAAGAAGCGTGGATTCTTCAGCCGCCTGTTCGGGTAGTCCGGGCGCAACTCTCCGGTCACGGCATTCCCCTGATCCTGTTCCGGCCTCCTGTTCCGACTACTGCGTCGGAACCCTCCGCCGGGCTGGATGTTAAACGCCGGATACAAGACGCGGATTCCGCTCCCAAGCCGCGGTTGGCAAAACCCAAGCGCGCCCCATATGGATTTTAGGCCAAATTAGAATAAAACTCCGCAGGCCCGATCACTCCCCTGGGTCCAATCACCTAAGCCGGAAAGTATATTTGAGAGTTAGCCTGTTTGCTGTACATAATGGCGCATTCGATGGAAACTCCGCGGGACGAATAATTTCTTTCCGCCGAGCTTTTGTTCCGCGGCGTTGCGACCACGGTCAGGAGATCCGCCTTTGACAACAGCACATGCTCCTGACATGGATGAACACACGCGGCAACTTGAACAGGCCTTGAAGGAGAAAGAGGCGGCCCTGCGCGAACTGCAGCACCGGGCCAAGAACAGCCTCCAACTCGTCATCAGCCTCCTGAAGCTCCAGAGCGGCCGTATCCGCGATCCCGATGCCCGCTCCGCCTACGACCTGACGCTCCAGCGGATCGAGGCGCTGGCGATCGCGTATCGCCACCTTCACGAGTCCGGCAGCGAGACCCAGGTCGAATTCGGCCGCTATTTGAGCGAACTGGTGACGACAACCAGCGCCAACGTGCCGGGCGGGGCGCAGGGGACCGAGATCGATGTCCAGTCGGAGAAGATCACCGGCGGGCTTTCGCTCGCCGTGCCGCTGGGTCTGATCGTCAACGAACTGCTGACCAACAGCCTGCGGCACGCCTTCCCGGCCAAGAGCTGGATCCGCATCTCGCTGACCCGCCCTGCCCCGGACACGCTGGACCTGGTGATCGCCGACAACGGCCGGGGCCTGCCCTCCGGCTTCGATCCCGACGCCGATGCCGGCATGCTGCTGGCCGAAGCGCTGGCGGCGCAGCTGAACGCGACCCTGGCGGCCGAGACGTCCGGCAGCGGCACCGTCGTGCGGATGTCGATCCCGATTTAGGATCCTGCGGTCCGGCAGCCGGAAACATGGCAGCCGGAAACATGAAGACATGAAGGCCCGCCGAACGGAGTTCGGCGGGCCTTCATGTCTTCTCCGGCAAGGGTGCCGGCGCGGTCCTTACTTGGACGCGCCCGCTTCCTTGGTGTTCATGCCGCGGCCGGTGGTGCGCTCGCTGATGCGCGCCCGCTTGCCGCGCAGCTCGCGCAGGTAATAAAGCTTGGCGCGGCGGACGTCGCCCTTGCGGACCAGCTCGATGCTGTCGATCCGGGGGCTGTACAGCGGGAACACGCGCTCCACGCCCTCGCCGTAGCTGATCTTGCGCACGGTGAAGCTGCTGTTCAGCCCGGCGTTCTTGCGGGCGATGCAGACGCCCTCATAGGCCTGGACGCGCTCGCGCGTGCCCTCGACCACCTTCACGTTGACGCGCAGCGTGTCACCCGGCGAAAACTCCGGAACGCCGCGCTTGTCGACCAGCTTCTGGACCTGTTCGGCCTCGATCTGCTGAATGATGTTCATCGCACTCACCCCTTACCTTCACTGATGGCGCGCCGAACCCTTGGCAGGCTCCCGGCGGACCCGTTTGTCATCTATTCCATCGTCGCGACGCGGTCGCGCCGGCGGCGCTTCCGCGGTTCTTCCGCCTCGCGGGCGGCCTCGTAGCGGGACCACAGGTCGGGCCGCCGGGCCCTGGTGATCCGCTCCGCCTCGGCCAGCCGCCAGGCCCGTACCTTCTCGTGGTGACCGGAAAGCAGGACTTCCGGCACCGTGCGCCCCTGCCAGTCGGCCGGCCGCGTGTAATGGGGATACTCCAGCAATCCCCGCTCGAAACTCTCCTCCCCGGCGGTCTCCTCGTTGCCCATGACGCCCGGCAGAAGCCGGACGACGGCATCGATCAGGGCCAGGGCCGCCGGCTCGCCGCCGGACAGCACGAAGTCGCCGAGGCTGACCTCCTCGGCCCGGTGGACTTCCAGGACCCGCTCGTCGACCCCTTCGTAGCGTCCGCACAGAAGGGTGATGACGGGTTCCGCCGCCAGTTCCCTGACCAGGGGCTGATCGAGCAGGCGCCCGCGCGGCGACAGGTAGATGACCCGGCCGCGTTCCGCCGCCTCCGGGCCGCCGGTGGCGGCCGTCAGCGCCGCGTCCAGGACATCCGGCCGCATGACCATGCCCGGGCCGCCGCCGAACGGGGTATCATCGACCGAGCGGTGTTTATCGCGTGCGAAAGACCGGATGTCCACTGCTTCCAGGGACCAGATCCCGTTTTCGAGCGCCCGCCCGGCGAGGCTGAGACCCAACGGCCCCGGGAACATTTCCGGGAAGAGGGTCAGCACGCGGACGGTCCATGCCCGGTCCATCACACCCCCTCCCCGCCGCCGGCGGTGTCGTCGTCGCCGCCGTCCTCGCCGTCCCGATCCCGGTCCCGATCCGGGGCGCCCGGCGGCGCCAGCAGATCCTCGGGCGGGTCGGCGACGATGCGTCCGCCGGCCACGTCCACCACCGGCACGATGGCCTTGGTGAACGGAACCATGGCGGTCCGCCGGTCGGGGAGCGCCAGTTCGAGCATGTCCCCGCCGCCGAAATCATGGAGGGCCACCACCGTGCCGATCCGTTCGCCGTCCGGCCGCAGGACCGGCAGGCCGATCAGGTCGGCATGGTAGAACTCGTCCTCGTCCTCGGGCGGCGGCAGGCGGTCACGCTCGACATGCAGCAGCACGCCGCGCAGGGCCTCGGCGGCGGTCCGGTCGGCGACCCCCTGCACCCGGGCCAGCCAACAGTCCTTCATCGCCGACTGGAGTTCGACGGTGAAGCGGCGGGCGCCGGTGTGGTCGGTCAGGGGGTTGTAGTCCGCGATGGCGGCGGGGTCGCCGGTAAAGCTCTTCAGCTTCACCAGGCCGCGCACGCCATGCACGCCGACGATCTGGCCGACGCACACGCGTGCGCCAGCTGCATCGGGCTTGCCTGCGGACCGGGGTGCCATGGGAGGAGACCTGAGCCTTCGAGATTACCGGACGGGATTACTCGGCGCTGCCGGCGGCTTCCGCCTCGGCGCGCTTGGCGGCGGCGGCCTGCTCCGCCTTGATCCGCTCCTGGGCCTTCGCCTTGGGGGCGGCCTTCTTGGGGTTCTGGCTCTGGGCCGGCATCGGGACGACCTCGGCGCGGCCGAGGAACAGCTCGACCCGGTCGGTCGGCTGGGCGCCGACGGACAGCCAGTGCTTGGCGCGCTCGGTGTTGAGCACGACGCGCTCCGGATGATCCTTCGCCAGCATCGGGTTGTAGGTGCCGATCTTCTCGATGAAGCGGCCATCGCGCGGGCTGCGCGCGTCGGTGACGACGATGGCGTAGAACGGGCGCTTCTTGGCGCCGCCGCGGGTCAGACGGATCTTCAAGGACATTGCGAAACTACTCTCTTCACTCAGGTTGCAGGTATTGGCTGTCTTGCCGACGGGCGAAACCGCCGGTCGGCGGAGCTTTGGGAGCGGCGGCTTACGGAAAGCCCTTGCCGCGGGGAAGGAGACCGGCCAGACCCTGGCGCATCATGCCTTTCTGGCCCATCTTCTTGACCTTCTTCATCATGGTCTGCATGTCCTGGAACTGCTTGAGCAGCCGGTTGACATCCTGGACCTGTACGCCCGACCCCAGGGCGATGCGGCGCTTGCGCGACGCCTTGATGAGGTCGGGATTGCGCCGCTCGGCCTTGGTCATGGACGAGATGATGGCTTCCTGCTTCTTCAGGATGCCCTCGTCGATGTTGGCGTCCTTGAGCTGGTTCTTGATCTTGCCGATGCCGGGCAGCATCCCGAGCATGCCGCCCATGCCGCCCATCTTGCGGATCTGCTTGAGCTGGTTCGCCATGTCGTCAAGGTCGAAGGTGCCCTTCTCCATCTTCTTGGCGAGCTTCTCGGCCTCCGCCTTGTCGATGTTCTCGGCGGCCTTCTCGACCAGGCTGACCACGTCGCCCATGCCCAGGATGCGGCCGGCGATGCGGTCGGGGTGGAAGGCTTCGAGCGCGTCCACCTTCTCGCCGACGCCCAGCAGCTTGATCGGCTTGCCGGTGATCTGGCGCATCGACAGCGCGGCGCCGCCGCGGGCGTCGCCGTCGATCCGGGTCAGCACGATGCCGGAGATGCCGACGCGGTCCTGGAAGTTGGTCGCGACCGTCACCGCGTCCTGGCCGGTCATGGCGTCCACGACCAGCAGCGTCTCGACCGGCTTGGTCGCGTCGCGGACGGCGGCCACCTCGGCCATCAGCTCGTCGTCGATGGCGAGCCGGCCGGCGGTGTCGAGCATGACGACGTCGTAGCCTTCGACGCGGCCGGTCTGCATGGCGCGCTTGGCGATCTCCACCGGCTGCTGGCCGGGGACGATCGGGAGGGTCGCGACCTGGACCTGCTCGCCGAGGATCTTGAGCTGTTCCTGGGCCGCCGGGCGCCTTGTGTCCAACGAGGCCATCAGGACCTTCTTGCGCTCGCGGGTCTTGAGGCGGAGCGCGATCTTGGCGGTGCTGGTGGTCTTGCCCGAGCCCTGGAGGCCGACCATCAGGATCGGCACGGGGGCGGCGGCTTCGAGGTTGATGCCTTCGCTGGACGAGCCCAGCATCTCGACCAGATGGTCGTGGACGATCTTGACGACCATCTGGCCCGGGGTCACCGAGCGCAGGACCTCCTGGCCGACGGCCTTCTCCTTGACGCCGGCGATGAACTGCTTGACGACGGGCAAGGCCACGTCGGCTTCGAGCAAGGCGACGCGCACCTCGCGCAGAGCGATCCCGACATCCTCCTCGCTCAGCGCGCCACGCCGCGTGAGACGATCGAAGATGTCTCCCAGCCGTCCGGTCAGCCCTTCAAACATGCGTCACTCGGTCATGGTTCGCGAAAGTCGGATGCCCCGCCCCACTGCGCCGCCGTGTCGTCCAGACTTGCTGGCCATGCGCCCAAACGGAAACGCGCCAGTGCGCGAAACTCGCGGACCGGCGGGCACCCTCGGGCGCAGACAAGGCGGCTCATGGGATTGAGCGGACCGCGAAACTAGGGGACCGGAGCGGCGATGTCAACAGAAGGGTTATGCCTTTGTGCGGCTCCCTCCGGCGGCTTCCTCGGCTACCGCCGATTCCCCCCGGAAAGGCCGCATATGTCATCATCCGTGACGGCGAGCCCGACGATCGGGAAGCCGACGGGCGTCCGTGACCGCGGCTGACGACATCCCCCTCCCCTGGCAAGGACGCAAATGTCAGCATCCGTGACGGCGAGCCCCGACGATCGGGAAGCCGACGGGCGTCCGTGACCGCGGCTGACGACACCCCCTCCCCTGGCAAGGACGCAAATGTCAGCATCCGTGATGACAGGGCTGTCAGCGGGCGATGTCGCGATGCGTCGAGCGGCCGTTGCGAGCCCGCAAAGTTGCATGCGTCATGAAGACGCTCGTATGAGGCGAATGCCTGTTCTAGTTTGGAAATGCGGACAGCGACCGGGACTGGCCCGGCCGCCTCCGCTACAGAGGGAGTAGCTCGATGCGCAAACATCGGTTCTCTCTCCAGGTCTGGTTCCAGGCGTTCAGGGTGAAGATCCTGTTCATCCTGCAATTCTAGACCGGGAGCCGGCGGCGGGATGTCCGTCCCGCCGCCTACCCTCGAAAGATAAGCGAACCGCCGAAATTCTTCAACGGTGTCGTGGCCCCTCGCAACCAGATCCATGAAAGTTATCATCCGTATCGGCCAGGCTCGATGATCCTGGAGGCCGGTGGGCGTCCGGAGGCGTGTTGCAGGCATACCCCCCCTTCTCAGGGACGCCAATGTCAGCATTCGTCATGATGGAGTCGTCGGCGGGCAGCCAACGCGATCTGCCGAGCGGCTGTCGCACGCCCACGGAGTTGTATGCGTCATGAAGACGCTCGTATGAGGCGAATGTCTATTTTAGTTTGGATATGCGGACAGCGACCGGGACTGGCCCGGTCGCCGCCGCTACAGAGGGAGTAGATCGATGCGGAAACATCGGTTCTCTCTCCAGGTCTGGTTCCAGGCGTTCAGGGTGAAGATCCTGTTCGTCCTGCAATTCTAGACCGGGAGCCGGCGGCGGGATGCACGTCCCGCCGCCTACCCTCTAAAGATAAGCGAACCGCCGAAATTCTTCAACGGTGTCGTGGACCTCCGGGGCGGAAGGTTGCACCTGACGTCAAGTAGGCATGCCGGCCAGCAGGACGGCTTCGTCCAGGCACTCGACCCTTTTTCGCCTGCGGATGCGGCGCACCCGGATATGCGGGACCCGCGCCCGGAATTATGCCCCGGATGTGGAGTTGATGGATCCTTGGGCGGGCATTTCCGGTTCATGCAGAATGTTCGCCGCCCAGAAGCGATCGGGTCCACTTCAGGAGAATGCAGCATGAATGATCAACCACACCGCGCCCTCAGCGATGTCCTTGATCGATTGGAGAGCACGGCACGAGGCGAGAGCATAACCGTGCAGCAAGTGGTCGAGAAACTTGGTCACAAATCCTTTGCGTCGTTGATGCTGATTTTTTCACTGATCTCCACATCGCCGGCCAGCGCGATCCCCGGCCTGACGGCGACGGTTGCGGTAATCATCTTCATTCTGGTCGTGCAGATGATCCTTGGACGGGATTGCGTCTGGCTGCCGCAGATCATCAGCCATCGGCGCCTGTCCACGGAGAAGCTCTGCAAGGGGATCGGCTGGCTGCGCAAGCCCGTGCTGTTCGTGGAGCGGTTCTTGAAGGCGCGGCTCACCTTTTTCCTTCATCGGCCGTGGCTTTTCCTGCCGTTGTTCCTGATCCTGGCGCTGACGCTGTTCATGCCGTTCATGGAGGTGATACCGACCTCGGGGTCCATCGCGTCGGCCGTGATCGCGTTTTTCGCTGCCGGGCTGCTGACCAGGGACGGCGGCCTCGTCCTGTTCTCGCTGATCCTGCTCCTGGCGGTGCCCGTGGCTGTCTGGCAGTTCGGCTTCAGTTGAACCGCGAGGGTTCAACGGAGCCCCCCGTCCTTGAGACTCTGGGATGGAACTTCAGGTAACCCGACGGCGATACACGGTCACAGGTCTCCGGAGCGGAACGGCGACAAATCGTCGGGCCAACCGTGTCGGCCTGCGCTCCTGATCGTGATTGCCAGGAAAACTACTCTGACCCCTTTTTAGTATCCCTCCGAGTGACACGGCCAAGCCGGCTAGAATTGTACCCGATCAGGTCGATCCGTCCGAGACAGCTGATCCGTTGCGTTGCGCCATGGGCGCAACCTACGACCGTCGGACCGCATCACCTCCGCCCTGCATCCAGCCGTAGCACTGTGTTGCCCCCTTGGCGCAACACAGTGCGGCGAGTGGAACGGCCGACTGCGAGGACCGAAGCGGTTCAACCTGATCGGGGACCGCTCTACCGGTAGGCCGAGCCGTCCTCCGCGCGGGCGGGATGGTCCAGGTACTTGCCCTGCCGGGGCACGGCGACGCGGTCGAACTCCTCCGCCAGGCGGTAGAGGGCGGTGCGCATCTCCGGCCCTTTCATGGGTTCGCCGTGGCCGGTGACGACCAAGTCGGGATCGAGGGCGGCGAGTTTGGCGACGGACTGCTTCGCCTTGTCCCATTCCACGGTGTAATAGGTCGGCGGGCCGTGCATCTCCGCCCGCTGGACCGCGACGGCGTAGGCGGACTCCTGCCCCGTCGTCACGAAGGCGTCGCCGGCGACGATGGTGCGGTCGGCCTCGCGCCAGAGCGACACGTGGCCGACGCTGTGGCCGGGCGTGTGGAGCCAGCGCCAGCCGGGCATTTCAGGGATCGTGCCGTCTTCCGGGAAGGCCCGGAGCCGGCTGCCGACATCGACAGGGCCGCGCGGGTAGAAGCGCGCCAGGGCCGCCATGGCACCGCCGCCGACGGAGGGGTCCCCCGGCGGGTACGAGGCCCTGCCGTTCAGGTAGGGATGTTCGAGCGGGTGGGCGTAGACGGGGGCGTCCCACTCCTCCGCCAGATCCTCCAGCGCGCCGATATGGTCGAAATGGCCGTGGGTCATGACGATCGCCGAGGGCCGGGCGCCGGGGCCGAACCGCTCCGCGGCGGCCTCCGTGATCATGCCCTTGGTCCCCGGTATGCCGGCATCGACCAGGACCCACTGGCGGTCGCCGGCCCCGGGACGGCCCCAGAAGACGACGTTGACGATGCCCAGCCGGCGATAGGCCAGGTCGGGGGCGATCTGGTGGGTCTTGTCGCCGCGCGCGGCGTCCAGTTCGGGATCGACCGCGCTGGCGCCCGGGGACAGGGGGATCTGTTCTGCCATCTCGGTGGTTTCCCGCCTCTGTTTTCCGGTGGTTGATCGTTGGGTTGTCTGAACCAACCGGCCGGTGTTTCGACCGTTCCCGGCGGGATATAGGAAAATTTCACACTTGGTTACCGATAGGTCACGGCGGCCTTAACGAATCCTTCGTCCTTTCAGCATAGCCTTGCCCGGGAAGATTCCAGGATGGCTCCCCCAAATGGCTTCTGCCTCCGCCGAGACCAGCGAGATCCCCCGCGCTAAGCTCTCCCAACAGGAGCTGAACGCACTGACGAACCGGCACAAGGCATTCCTGAAGCGCCAGCCGGGAGGGACGCGCGCGATCTTCAAGATGCGCGACCTGTCGCACCTGGACCTCAGCGGCCTGGACCTGACCGATGCCGATTTCAGCGGGGCCAAGCTGTTCAGCGCCCGGTTGCTGGGCTGCAACCTGACCGGTGCAGACCTCTACGGCACCGACCTGCGCCTGGCGAACCTGACTGGCGCCACCCTGATGAAGACCGACCTGCGCGGCGCCTGCCTGCGCGGCGCCATCCTGAGCGAGGCCATGCTGATCGAGGCGGACCTGCGCGACGGGATGCTGGTCCATATGGGAAAATCGGGCGAGATGGCGTCGGTCAACCAGGAGGCGGTCAAGCTGACGACGGAGCTGACCTGCGCGATCATGCGCGGGGCCAACCTGTCGCGCGCCCGGGTGTCCAACGCGTTCGTGATGCAGACCGATATGACCGACGCGGTCATGCGCGGCACCAAGTTCGTCCGGGCCAACCTGACCAATTCCGACCTGACCGGGGCGGACCTGCAAGGGGCCGACCTGACCGGGGCCAACCTGACCGGCGCCCGGCTGACCGGCGCCATCCTGTCCGGGGCCGTGATCGACAGCGCGCGGCTGGTGAACGCCGTCCTGATCGGCGCCATCCTGGACGATGCGCAGCGCCGCGCGCCCGAGTTGGCCGGAGCGGTGGTGGCCAAGGATTTCGCCGCGCTGGGCCGCACCCTGCCCGAGATCGCGGCCGGCCACGCCGCCTGGATGGACAGCGGGGGCAAGGAGGGGCACCGCGCCGACCTGTCGGGCTATGAACTGACCGGGTTCGACCTGCGGGGCTTGAACCTGTCGGCCGCGGTGCTGCAGGGCGCCACCCTGGTCAAGGCCGACATGAGTTCCGCCGTGCTCGCCATGGCCGACATGTCGCTTTGCGACCTGCGCCGGATCAACCTGTCGAACGCCGACCTGCGCGGCGCGAACCTGGAGCGGGCGACCCTGACCGGGGCCGACCTGCGCGGCGCCAAGCTGAACCCCGTGCATATCCAGAGCGGCAGCGGCCATGTCTGGCGCGCCAACCTGCACCGGGTCCGGCTGGAAGGGGCCAATCTCCAGGGTGCCGACCTGCGCAAGGCCAACCTGACAGACGCTGTGCTGTCGCGCGCCGACCTGCGCGGGGCCGACCTGCGGGAAACCAACCTGACCGGAGCCGACCTGAAGGGCGCCCGGCTGGAGGGCGCCGACCTGGCCGGTGCCACGGGCGCCTGACGGCCGGGTTCGTCCCGGCCGGGTTCCGCCTCAGTAGGAGAATTCGGCGTAGACGCGGTCGATGTCGCCCTGCCATTCGCCATGGTAGCGGTTCAGCAGGATCGTCGCGGGGGTCTGGCCGGTCTCGGCCACTTCCAGCAGGGTATTGATGAAGTGGGTCTCGTCGTCGCCCCAGCGGTCGTTGCGGGCGCGCCGCCGCAGGCCTTCCCCGGCGATACGCAGGACTTCCGCCGCGACCTCGCGCAGGGAACGGCCGCGGTGGGTGGCGTCCAGGGCGAGGCGCGGCACCTCGGCGCGGAGATGGGCGCGCTCCTCCGCCGTCCAGTCCTTGACCAAGTCCCAGGCGGCGTCCAGGGCGGTGTCGTCGTAGAGCAGCCCGACCCACAGGGCCGGCAGGGCGCACAGGCCGCGCCACGGGCCGCCGTCGGCGCCGCGCATCTCCAGGTAGCGCTTGAGGCGGACTTCCGGGAACAGCGTGGTCAGGTGGTCGGCCCAGTCGGTCATCAGGGGCAGCTCGCCCGGCAGCGCCGGCAGGCGGCCCTGGAGGAAGTCGCGGAAGCTCTGGCCGGAGGCGTCGATGTATTTCCCGTCGCGGTAGACGAAGTACATCGGCACGTCGAGGGCGTAATCGACATATTGCTGGAAACCGAACCCCTCCTCGAACACGAACGGCAGGTCGCCGCAGCGGTCGGGGTCGGTGTCGGTCCAGATGTGGCTCCGGAAGCTCTGGAAGCCGTTGGGCCGTCCCTCGGTGAAGGGCGAGTTGGCGAACAACGCCGTCGCGATCGGCTGGAGCGCGAGGCTGACGCGGAACTTCTTCACCATGTCGGCCTCGGACCCGAAGTCCAGGTTCACCTGCACGGTGCAGGTCCGCATCATCATGTCGAGGCCCAGCGTACCGCGCTTCGGCATGTATTCCCGCATGATCTTGTAGCGGCCCTTGGGCATCCACGGGATTTCGTCCCGCTTCCATTTCGGGTTGAAGCCCAGCCCGATCATGCCGATGCCCAGCTCGCGGCCGACCTGCTTGACCTGGTCCAGGTGCTCGTGGACCTCGGCGCAGGTGTCGTGCAGGGTCTCCAGCGGGGCGCCGGACAGTTCCACCTGGCCGCCCGGCTCCAGGCTGATGTTGCAGGAGCCGCAGGTCAGCGCGATGACGTTGTCGCCCTCGCGCACGGGTTCCCAGCCGAAGCGGGTCATCCGGTCGAGCAGCTCGCCGATGCCGTCCGGCCCGTCATAGGGCAGCGGGCGCAGGTCGCTGGTGCGGTACGCGAATTTCTCGTGCTCGGTCCCGATGCGCCAGTCGGACGCGGGCTTGCTGCCCTGCTCGAGATGGCTCACCAGACTGCGCGGGTCGGAGATCGGTTCGCCGCGGGACTTCGGAGGGGCGGACATGGGATGCCTGATCAACCTGGTTCTTGGTTTCGGGACGCCGGGGAACGGAACGGGGGACGCACGTCGGCGCCGCCTGCCGCCCAGTCCCCGGCCAGGGCCTGCCAGCAGGCGAGCGCGGCGAGCGCCGCCGTGTCGGCACGCAGGATCCTTGGCCCCAGCCCGACCGGAACAACAAATGGCAGTTTCAGCAACCCGTCAAGCTCATCCTTGGCGAAGCCCCCTTCCGGACCGGTCAGGATCGCCGCCGGGCCGGGCGCCAACTCCGCGACGGCGCTGGCGATCGGCCTTGCCGGCCCGGCTTCGGCGCATAGCAGGATCACGCGTTCCGCCGGCCAGTCGCGCATCGCCTGGTCGAGCCGCGCCGGCTCCCTCAGCTCCGGCACGGTCAGGCGCTCGCACTGCTCCGCCGCCTCGATCGCGTTGGCGCGCAGCCGGTCGACATTGACGCGGGCGACATCGGTGTGGCGGGTCAGCACCGGCCAGACCAGGGAGGCGCCGAGTTCGGCCGCCTTCTCCGCGACGAAATCGATACGCGCGCGCTTGATCGGGGCGAACAGCAGCCACAGGTCCGGCTCGGGCGCCTGGGGCCGGCGCCGCGACTCCACCGCAAGGCTGCACCAGCCTTTGCCGAAGCCGTCGATTCGGGCGCCCCATTCGCCGTCGCGGCCGTTGAACAGCGCGACCCGGTCGCCGCGGTCGAGCCGGAGCACGTGGCGCAGGTAATGCGCCCGCTCGTGGTCGAGGCCCACGGTGGCGCCGGCGGACAGGGGCTCCCCGACATAGAGGCGGGTCCGCGGCGGTTCGCGGTCGGTATCGGTCTCCATGGTCTCCATCGATGGCGGCGAAAAAAACAGGTATTGCGGGAATCAGGTTCTGCGGGATTCAGGTTTCGAGGAAATCGAGCAAGGCCGCGGTGAACTCCTCCGGCCGCTCCTCGGGGATGTAGTGGCCGCAGTCGAGCGCCTGGCCGCGCACGTCCAGCGCCACTTCCCGCCAGGTCGCCAGCACGTCGAAGCAGCGGTCCATGGTGGCCCGCGCGCCCCACAGGGCGAGCAGCGGGCACGACACCTTGACTCCGGCGGCGCGGTCGGCGCGGTCGTGCTCCAGGTCGATCGTCGCCGCGGCGCGGTAGTCCTCGCACATGGCGTGGATCGCGGCGGGGTTGCGGAAGCAGCGGATATACTCGGCCATCGCCTCCGGCGTGAAGTGGGCGGTGCCGACGCTCCACATATTGGTCTTGCGCCGCAGGTAGAATTCCGGGTCCAGGCCGATCATGTGCTCCGGCAGGGGGTGGGGCTGGATCAGGAAGAACCAGTGGTAGTAGGCGGTGGCGAGCTGCTGGTCGACGCTCTGGAAGGTGGTCAGCGTCGGCACGATGTCGAGCACCGCCAGCCGCCGGACCCGGGCGGCATGGTCGATCGCCATGCGGTGGGCGACCCGCCCGCCCCGATCGTGGCCGACCACCTGGAACCGCTCGAACCCCAGGATCCGCATGACCTCCACCTGGTCGCGCGCCATCTCCCGCTTGGAATAGGAGGAATGGTCGTCCGTGGTCGGCACCTTCTCGCTGTCGCCGTAGCCGCGCAGGTCGGTCGCCACGACCGTGAACCGTTCGGCCAGCGCACCCGCCACCTTGTGCCAGATCACGTGACTTTGCGGAAAGCCGTGCAGCAGCAGCAGGGGCGGACCGTCCCCGCCGACGACGAGGTTGATCTCGGCGCCGCTGGTTGCGATGCGCCGGCGCGTGAATCCTTCGAACATCCCGTCGTCTCCCGATGCTTCGTAGTCCCGGAGCGGGCTTCCCGTTCCCGGAGCGGCACCGCACTTTCCCATACCGCTTCGCCCGTTGTCTGCAAGATCCCGCGTTCAGGCCGGGTTCGGCGCAAAATGGTTAGGCCGGAAGCGGGGCCGCCGGGATGGAATCCCGACCCTCTTGCGGATGGGCTGACCACCCTCATAACCCTTAAGGAAGATTTAATTGATGTTAAATTCAGGTTAATTGATAGGGGTAGTCACCGCTTGGGCCGATCAGACCGACATGACCGCTTCCATCAGTCCCGCCGCCATCCTGAACTTCGTCCGGGGAACCGGAACCGCCGCCGGGTCCGGCGATCGCTTGCGCGAGGTCTACCGGCTGTCCGACGGCCTGGGCGACACGGCGATGCGCTCCACCCTGATGGAGGCGATGCGGTCCTGGCTGCGGGTCGAAAAGCCTCCCCGGCGGAACACCGCGCAGCGCCGATTCTGCGAACCGTTCGAGGAACTGCTGTGCGGCCCCGTCGGGCGACAGCGTCAGCCGTTCCAGATCCCCCGGCCGGTCGTGGCGCCGTTGTGGGACATGATCCTGCGCGAGGCCGGCGTGGATGAACCCGCCGACGCGGAGAGCTGCCACGGGGCTTTGCGCGCGGCCCTCGACCGGGCCAAGGCCGACCCGGCGTTCGCCCGGAAGCAGGCCCGCGCCCACCCCGATTTCTGGGAGATCGCGGCCGAGATCGACTGCGCCATCCAGGTCCGCGAGCCCGTGCTGGCCATGCGCCGCCTGCTGGCCGGCGCGGTGCCGGATCGCCCCGACCCGGCCGTCGTGGCGACGCTCGGCCGGATCGTCTCCGAGCTGGGCGACCAGGACCGCAGGAAGGCCGACCTGTTCCTGATGCTGCTGGCCCGGCATCCGGAGACGGGACGGTCGGCCCTGGACCTGATCGACGCCCTGGCGCGGCGACCGGGGGCCGCCATCCCCGCCGGAACCCTGGAGACCGTCTACGCCTCCGCGATCGGAGACCTGCACGCCGGTGCGAAGGCGGCGTTCGACGGCAGCCCGGGAACGGCCGACCTGAACAAGGCCCTGGACCGCATCGAACCGGCCGCGCACCACCTGACCGGCCTGAAGGCCAGCGCCGGCGGCCGGCTGCCGCGCAACGCGGCCCGGCTCCAGCGCCTGGAGGCCGAGCTTCACGATCTGCTGAACGACCGTTTCCTGGGCGAAGTCGCGGCGCGGACGGACGAGCATGCCCGGGTTCTCGCCGATCTCGGCGCCGGAGGGAATGCCGGACCGGCTCCGGACCGGCGGGCCTTCGGCCAGGCCCTGTCGGCGCTCGCCCGAAGCAGGCAGATGTTCAAGGCGCTGGGCCGACTGGACGCGTACCGGCGCGAGGTCGAGACGGTCCAGGCACAGGTTTCCCGCGACCTGGGCTCGCTCGCGGACAGGGCTGCCACGGCCGACGCGGGGACGAGGCGCTCCGCCCTGGAGGCGACCGTCACGACCGTCCACGCGCTGGAGCGGATCTGCCCCGGCGAGGCGCTGATGCCGCTGCTGGCGGATGGCTTCTCCAAGCTCGGCGCCGACGGAACCGGCGACCTGATGATCGACCTGATCCGCCACATGAATCCCGCCCCCGGTCCGGCAACACGGTGAATACCTCTTAATGGGGTGCGTTCATACCTCTTAAGTAAAGTTTAATTCGATCGATTTGGGGTCTATTGATACGGCTATTGATAGGAGTAGACGGATCGCCGGTCGGCGGTGCGGCGGCCTCCGGTTTACAACCCCGTACCCAGGCAGGGCTCGACCATGGCGCTGATTTCGTACCGGACGCTGTCAGTCTCATGCCGCCGCACCGCCGACGAGCCCTGGTCGGTCGAACCCCGCCCCATGGCGAACGAGATCCGTGCGGCGCTTCGCGATCCGGTGCCGACCTTGCCCCGGTGGCGCGAGCGTAGCCGCCGTCCCTCGGAGCTGCGCCGCTTCTGCGAGCCGTTCGCCGATCTGCTGTGCGATGCGGTTCCGCCGCGACGCCGGGTCGGCCAGATCCCGCGGTCGGTGCTGCGCCCGCTATGGACGCTCCTGGTGGCCGAACGGGCCATGGACCGGCGCGGGCGCTGCGCCTCGGGCGGGGAGATCGGGGCGGTCGAGATCGCGGGGCTGATCCACCGCGCCGGCCGGCAGCCCGACTTCGCCGAGCGGGCCGCGTCCGCCCATCCCGATTTCTGGAACATCGTCGACGACATCCGGGCGGCGCTGATCCTGAACGACCGCGTCCACGACGCCCGCGCGCACCTGGCGGCGGCGGCCGCGACGGGCCAGTGCCCCCACTGGCTGCTCGACCATCTGGCGGCATCCGTCGCCGGGCTGTCGGCGGCCGATCCGAAGGCGGCCGACCTGTTCGTCATGCTGGTGGCCCGGCACCGGCCGGTCGCCCGGACCGCCCTGGAGATGCTGGACCGGCTGGCCGACCGGCAGGAGACCCGGATGCATGTGGCGGGCCTGATCGACCGGCTGGCCGAGGACGTCCGCACCCGCGCCTACGCCGCCGTTCCGGAACGTGGCCCCGCCGACCCGTTGGCGCTGGAGGCGGCGGTGCGCGACCTGACGGCGCTCAAGCTGAGCGCCGGCCAGCTGGCCCATGCGTCGGCCGCGTTCGACGCGCTCGAAGCGGACCTGCGCGCCCTGCTGGGCGGCCGGTTCCTGGCCGGGATCGCCGAGCGCATCTCCAGCCTGGTTCCGGCGGACAGGACCGACCTTCGCCACCCCGACATTCACCGGCTGCGGACCGCCTTGGCGGCGCTGGCCCGCAGCCGCCGCCTGTTCAAGGCCCTGGGCACCCTGCCCGTCTTCGAGCGGGCCGTGGACGGAGTGATCGAGGACGCCGCGGGCCGGCTCGCCGGGCTGGCGGCCGGGATCGACGATCTGCCGGCGGAGGAGCGACCCGCCGCCCGCGCCGTGATCGGGGACGCGCTCGGCGCGCTGCACCTGGTGGCGCCGCCGCCGGCCTTCCGCCGGGCGGCGGCGCGGGTCCTGCCGGCCTGACCCCGGACCCGGCCCGGCATGATGGCCCGGCTCAGTCGTAATCGGTGTCCTGAGCCATCTCGTCCGCCAGTTCGCCCGCGAGTTCGGCGAAAAGTTGGGCATCGACGTCCAGTCCCTGCTCCTCGCAGATCCGCACGAAGACACGGTATGCGTGCAGGATCGCCACGTCCAGCACCGCCTCGTCGCCGTCCTCGCTGTGCCGGTCGGTGATCTCCCGCTCGCGCAGCGTCCCCACGATGTCGTGCTGGGCCGCCTGGAGAACCGCTTCCATTGCACGCCTGTGGAGATTGGACATTTCAGTTTTCCTCGTCGCAAGTGTTGGGTCGCAAATGTTGGTCCGGCTCCCGCCCCGCCGCCTGTCGCCTCGTCGGCGAAGCATCGGGGGTCGAAAGCGGTAACCGTCATAGCAGTTCGGCGTTCACCGCGCTCCCGTCGATTTCGCGAGGGAAGGAGGCCGACGCGCCGGCTTCGGCCTCCGGAGGCGTGGAAGTTCCCGATTTCATGCCTCCGGAACGCCGAGCGCACATTGCTACGGCCTCTCCGACCTGATAGGTTCCGCGCTTTCCAAAGCAGCGTCAGCGACGGTCAAATACCATGAAGGTCAACGCCAACCAGATGCGTCCGGGCCATGTCCTGGAGCATAATGGCAAGCTGATGGTGGTCCTGAAGACCGCCATCGTGCAGCCCGGCAAGGGCGGCGCGTTCATCCAGCTCGAGATGAAGGATGTCCGCACCGGCAACAAGATGGTCGAGCGGTTCCGCACCCAGGAGACGGTCGAGCGCGCCAGGCTCGACGAGCACGAGATGCAGTTCCTGTTCGCCGAGGGTGACAACTACACCTTCATGGACAAGGAGAACTTCGAGCAGATCGTCATCCCGCGGGACATCATCGGCGATCCCGCCGTGTTCCTCCAGGAAGGCATGTCGGTCACCGTGCAGACCCACGAAGGGTCCCCGCTCGGCGTCGAGCTGCCCGCCACCGTCACGCTGGAAGTGGTCGAGGCGGACCCCGTGGTGAAGGGCCAGACGGCCTCCTCCTCCTACAAGCCCGCCAAGATGGACAACGGCGAACGGGTCCTCGTCCCGCCGCACATCGAGGCCGGCACCCGCATCGTCGTGAACACCAGCGACGGCACCTACCTGGAACGTGCGAAGGACTGACAACCCGTTATGGCAAGCCGCTCGGCAATCATCAACGTCATGGCTCGCGCCGCTGAAAAGGCGGCGCGCGGATTGGTCCGCGACTTCGGCGAGGTCGAACACCTGCAGGTTTCCCGCAAGGGGCCGGCCGATTTCGTCTCGACCGCCGATACCAAGGCGGAGCAGACGCTCAGGGCCGAACTCCAGAAGGCGCGGCCGGACTTCGGCTTCCTGATGGAGGAGACGGGCGAGAGCGCCGGCAAGGACGCCAGCCAGCGCTGGATCGTCGATCCGCTGGACGGCACCACCAACTTCCTGCACGGCCTGCCGTTCTGGGCCATCTCGATCGCGCTGGAGCGCGAGGGCGAGATCGTCGCCGGCGTCATCTACGAACCGCTCCGCGACGAGCTGTTCTGGGCCGAGAAGGGAGCCGGCGCCTGGAACAACCATGCGCGCCTGCGCGTCTCCGGCCGGCGCAAGCTGGACGAGTCGGTAATCGCCACCGGCCTGCCCTTCAAGGGCCGCGGCAACCATCCGGAACATGCGGCGCAGCTCCAGGCCATGATGACGGAGACGGCGGGCATCCGGCGCTTCGGCTCGGCGGCGCTCGACCTCGCCTATGTCGCGGCCGGGCGCTTCGACGGCTATTGGGAAAGCGACGTGCAGCCGTGGGACGTGGCGGCCGGCATCCTGATGGTGACCGAGGCCGGCGGTTTCGTCACCGAGATCGGCGGCGGACGCAACCCGCAGCGCGGCGACAGCGTCCTTGCGGCCAATTCGCACCTGCATCTTATGATCGCCAAGGTACTTCGAGGTGCCACGGCAACCCGGAAGCCACAGGCCGAGGGCTGACCATCGCGTGTGGTTGATGGCGGGTTGTCGGACTCCCGCCGTTGGGCTATCGTGCCCGCGTGCCGCCCCGGTGTTGCCGGCCCCGAGGATCTTTGGACCAAGACCTTCGGAACGGCCGGGAAATCCAGGATGTCAGGCACCTTGAAGGCTTGGGTACGGGGGCAAATGAGTCGCTACGTTCCGACTGCCGTCCGCCGCATGGCGCTCGGTTGCGCGCTCGGCGCCGCGACGATTCCGTGGCCGGCGGGGGCTCCCGCCGTGGCGCAGGAGACGGCGGCGACGGCATCCCCCGCGATACCCCCGGGCATTCCGGCGCGCAAGCCCGCCGTGCCTGGGAGAGGACCTGAAGCGTCGGCGGCATCGGAATCCGCGCCAACGGCCGCCCCGCCGGTCGCTCCACCGGTCGCCAATGCGTCCCGGCCGCTTCCGGTCCCGCCCTCTCCCGGCCTGGGCGGAGCCCTGCCGACCGCTCCGGCCGGCCGGGCAGCGCCGCCGCCGCCCGGCCTGGATGTCGGCGTGCCGCCGGACATCGCCGCCGCCCCGGTTCCCCCCGCCCCCTCCGAGCTTCCCCGCGCCGAGGCGCCCGCGGGCGTGCAGTTCGACACGCCGGTGCCGCCCGCCGCTCCCGGCGAGCCCCGCCGGATCACCTCCATGCCGGACCTTCCGAATCCCCGCGGCCCGGATCCCCGGGACGGTTCCGGACCGGCCCGGCCGGCGCCCGAGGTGGCGGCGACTCCGCCGGCCCCCTCCGGCCCATCGGCCGAGGTGCCGGACGGAACCGAATTCCGCGTCGTGTATCCCGACACCAGGGCGGAAACCCTGTCGCCCCGGGACACCGCGCTGCTGGACGGCGTGGCCGCCCGGCTACGCCGGGACGAGGTGGTCCGTCTCCAGGTCACCGCCTATGCCAGCGGCACGCCCGAGACCGAACGGGATGCCCGGCGCCTTTCGCTGGACCGCGCGCTGGCGGTGCGCTCGTACCTGATCGGCCAGGGGGTGCGCAGCACCCGCATCGATGTCCGCGCGCTGGGGACGCAGGCGCCGGACGGCCCCGCCGACCGCGTCGACCTGATCCTGGTGAACTAGTGGCATACCCGGCCCACCCCCTCCCGACCTCGTCACCTGAGAGAGCCCCTGAGAGCATGGTGTCCATGTCGCGGCCGCAGCGCTACATCACCCGTATGGTCCTGTTCGTCGCCGCGGTGATCGCCATCGTGCTTCTGCTGTTCCCGGCGCTGGAGCGGTCCTTCATGGCCAATCCGGCGCTGAACGGGCTGATCATCGCCGTGCTGCTGCTGGGCATCGGCTACATCTTCCGGCAGGTGCTGATGCTGAAGCCGGAAGTGGCGTGGCTGGAGAGCTACCAGACCAACCGCCCGGCCTCCGACAACGTTCCGGAACCCGTACTTCTCGCCCCGATGGCCCGCATGCTGGGGGAGCGCAAGGGAAGGCTGAGCCTGTCGGCGCTGTCCATGCGCTCGCTGCTCGACGGCATCGACGCCCGGCTGGACGAGACCCGCGAAATCTCCCGCTACCTGATCGGGCTGCTGATCTTCCTGGGATTGCTCGGCACCTTCTGGGGCCTGCTGGGTACCGTCAGCGCGGTCGGCGGCGTGATCTCCAGCCTGTCGGTCGAGGGCGGCGACATGGGCATGATGTTCGGCAACCTGCAGCAGGGGCTGCAGGCGCCGCTGGCAGGGATGGGCACGGCCTTCAGTTCCTCGCTGTTCGGCCTCGCCGGGTCGCTGGTCCTGGGCTTCCTGGAGTTGCAGGCCAGCCAGGCGCAGAACCGCTTCTACACCGACCTGGAGGACTGGCTGTCCGGTGCTACTCGGCTGTCGAGCGGCGCCGGCTTCGGCGAGAGCGAGCAGTCGGTGCCGGCCTACCTGCAGGCCCTGCTGGAGCAGACCGCCGAGAACATGGAGAACCTCCAGCGCACCGTGGCCCAGGCGGAGGACGGCCGGCGCTCGGCCAACCAGAACCTGCTGGCGCTGACCGAGAAGCTGAGCACCCTGACCGACCAGATGCGGACCGAGCAGACGCTGATGCTGCGGCTGGCCGAGAACCAGATGGAGATGAAGCCGATCCTGGGCCGGTTGGCCGACGCGCTGGGCGGCCAGCAACTCGGCATGGACGAGGCGACCCGCCAGCACATCCGCAACATGGACGTCTACGCCGCGCGCCTGCTGGAGGAGGTCGCCACCGGCCGGGTCCAGTCGGTGCAGGAGATCCGCAGCGAGATCAAGCTTCTGGCACGCACCATCGCCGCCCTGGCGGAAGACGGCGAGCGATGAGCGGGCGCGGGCCGACGAGGCGGGACGGTAACGGGTAATGGCAGCCATCGGTCGCGGACGGCGCAGCGGCGAGCGTTCGGTCAATATCTGGCCGGGCTGGGTCGACGCCCTGTCCTCCCTGGTCATGGTCGTGATCTTCGTGCTGATGGTCTTCATCGTCGCACAGTTCTACCTGTCCAACACGCTGTCGAGCCGCGACCAGGCGCTGACCCGGCTGAACCGCCAGCTGTCCGAGCTGAGCGACCTGCTGTCGATGGAGCGGGAGGCCAACGCCGACCTGCGGGTGAACATCGCCCAGCTCTCCGCGGAACTCCAAAGCTCGACCGCGACCCGGGAGAGCCTGAGCGCCAGCCTCGCCGAGGCCCAGGCCCGGCAGGACGAGCTGAACGCCCAGGTCTCCGCCCTGTCGCGCCGGGGCGAGCAGGCCAGCGGCGAGATCACCCAGGTCAGCCGCGACCTGGAGGACGCCTACAAGGTGATCGAGGCCGACCGGCAGAAGATAGAGGCGTCGCTGCGCGAGATCGCCAGCCTGCAGGCCGACATACAGGCCCTGCGGGACGTCCGCGAGCGGCTGGAGGGCGAAGTCGCCGCCCTGACGACCCTGTCCCGAACCGCCGAGGCCGAGCGCGCCCGGACCGCCGCGACCCTGGAGCAGACGGAAGCGGCCCGCGCCCAGGCGACCGAGGAGCTTCGGCTGACCCGCGAGCAGCGCGAGGCGCTGATGGCCGAGCTGTCGGCCGTCCGCGACCGATCGCAGCAGCTTGAAGCCCAGCTCAGCAGCGAGCAGGAACGCACGGTGCTGGCGCAGCGCGAGATCGAGCAGCGGGAGACCCGGATCGAGGAGCTGGTCATCGCCCTGGACCAGACCCAGGCGGCCCTGACCGGCGAGCAGAAGCTGACCGAGGAAGGCCGCGCGGAAGTGGCCGTCCTGAACCAGCAGATCGCCGCGCTTCGCGACCAGCTCGCCCGCCTGACCGCGTCGCTGGATCTGGCGGAGGCGCAGAGCCAGGAGCAGCAGGCCCAGATCTCCGACCTGGGGCGCCGGCTGAACCTGGCGCTCGCCAGCAAGGTCGAGGAGTTGGCCCGCTACCGGTCGGAGTTCTTCGGGCGCTTGCGCGAGGTGCTGGGCAACCGGCAGGACATCAGGATCGTCGGCGACCGCTTCGTCTTCCAGTCGGAAGTGCTGTTCCCCAGCGGCTCCGCGACGCTGGAGGAAGGCGGCAAGACGCAACTCGCCCAGCTGGCCGCGACCCTGCTGGACATCGCGAACCGCATCCCGCCGGGCGTCAACTGGATCCTGCGCGTGGACGGGCATACCGATCCGCGGCCGATCAGCACGCCGCAGTTCCCGTCGAACTGGGAGCTTTCCACGGCACGCGCGATCTCAGTCGTCAAGTTCCTGGTGGAACAGGGCATCCCGTCGGACCGGCTGGTGGCGGCCGGCTTTGGCGAGTACCAGCCGCTGGACCCCGGCAGGAGCGACGATGCCTTCGCCCGCAACCGGCGCATCGAGATGAAGCTGGACCAGCGCTGAGGGGCGCCGGCGCGGCAGCGACAGGAAGCTCCGGCGGGTATGCACCAGGGTGAGGATATGGAAAGGCCATGAAGCAGACGCCTGCGGTGCCGGAGACTTCGCCCGAAAGCTCGCCTGGCGAAACACCCGATGATTCGCTCAGCCCTTCGGACGAGGACGACTCCGCGGGCGCCCGCCCCCTGATCCGCAGGCACGACCAGTTCGCGAAACTTGTCCTGGACCGGCCCGGCAACGCCGACACGTTCCTGCGCGAGCGGCTGCCGGCGGCGGTCGTGGCCGGGCTGACGGCAGACAAGGCGGTGGACCGGTCCGAAAGCTTCGTCGATCCGATGCTGGCGGAACTGCGCGGAGACAGGGTCTACAGCTTCGGCCTGCGGAGCGGGTTGCCCCTGCTGGTCTGGACCGTGCTGGAGCACAAGAGCGCCGGCGAGGCGGACGCCCTGGTGCAGATCCTCGGCTACCTGAACGGAACGGCGGTCAAGGGCGCGCGGCGGATCGAATACCCCGATGGCACCGTCCGGGTGGTGCCGGCCCCCGTCCTGGCCGTCATCCTCTATCATGGCAGCGGCCGTTGGCCTCATCCGCGCAGCCTCGGGGAGGCATACGGCGTACCGGATGAGGTGCTGGCAGCGGGTCCGCTGGATTTCAGCTATACCCTGGTCGACCTCTCTGCCATTCCCGACGCGGAACTGTCGCGCGATCCGGACCTGCAAGCCGGATTGCTCATGCTGAAGCACGCGACGCGCGACGGCGATCCGGAAGTCACGCTGGAGCGGCTGCTGGGCATCGCGGCGGTAATCGGCTTGACCGTGCTGCGGGCTGTGGTCAGATATGTTTTCGTGGTGGACGACGGCCGGAACCGGGAGCGGCTTCGGACGGTGCTGAGCCGGGTGGCGCCGGGACAGGAGGAGAAGATCATGCCGACGATCGCCGAGTTGTACATCGCCGAAGGCGAAGCCCGGGGTGAGTTGAGGGGCAGAGCCCAGGGCAAGGCGGAAGGCAAGGCCGAAGGTAAGGCTGAGGTTCTGCTGCGCATGGTTCAGCGACGGTTGGGCACCGTCCCGGCGCCGATCGAACAGACGGTGAAATCAGCCGGGGCTGACGATATGGACGGGTGGATAGAGGCCTTGCTGGACGGCAGGTCTCTGGACGAGGTCTTTCCGAACATCGTCAACTGAGAAACCGTCGATCCAGCCACTCCTGGGGCGGCTTCCGACCGGGTTGACGCGGTCCACGCAGCCTGCCGTTCCACTCGCCGCGATGTATTGGACCGCGGCCCAACCTACGGTTTGATGTAGGCCGGATCGAGCGGTGCGGCATCCAACCTGCGGGGCTGCGGGGCCGGCATCAGTTCTGGCCGGCTTGGCGGAGGAGTTGGCCGCAGGGGCTGTCCTGGCCGTCGCCCGGCTCCAGCAGGGGGATCAGTGCCGCCAGCGGCGTCAGGAAGACGCCCAGGGCGACAGCCGCGGCGCCCCGCGCTACCGCCGCCGTCGGATCGACGGTGACCTGCGGATTGGCGAAGGTGCCTTCCGCCCCGACTGGGGTGCGGGCGGAAAGCGGGCTCGGGTCCTTGGGGTGAGCAAGCATCTCGATGTCGAACTGCTCGGTCTTCAGGTTGGCGGACGCCTCGCCGGTGACATTGGTGTCCTCGGTGTCGAACACCAGCGCGTTGGACTTCACCATGCCGTCGGTGATGCCCAGGTCGGCCACGACGCAGCGGACGCCGACCGACTCGTCTTCGGACAGGACGAAGCCGAGGGCTTCGGCGACATCGAAGCCGATCACCTCCAGGATCAGGTTGCTGACCTTCCCGCCTTCCATCACGACCGACATCTGGCCGTTGCTCGATCCCAACATGCTGCGGACCGTGTCGCCGTTGCCCTTGAGCAGGAGCTTGCCGCCGAAGGTGCCGCCCATGTCCTCGGCGAACTGCGTGCCGCGGAAGAAACGCGCCAGGTCGAGCGCCCGCATTTCCAGGTTCATTTCGATGGCGGGCGGCTTTTCCTGCCCGTCCACCTGGATGATGCCGCCGGCCTTGCCGCCAGCCACCTGGAGCCTTACCGGCTCGAGACGGGCGCGGCCGTTCTCGACGATCAGCCTCGCATCCAGCTCCCCTGCCGGGACGTTGGGCACCAGCAGACGGTCGGCGTGGTAGCGCATCTCGACGTCGGCCGCCTTCAGCATCTCGACATTGATCTCCGTGTCGGGAATGACGCGGCCCTCCTGCTCCAGCTGACGGGCCAGCTCGATCTGGTCGGGCGACGCGGTCTCGCCCTCGCCGGTGCCGCCGGGCGCCCCGACGAACCCGGCGAGATCGTCATAGTCGAGATTGCGGGACGACAGGTTGCCGGTGATCTTCGGGCGCTCGTGCCCCAGGTCGATGCGGACCTCGCCGCCGATATCGCTGTCGCCGATCCGACCTTCGGAATCGGTCATTGACCAGACCTGCCCCTGCCGTTCCAGCCGGCCGGAGACGTTGAACGGCGGCGTGGCGGGCGACGGGAAGCCGATGATCGGGAACAGGTCGGCGAGGTTCTGCCCCTTGACGTCGACCGTGATGTCCATGCCGGCAAGCTGCTGCGGGTCGGTCAGCGAGCCCTCGACCACGGTGCGGGTGCTTCCGACCGTCGCTTCGGCACGGACGGGAAACGGGGTCTGCCTGTCGCGCAGCGCCAGGAAGGTGCCGGTGGTGGCGTCCAGGTGGAACGGCTCGTCGGCGTACCTGCCGTCGGCGACCATGCGGACGCGGTCCTCGCCCTGCTCGTTCCGCTCGGTATTGACCGTGCTGGCGACGTCGATGTTGAGCGCCTCGTCGCGGTAGGCGACTTCGCCGCCCTGGACGTCGATATGCCCGATTTCCGGCAGGTTCGGGCTGCCGTCGCCTTCCTGCGGGGGATCGCCCTGGAGATTGGGGAAGTCCCAGTTTCCGGTGCCCTCGGCGTTGCGGGCGAGGTTGATCTTGGGATCGACGAGCTTCACCTCGGGAATCGAGATGGTCCCGCCGATCAGGCGACGCAGGTCGATGGTGGCTTCGACCGCGCCGATGTCCGCCATGTTCCCCTCGCCGGCCCAGTCGGCGTTGGCGACATGGATGCCGCCGGCGCGGATGCGCGGGGTCAGCGACCAGTCGATGTCGAAATTCTCATCGATCCTGACCTCGCGTCCCAGCGCGGCGCTCGCCTGCCGGGCCACGAGATCCCGCGCCCAACTCGTCTCCAGCATCAGCAAAGCCCCGACGACCATGAGCACGAGCACCCCGATCACGATCCCGACCCACTTCAACACCCGACCCACAACGTCACCTCGACCGAACCAACAGGTCACGAGTCAACGGGCGCGGACGGCTTTCGTTTCGAAATCGATCGATCGGGGCGACCGGCTCCCTCAGGTCGCGGACGGCTTGCCCGCCGCGGCCTCCTGGTTCAGCTGCTTCGCCATGTCGCGCAGCACGAACTTCTGGATCTTGCCGGTGGAGGTCTTCGGCAGGTTGGTGAACACTACCGTGCGGGGGCTCTTGAAGTGGGCCAGGTGCTCGCGGCAGAAGGCGATGATCTCGGCCTCGGTGACCTGGGCGCCGTCCTTCAGGGTGACGAAGGCGCAGGGCGTCTCGCCCCAGCGCTCGTCCGGCCGGGCGACCACGGCGGCGTCGAGCACGGCCGGGTGGCGGTAGAGCACCGCTTCCACCTCGATGGTGGAGATGTTCTCGCCGCCGGAGATGATGATGTCCTTGGACCGGTCCTTCAGCTCGATGTAGCCGTTCTCGTGCATCACGCCCAGATCGCCGGTGTGGAACCAGCCGCCCTCGAACGCCTCCCGGGTAGCTACCGGATTCTTCAGATAGCCCTTCATCACCACGTTGCCGCGCATGAACACCTCGCCGATGGTCTTGCCGTCGGCCGGCACGGGTTCGAGCGTCGTGGCGTCGGCCACCATCAGCCCTTCCTGCACGACGTAGGTCACGCCCTGGCGGGCCTTGAAGACGGCGCGTTGCTCGATCGGCAGGGCGTCCCATTCCTCGTGCCAGGCGCAAACCACGTCTGGGCCGTAGACCTCGGTCAGGCCGTAGACATGGGTGATCGCGAAGCCCATCCGCTCGATCTTCTCGATCACCGCGGCGGGCGGCGCTGCGCCTGCGGTCATCATGCGGATCCCGGCGGGGATCTCGCGGCGCTGGTCGTCGGGCGCGTTGACCAGCAGGCCCATCACGATCGGAGCGCCGCACATGTGGGTGACTCCATGGTCGGCGATGGCGTCGTACATGCCCTTGGCGGTCACGGCGCGCAGGCAGACATGGGTCCCGGCCATGGCGGTGATGGTCCAGGGGAAGCACCAGCCATTGCAGTGGAACATCGGCAGCGTCCACAGGTACACGGGATGGTGCGGCATCGCCCAGGTGACGGAGTTGCCGATGGCGTTGAGATAGGCGCCGCGGTGATGATAGACGACGCCCTTGGGGTTGCCGGTGGTGCCCGAGGTGTAGTTCAGCGCGATCGCCTGCCACTCGTCTCCCGGCATTTCCCACCGGAAGTCCGGATCGCCCGTCTCCAGGAACTGCTCGTAGGTCTGCTCGCCGATCAGGTCGCCGCCCTTGGCCAGCGGGTCGTCGATGTCGATCACGATCGGCCGGTGGCGGGGATCGATCATGTGGACGGCCTTGTTGATCACCCCGGAGAATTCCCGGTCGGTGATCAGCACCTTGGCCTCGCCGTGCTGGAGCTGGAAGGCGATCGCCTCCGCGTCCAGCCGGATGTTCAGCGCGTTCAGCACGCCGCCGGCCATGGGTACGCCGAAATGCGCCTCGAACACCTCGGGGATGTTGGGCGCCATCACCGCGACGGTGGTGCCGAGTCCGACGCCGCGCTTCGACAGAGCCGAGGCCAAGCGGAGGCAACGCTCGTAGCTTTCGGCCCAGGTCCGGCGCACGGCGCCGTGGATGACCGCGGTGCGGTTCGGGTAGACCGAAGCGGTGCGGCGGATGAACGACAGGGGGGAGAGCGGGACGTAGTTCGCCTCGTTCTTGTCCAGTTCAATCTCGAAAGGATTGCGGTGCTGAGTCATCCGTTTGGTCCCGGGATTGCGGTGGGCGCCCTTGACGGGCATTCTTGTCCCGGCAGCATAGCCCGTACCGGTGCCGGTATGGAATGCTCCGGTGCGCGCTTCCCGCGACACTTCGCCTCCCAAGCCGCCTCCGGCACCCCAACCCCGACCACGGACCCCCGATCCCGGAATGGCAAGCGCCCTGATCCTCCTCACCGGGCACCGCGAAGCGCCCTACCTGACCGACTATCTTCGAGGCTACAGCGACACGCTGCCGATCCACCACGTCACCGACCACGAGGACCTGGAACGGGAATGCCTGCCCGGCCGGGTGCTGATCGCCTTCTGCACCGCCGTGATCGTGCCCCGGCACCTGCTGGACCGGCTGGGCCGGCCGGCCTTCAACTTCCATCCGGGACCGCCCACATATCCCGGCCGCAGCCCCGAGAGCTTCGCCGTGTATGACGGCGCCACGCGGTTCGGCGCCACGTCCCACGTCATGGCGCCGCGGGTGGACGAGGGGCCGATCGTCGGGGTCGAGTGGTTCGACGTGCCGCCGGGAACCGGCCAGATGGGGCTGGCCGACCTGGCGTTCCAGGCGACCCTGCGGCTGTTCGCCCGGCAGGCGCCGATCATGGCGCTGTCGTCCCAGCCGATGAAGGTGCTGGACGTTCGGTGGTCCGGCCGCAAGACCAGCCGGGCCGACTACGACCGCATGACCGACCTGCCGGCCGACATCGGCGCGGCCGAGTTCGAGCGCCGGCTGAAGGCGTTCGGCGAGGATCCGGAGACGCGGATCACGGTCACCCTGCATGGCCGCCGGTTCCTGCTGGAGCAGGAGGCCTGATCCCGGATGCGGCTGTGCTTCGTCGACCTGATGCCGTGGGACTACGACGCCGGCACGCCGTTCGAACGGCCGCTGGGCGGCATGCAGTCGGCGGCCTGCCATCTGGCGGCCGCCCTGGCGAAGCGGGGGCACGAGGTGGCGCTGGCGACCCATACCGGCCGGCCGGGCCGGCGGCGCGGGGTCGACTGCCTGGCGCTGCGCGACCCGGGCGATCGCGGCGCCCTGCGGGAGGGAAGCTGGGACGCCGTCGTGTCGCTGACGGCGCAGGCGGGTCCCGTCAGGGCGCTGGTGAGGCCGGGAACGCCGGCGTTCCTGTGGACCGGCCACGCCGCCGACCAACCGGCCGTGGCTTGCCTGGGCGACTCGGCGGAACGTCGGGACTGGGACGGCATCGTGCTGGTCAGCGAGTGGCAGCGGACCTGCTACGCCGCGAGATTCGGGCTGGAACCCGGTCGCAGCACCGTGCTCCGCAATGCCGTTTCCCCGCCCTTCCAGGACCTGTTCGAGGACGCCCGCGACCTCGCGGCGGCAAAGGCGGTGACTGACGGGCCGATGGATCTCGCCTATACCTCGACCCCGTTCCGCGGGCTGGAGCTTCTGACCGGCATGTTCCCCCTGGTCGCTCGCCCGGCGCGACTGCGCGTCTTCTCCGACATGGCGCCCTACCCCACCGGTCCGGCGGAGAGCCAGTTCGCCGGCCTGTACGAGCGCTGCCGGTCCACGCCGGGGATCGAGCATGCCGGGTCCCTGCCCCAGCCCGACCTCGCGCGGGCATTGCGGCCGATCCCGATCCTGGCCTACCCCTGCACCTTCCCGGAAACCAGCTGCATCGCGGTGATGGAGGCCATGGCGGCCGGCTGCGCCGTGGTCGCCAGCGACCTGGGCGCCCTGGCGGAGACCACGGCGGGCCATGCGCTGCTGGTCGAGCCCGGCGAGGACTGGAGCAGCTTCCCCGGCCGCTATCTGTGCGCCCTCGACCTGGTCATGGCGTCGGTCCTGTCGCCCGCCGGGATCGCCCGGCTATGGGAGCAGGTGCGCTTCGTCAACGCGACCGCGACCTGGGACATCCGGGCGCGGGAGTGGACCGATCGCCTGGCAGCCTGGCCGCAATGGTAAGACCGGTCCGAAGGCTCAAAATGTCGCACACGGCCGGAAACCGGAAACACCTGTGCAAAACGCCCGCGACGTGACGCAATATCCGCCCGCGTCGCCGGACCCGCTTCCAGGACGCGAGGAATCAAATCACCGCTCCAATCAAGAAGAAGGCGTTCCATGACCGGTCGTTATGCTGAGCTTCACACCCGCTCGATCACCGATCCCGCAGGCTTCTGGGGCGATGCCGCCCGTGACATCGATTGGATCAAGCCGTGGGACAGCGTTCTCGACAGCTCCAACCCGCCCTTCTACCGCTGGTTCACCGGCGGGGTGCTGAACACCTGCCACAACGCCGTGGACCGCCATGTGGAGGCCGGGCGCGGCGAGCAGGCCGCGATCATCTATGACAGCCCCGTCACCGACACCGTCCAGACCATCAGCTATTCGGAACTGCGGGACCTGACCGCGCGCTTCGCGGGCGTGCTGCGCGGCCTGGGCGTCGCCAAGGGCGACCGGGTGATCCTGTACATGCCGATGATCCCGCAGGCCGTGGTGGCGATGCTCGCCTGCGCCCGGCTGGGCGCCATCCACTCCGTGGTGTTCGGCGGTTTCGCGCCGCACGAGCTGGCGACCCGCATCAACGACGCCAAGCCCAAGGCCATCGTCACCGCGTCGTGCGGCATCGAGGGCAAGAAGGTGCTGGCCTACAAGCCGATGCTGGACGCCGCGATCGACCAGTCGGACCACAAGCCCGACCATGTGGTCGTGTTCCAGCGCCCCCAGGCGGCGGCCGAGCTGAAGGCTCCGCGCGACGTGGACTGGGCCGACGCCGCCGCGGTGGCGGAACCGGCGGAATGCGTACCCGTGGCGGCGACCGACCCGCTCTACATCCTGTACACGTCGGGCACCACCGGCCAGCCCAAGGGCGTGGTCCGCGACAACGGCGGCCATGCCGTAGCGCTCAAATGGACCATGACCAACATGTACGACATCAAGCCGGGGGAGGTGTTCTGGGCCGCCTCGGACGTCGGCTGGGTGGTCGGGCATTCCTATATCTGCTACGCCCCGCTGCTGCACGGCTGCACCACGGTGGTGTTCGAGGGCAAGCCGGTCGGCACGCCCGACGCCGGTACCTTCTGGCGGGTGATCCAGCAGCACAAGGTCACGGCCCTGTTCACCGCGCCGACCGCCTTCCGCGCGATCAAGCGCGAGGACCCGAACGCCGAGCTGATCGGGAAGTACGACCTGTCGAGCCTGCGCACCCTGTTCCTGGCCGGCGAGCGGTCGGACCCCGACACGCTGCACTGGGCCGAGGACAACCTGAAGGTCCCGGTGATCGACCACTGGTGGCAGACCGAGACCGGCTGGTGCATCGCCGGCAACCCGATGGGCATCGAGCGGTTCAAGATCAAGTACGGTTCGGCGACCAAGCCGCTGCCGGGCTGGGACGTACGCTGCCTGGACGTGTCCAACAACGAGGTCAAGCGGGGCGACATCGGCGCCATCTCGGTCAAGCTGCCGCTGCCTCCAGGCACGCTGATGACGCTGTGGAACGCGGACCAGCGTTTCGTGAAGTCCTACATGACGGACTATCCGGGATATTACCAGACGGGCGACGCCGGGTTCATCGACGAGGACGGCTACGTCTACATCATGGCCCGCACCGACGACATCATCAACGTCGCCGGACACCGCCTGTCCACCGGCGGGATGGAGGAGGTCCTGGCCTCCCACAAGGACGTCGCGGAATGCGCCGTGATCGGCGTGGCCGACGAATTGAAGGGCCAGGTTCCGCTGGGCTTCATCGTCCTTAAGAACGGCGTCGACCGCCCCCACGCCGACATCGTCAAGGAGGTGGTGCAGCTGGTCCGCGACGAGATCGGCCCGGTCGCGGCCTTCAAGCTGGCCATCGTGGTGGACCGCCTGCCCAAGACCCGCTCCGGCAAGATCCTGCGCGGCACCATGCAGAAGATCGCCGACAGCGAGTCCTATAAGATGCCGGCCACCATCGACGACCCCCTGATCCTGAGCGAGATCGCCGAAGCCCTCCAGGGCATCGGCTATGCCAAGGCGGGGATGGTTTAGTGCGACGGCTTACAGCCGGGAAAGGACGGCGTCTCCAGGGGCCGTCGTTTCCTGGCGGCGAACCGGTAGGTAAGAAGCCGAACTAGGCGGTTTTCTTTCGGGTGCCGAGTTGGCCCTCCTTCTCGGCTTCCCGATCGCCCAACCGGCTTCTTTCCCTTTTCAGCGACATGAGGCGTTGCCGGATAAGCTCCTGTCCCGGCCGTTGCCGCTCGGAGCTTGCCTTGGTTGCGATTTCGTACGGCTGGACCAACCAATCGGCCGGCAGTCCCCACGCTTTGGTCAGCTTGGCGATCATGTCTACGGTCAAGCGACGGCGGCGATTGAGGATCTCTGATGCCCGGGATTCGGAGCCGAACAGCTTCGACAGATCGGCCTGTGACAGGCCGTTCATCTCCATATGGGCCTTGATGGCATCGACCGGCTCAAGACGATCGATCGGCCAACGGGTTTTCTCATAATCATCGATCAGTATGGCCAGAACCTCCAGGGTGTCAGCCTGAGAGGTTCCGGCTTCTGCACCCCAGAGCCGGTCGACCTCCGCGAGAGCCGCTTCATGATCGACGTCATTGCGGATCGGCTTGATCGTGTACATCGGTGGCACCTTTCAATACAGGCCGACAGTCAGGGCATTGATCTTATCGTACTCGGCATGGGTACCGATGAACTTGATGTAGACGGCTTGCGCCGGATAGAAGATCGCCGCCACAAGCCGATGATTGCTCCCGATCTCGAACCTGACTCGTTCAGCATTCAGCACCTTTGCCGAGGGGAAATCACTCAAAACATCATCCGAATGCGTCCATTTGGCTTTCTGGGTTCTCTCCTGCCAAATGGTCAGCGCTGCCCGAGACACAGCATGGTCCACCGCATACTGTGCCAAGGTTGCCCGTTTGATTATCCTCATAACACGTCTTTCCCAATTTGGGAAGCAATCCCGTATTGGGAAGCCTCTTCGCATGGAACCGTCGGGCGACCGAAGCCTCGACTCATCCGCACGGCGGTGAGGCAAGTCCGGTGACGGCCCAAACTCTCTGAACAGGCAGCGCATGGGCGTTCGGCGCAAGCACAAGCTTCATCCTTGCCCTGCTCCATTGTGTCGCTCCTGCTCTCGATGAGTCATTTTCGCATGGCAATCCCGATAACGGTCGTTGGACACAGGGATGGCGGCGACAGGATCGCGCCTTGCCAGACGGCGCCCCTTCCCCACGCGCCGTCATTATTTTGACAAACGACCGGCGCCCCCTGGAATAAAGGGACAGCCGACGGTGTTCGCAGGGTCGAGTTTCGGCTCTTGGATTGAATCCGCTTTCGGGACCGCCGACATCGGAACTTTGCGGGCCATCGAAGGTTTCGCCTGAATTATCCACCAACCGGATGACGCAGTGAGCAGATTCGGGACTGAGCTGGAAGTACAGATCGCATCGCTTCGCCGATATGCGCGGGCTCTCCTGCGCGACAGGAACGATGCGGACGATCTGGTCCAGGAATCGCTGGCCCGCGCGCTGTCGCGTGCCGACCGATTCAAGCCTGGGACGAACCTCCGGGCCTGGTTGTTCACGATCATGCACAATGTGCACGTGAACCAGGTTCGCCAGAAGATCTCTCGGCCGGATGAGGTGCCGGTCGAGGACTACGAGATGCGGCTGGTCACGCCGGCCCGCCAGGAGACCAGCCTCGAACTGCGCGACATGTCCAGGGCGCTCGCGGATTTGCCCGAGGAACAGCGTCAGGTCCTGTTGCTGGTGGCCCTGGAGGGCTTGAAGTACGACGAGGTCGCCGCAGTCTTGCATATACCGATCGGCACCGTGATGTCCCGCCTCAGCCGGGCGCGCGAAGCGGTGCGGATCAAGCTCGCGAACGAGGGCGGAGTGCCTCTCCGCCGGGTCAAGTAGGACAATCACATGGTGGCGCGGCCCGTCGAAGATCGAGATCTTCATGCTTACGTCGATGGCTTGCTGGATACCCAGCGGCGCATCGAGGTGGAAGCCTGGCTGGCGGAGGACCCGGCCTCGGCCGAACGGGTGAATGCGTACCGCACCCAGATCGAACAGCTCCACGATCTCTTCGACGGCGTGCTGCGCGAGCCCGCGACGGCCGAGATGGACGATCTCCACGATCGCCTGTCAGGGCGCATGGCCGGCAACGACAACCGCCGGCGCGGCTGGCTCCATTCCCCCTTCGCCCGCATGGCGGCGGCGGTCGTCCTGCTGCTGGCCGGGGGCACCGGCGGCTGGCTCCTGCGGCCGCCGGCCGAACAGGTGGCGGTCGAGCAGCAGCCGACCTTGCAGTCGTTCGCCCAGGAAGCGGTCCAGGCCCATACATTCTACGCGTCGGACAACCGTTTCGCCGTCGAGATGGGCGGCGAGGACCGGGGTGCCCTGGACAGCTGGCTGTCGGAGCGCCTGGGACGGCGCATCTTCGGACCGGACCTGTCCAACTCCGGCTACCGGCTGATCGGCGGCCGGTCGATGCCGACCGCGGAGGGCGTCGGCGCGCAGTACATGTACGAGAACGACGCCAAGCGCCGCCTGACGCTGTTCGTCGGCACACCCAGCAAGGCCGGGCAGGAAGCCGCCTTCAGCTATGTGCAGAAGGGCGACGTGTCGATGTTCTACTGGGTTGAGGGCTCGATCGCCTACGCCCTGATCGGGCGGCTCGACCGCGAGCAGCTGATGAACATCACCCAGACCGTGTACCGCGAGCTGAAGGGCCGCAATGTTCCGCCCCCGCCGCCCGCTCCCGCGGCACCGCCGGAAGCGGCCAAGCAGCCGCCCCAACCCGCGGCCCAGCCGGTCGGCGACGTGAAGCGCAAGGACATGTAGAGGATGCGGACCTGACCGACCCGTCCGTCCGCAACCCGCTTGACTGCGGTGATTTGACACAATAGGCTCACGTCCATCGCTCGAGTTGAGCAGGCGAGGCAATAATAAAGAGGGCCGCACCAAGCGGCCCTCGTCCTTTTTGGGGGAGGGGACGACGCGACCATGGCAGACGGTCCGTTTCTGAAGTTCGACACGCTCAGCCTGCATGCCGGGCAGCAGCCCGATCCGACGACCGGCGCCCGCGCCGTCCCCCTCTACCAGACGACATCCTACGTCTTCCGAGACACCGACCATGCCGCGGCGCTGTTCAACCTGGAACGGCCCGGGCACATCTACAGCCGGATCTCCAACCCGACCGTGGCGGTGCTGGAGGAGCGGCTGGCGGCGTTGGAAGGCGGCGTCGGCGCCGTCTGCACCGCCAGCGGCCAGGCGGCCCTTCATCTCGCGATCGTGACCCTGATGGGGGCCGGCGGCCATATCGTGGCCTCCAAGGCGATCTATGGCGGCAGCCACAACCTGTTCACCCATACGCTGCCCCGCTTCGGCATCACCGCCAGCTTCGTCGATCCGCGTGACCCCGGCGCTTTCAGGGCAGCGATCCGGCCGGAGACGCGGCTGGTATTCGCCGAGGTGCTGGGCAATCCGGGACTGGACGTGCTCGACCTGCCGGCGGTCGCTGAGGTCGCCCATGCCGCCGGGCTGCCGCTGATGATCGACAGCACCTTCACGACACCCTATCTGTGCCGGCCGTTCGAGCATGGCGCCGACCTCGTCATGCACTCCGCCACCAAGTGGCTGGGCGGCCACGGCGTCGCGATCGGCGGCGCCCTGGTCGATGGCGGGCGGTTCGACTGGGAGGCGTCCGGCCTTTTCCCGACCCTGACCGAACCCTATGCCGGGTACCACGGCATCGACTTCGCCGAGGAGTTCGGCCCGGCCGCCTTCGTCATGCGGGCACGGGCGGAAGGCCTGCGCGACTTCGGCGCCTGCCTGAGTCCGGCAAACGCCTTCCAGATCCTCCAGGGCGTCGAGACCTTGCCGCTGCGCATGCGCGCCCACGTGGACAATGCCCGCAAGGTCGCGGGATTCCTGGACGGGGCGGACGGGGTCGCCTGGGTCCGACATCCCGACCTGCCCAGCCACCCGGACCACGAGCTGGCGCGCCGGCTGCTGCCCGACGGCGCCGGTTCGATCGTCACTTTCGGGATCGCCGGCGGACGGGAGGCGGGCCGGAAGTTCATCGAGGCGCTGCGGCTGTTCTCCCATCTCGCCAATGTGGGCGACGCCAAGTCCCTGGTGATCCACCCCGCCAGCACGACGCACCAGCAGATGGATGCGGAGGCGCTCCGCGACGCCGGGATCGGCGAGGAGATGATCCGGCTGTCGGTCGGGCTGGAAGATGCCGGCGACCTGATCGCCGATCTCAAGCAGGCGCTGCGCGCCTCGCGGAAGGGGTGAGCGGCCCATGGAACTGACAGTCGACGGCCACAAGGTCTTCGCCGCGACCGGCGGCAGGGACCTGGACGCGGCCTCCCCCCTGGTCGTGCTGATCCACGGCGCGGGCATGGACCATTCGGTCTGGAGCCTCCAGGCGCGCTATCTCGCCCACCACGGCCGTTCGGTGCTGGCGGTGGACTTGCCGGGCCACGGGCGCTCCGGCGGGACGGCGCTGGGCAGCATCGAGGATCTGGCGGACTGGACGGCGCGGCTGATCGAGGCGGCCGGCTTCGACCAGGCGGCGCTGGCGGGCCACTCCATGGGGGCGCTGGCCGCGCTGGAGACGGCGAACCGCCACCCCGGGCGGGTGCGCGCGCTGGCGCTGCTCGGCGTGGCCGAGCGCATGCCGGTCCACCCCGACCTGCTGGCCGCCGCCGCGTCGGAGGACGACCGGGCCTATGCCGGAGCGATCGCCATGGTGATCGGCTGGGGCTTCGGCAGCCTGCGCGGCGGATCGGCGGCACCGGGCCTGTGGCAGGTCGGGACCGGCATCCAGCTGATGCGCCGGGCGCCGCGCGGCGCGCTCGTCACCGACCTCGCGGCCTGCGACGCGTGGCGAGGCACGCCCGACGTGCGCTGCCCGACGACGCTCATCCTGGGCGCCGGCGACCGCATGACCCCGGCCAAGTCGGGGAAGGCGCTGGCCGCGAGGATCGCGGGATCGAAGACCGTGGTGCTCCCGGGCTCCGGCCACATGATGATGGTCGAGGAGCCCGACGCGGTGACCGACGCGCTCCTCGCGGCTATATGAGGCGGAGGATGGCGACGCCGGCCACGCCGGCCGCCATCGCGACCAGGAAGTTGCCGGTGGCGCGGGCCAGGACGAGCGTCAGCAGGGCCGCTCCCCACCCCGCCGGCCCGGAGTTGAGCACCAGCGGCGCGCACAGGGCGGCGAAGACCGCTCCGGGGATCTGGGCCAGCCAGGCTTCCAGGAACCGCGACGGCCGCAGCCGCTGGATCAGCCAGAAGCCGCCCGCCCGGGTCGCGTAGGTGGCCAGACCCATCAGGGCGATGGCAGCGATCCCCAGATAGCCGTCTTGCGCGTCAGCGGGCATGGCGCAGCGCCCCCACGAGGCTGCCGGCCAGGGCGCCGCCCAGGATGTACCAGGTGCCGGGAACCGTGCGCTCCATCGCCAGGGCGACCGCGGCGGCGACCAGCCAGGGCAGCAGGTCCCCGCGCCCGCGCCAGAAGCCGGCCAGCAGGGCCACGAAGAAGGCCGTGCCCAGGAAGTCGATGCCGTAGCGGTCGAGGTCGGGCAGCATCCCGCCGAATACCCGGCCGGCGATGGTCCCGGTGTTCCAGAACAGGAAGATCGTCAGCCCGCTGCCGAGCAGGAAGGCGGCGTCCCGGCCCCCGTTCCGCATGTCGGCGACGCTGAGCCCCCAGGACTCGTCGGTCAGGAAGTACAGGCTGCCATAGGCCCGCGACGGCGGGACATGCTTGAGCCAGGGTCCGAGGGTGGCGCCCATCAGCAGGTGGCGGGCGTTGATCACCAGCACGGTGGCCACCAGCGCGCCGACCGGCAGCGGATCGCCCCACAGTTCGACCGACAGGAACTGCGAGGCGCCCGCGAAGACCAGGGCGCTCATCAGGGAGGTCTCCAGCAGGGTCAGGCCGTTCTGGCCCGCCAGGAAACCGTAGAACACGCCGAAGGCCAGCCCGCCCGTCGCGATCGGCAGGGTCCGCACGGCGCCGGCGATCAAGCCGACCCGGGAAAAGGCGACGGGAGGTCCATCGGGAAGATGCTGGACGTTTTCGGGCATTCGCCGGCTCTCCTCTTGTTCTTATCTTTCTGAACGGGAATTCGGATTGAAGCTTCGGCCGGCGGATAGGTCAATCTTATTGTCGTTTATGGGTCCGTATGCCCGCCATGTACGGTATCGCCATGCGGTCCAGGATGAAGCGGGTCAGCCGGTCGGCCGCCGACGTCGCCGTTCCGGAACGGGCCACCAGGGCGATGGCGCTGTCGGGCAGCGGGGGAAAGCCCTCGTCCGGGGTCAGGACGCGCATGCCGGGCAGGATGGTGCTTCGCGCCAGCGCCGTGACACCGAGCCCGGCGAGGACGGCGGCCTGGAGCGCCGAGACCGCGGCGCTGGTGCAGCGGATCTCCCACGACCGGCCGACCTGCCCCAGGGCGGCCAGCATGAACCTCCGGTACAGGCAGGGGGCCGGCGAGACGGCCAGCGGGACCAGGCCGTCCGCGCCGCCCGTCCAGTCCGACCGGGCGACCCAGTGCAGCGGTTCCCGCCAGACGGTGCGGCCGGGACTCTCCTCCGGGACATGCTTGACCAGCACAAGGTCGAACAGTCCGGCCTCCACCCCGGACTGGAGCACGGCCGAGCTTTCCACGGTGATCTCGGTGGTGACGGTGGGAAAGCAGCGGGCGAACTCTCCCAGGATGTCGGACAGGAACTGGGCCGCGAACTCCTCCGCCGTGCCCAGCCGGACGGTGCCGCCGACCGGCGGGGCGACCAGCCGACCGACCGCCTCGTCGTTGATCGCCAGGATGCGCCGCGCATAGGTCAGCAGGTGCTCGCCGGCCTCGGTGGGAACCACGTGGCGGCCGCTGCGATCGCACAGCCGGGCGCCGATCTGGTCCTCCAGCCGCTTGATCTGGACGCTGACCGCGGACTGGGTCCGGCCCAGGATTTCGCCGGTACGGGTGAAGCTGCCGGTTTCGGCGACGGTCAGGAATGCCCGGAGGAGATCGATGTCGAGGGTCGGCGGCGAGGGACCATGACGGGACGGCATGCTGCGCATTCACCTTATGAATTTTCCCAGCGACTTCAGCACCTTTACGCTCTGCCAGAGGGGAACGCTTTTCCCATACCGGAGGTCCAATTGATCAAAAATTTTATGCATCGGCGCTTCGACCTGGGCGGTGCCGTGATCCACGCGGCGGTCGGCGGCGTGGGGCCTCCGCTGCTGCTGCTCCACGGCTATCCCCAGACCCACGTGACCTGGCACCGCGTCGCACCGATCCTGGCCCGGCGCTTCACCGTCGTGGCGCCCGACCTGAGAGGATACGGCGACAGCGCGCCGCCTCTGGACGGCGATTATTCCAAGCGGGCCATGGCGGCCGACCAGGCCGGGCTGATGGCCGAACTGGGCTTCGACCGGTTCGGCGTCACCGGGCACGACCGGGGCGGCCGGGTCGCCTACCGGCTGGCGCTCGACCATCCCGGCCGCGTCAGCCGGCTGGCCGTGCTCGACATGGTGCCGACGCTGGACATGTGGGAGATGATGGATGCCGGGATGGCGATGGCCGTCTACCACTGGCTGTTCCTGGCACAACCCGATGGCCTGCCCGAGAGCCTGATCGGAGCCGATCCGGGAGGCTACCTGACCCGGACCGTGCGGAGCTGGTGCGCCGATCCGGACGCCATCGATCCGGCGGCCCTGGCCGAGTATATCAGGTGCTTCCGCCGGCCGGAGGTGGTCCAAGCCGCCTGCGGGGATTACCGCGCCGGTGCGGGCGTCGACCGGGACCATGACGCCGCCGACCGCGCCGCCGGGCGGCGGATCGCCTGCCCCGTGCTGGCGCTCTGGGCACGCGGCGGGACCGACGGCCGGCCATACGATCCCCTCGCGGTCTGGCGCCGCTGGGCCGACGACGTGTCGGGACGGGAGATCGCCTGCGGCCATTTCCTGCAGGAGGAGGCGCCGGACGAGGTCGCGCGTGCCCTGCTGGGGTTTTTCGCATAGAAGAGCGCGGCGACGACGCGAAACCAAGGCGAAGAGGTTCGGCACGTGACTGCTGCGATCGAAACCCGGGAGGACTACCGGCATTTCCTGGCCATCCCGACGCGCTGGCTGGACAACGACATCTACGGCCACGTCAACAACGTGATCTATTACTCGTATTTCGACACGGTCATAAACGGATACCTGATCCGGGAAGGCGGGTTCGATATCCATGCCGCGCCGGTGATCGGCGTGGCGGTCGAGACCATGTGCAAGTTCAGGAAGTCGCTGGTGTTCCCGCAGATCGTGGACGCCGGCCTGAGGGTGGGCAAGCTGGGCAACTCCAGCGTGCGCTACGAGGTCGGCCTGTTCGCCGAGGGGGACGTGGAATTGGCGGCGTCGGGCCACTTCGTCCATGTCTTCGTGGAGCGGTCCACCATGCGCCCGGTGCCGATCCCCGACGCCCTGCGGGCCTGCATGGAGCGGTTGCTGGTGGCGTGAGCCGGAATGCAATGCGGCGCCCCGTTTCCGGGGCGCCGCCAGTACGGACCTTTGCAGGAGGCCTGCCGTTACGCGGCCTGCTGCTGATCAGACTGCTTGTGCTCCAGCACCTGGGACGGAGCCGCCGAAGCGATCTTGATCGTGCGGGGCTTCATCGCCTCCGGGATCTCGCGGACGAGTTCCACATTCAGGAGACCGTTCGCCAAATTGGCGCCAGTCACTTTGATGTGGTCGGCTAGCTGGAAGCGGCGCTCGAATGCCCGTCCCGCGATACCGCGATAGAGGTATTGGCCGTTTTCCGCGTCATTCTTAGTTTTACCAGTGATCACAAGCAGATTTTCCTGCGAAGTGATCTCCAGATCTTCCGCACCGAAGCCGGCGACCGCCATCGTGATGCGGTAGGAGTCATCGGACAGCTTCTCGATGTTGTACGGAGGATAGGACAGGGCTGAGTCATCGACCTTGAGCGCGGACTCCAGGACACGGGTCATGCGGTCGAAGCCGACGGACGAACGGAACAACGGCGACAGATCATAGGTGCGCATTTCATACCCTCCAAAGAGCGATACAAGCGTCGGGGTTCACCACCATGGTCTAACCCCTCTCCTTCGTGGACCGGGCCCGGCATCGGCGCCCCATCCACGTGAGATGAGATAATCACGCCGTTCAGGGGTTCAAGAGGGGGTTCGCGTCGAAGATTCCGTCGCAGGGCCGATGCGCGTTCGGGGGTGCCCGCCGCGTGTCATTCATTTTTAATCTGTAGCTGGGACCATCGATCATGGGACTTGAGATCCCCGAGACGGGAGACAGAGTGAGCGGCCCGACAGCCTTCTTCAATCGTACCTACGACGAGACGATGGCGCTGCTCATCGAGGCGAGGAACTACATCGCCTATAACGAGGCGGCGGACCAGCGGGGGCTGCCGCCCCAGGTCCGGTTGCAGGTGAGCTACGAGTCCCTGCGCGTGACCAGCCGCCTGACCCAGGTGATGGCCTGGCTGCTGGCGCAGAAGGCGGTGCATGCCGGCGAACTGACGGCGCAGCAGGTCGCGACCGAGGAATACGCCCTGGCGGGAGGCGACGTCTGCACCGATCCGTCCGGCCCCGACAACCAGGAGCTTCCGGCCGGCCTGCGCAGCCTGCTGGAGCGGAGCTACAAGCTTTACATGCGGGTCGCCCGTTTGGACGAGCAGGTCAGGCGCAGCGTCGCCTGAACGGCCTGCTGGCCGGTCAGGCCGGCGATCCGGTCGCGGCCGTCATCCGATCCCGGAAGACCTCCTGCAAACGGTCGATGAAGGCGCGCACGGCAGGGTTGGTTTGGCGGCTTTCCGGCCAGAGCGCGGTTATGTTGTGCCGCTCGACGGCGAATTCGGGCAGCACCGGAACCAGTTCCCCGCGCGCTGCGAGGGGCGCCGCCGCGAAGGTCGCGGCCATGCCGATCCCGCCCCCCGCCGCGAGCGTCGCCACCAGCGCATCGCTCGAATCGACGACGATGCCGGACGGCGGCACGATTTCGATCGTTCTTTCCCCGATCCGAAAAGGCCAGCGAAAAGCCTGGCCCGTGCTCTGGTACCGGAGATTGACGGTGTCGTGGCCCTCCAGTTCGTCCGGATGCATCGGGATGCCCCGTGCCGCCAGATAGGCTGGCGATGCGAAGGCGCAGAGCCGGTGCGGCGCAAGCCGGCGCGACATCAGCCGCGAGTCAGCGAGTTCCCCGATGCGCACCGCGACGTCGATGCCTTGCTCGATGATGTCGGCGATCTGGTCGTTCAGCCGCAGATCGATCGTCACCTTGGGATAGAGCTTGCGGAACGCCGGCAGGGCGGGCGCGATCACATGCATGCCGACCGGGAACGACGCCGAAATCCGCAGGGTGCCCGACGGCTCGGACTGCGCCGCCATCGCGGCCTGCTCGATCGCTTCCGCATCGTGCAGCAGTTTCAGCGCGAGTTGGTGCAGTTCACGGCCCTCCGGCGTGAGTGTCAGCGAGCGGGTCGTGCGGGTGAAGAGAGACACGCCCAGACGCTGCTCAAGCCGCTGCACGCTCTTGCTGACGGCCGAGGGGGAGATCGAGAGCGAGCGCGCAGCCGCTGTGTAGCTGCCCATCGATCCGGCGCGCGCGAACGCTATCAGGCCGGTCAACCGATCAAGCGCGATTTGTTCCTTCATGGCATCATTGAAGCGAAACGCGCCCCGATTATCAACCTCCCCCTACTCGACCAGATAACCGGTCGAGGAATGATGCACCCGGTGGAGGTCCCAGTGAGCCATACGATGAAGGCGGTCCGATTTCATGGGTTCGGCGGTCCCGAGGTGTTGCGGTACGAGACCGCGACGCGGCCCGAGCCTGGGGCGGGCGAGGTACTCGTCCGCGTCCGCGCGGTCGGTCTCAATCCCCCCGACTGGTACCTGCGGGAGGGTTACAGGATGCTCCCTCCCGAATGGCGGCCGCCGGTGCGTTTCCCCGCCGTCCCGGGGACCGACATCTCGGGCGTGGTCGAGGCCGTCGCCGAGGACATCGATCGCTTCTCGGTCGGGGACGAGGTCTATTCGATGGTGCGTTTTCCCAGCGGCCTTGCGGGGGACAGCAGGGCCTATGCCGAGTATGTGAGCGTGCCGGCCTCGGAACTTGCGCCCAAGCCGGCGGGGATCGACCACGTGCGGGCCGCCGGCGCCCCCATGTCGTTGCTCACGGCATGGCAGTTCATGATCGAGCCGGGGCACGACGAGCCGAACCCGCTTCAGCCGAACCGACATGCGCCGGTGCCGATCGAGGGCAGGAAGGTTCTTGTGAACGGGGCCGCGGGCGGCGTGGGACACTTCGCGGTGCAACTGGCCAAGTGGAGGGGCGCGCACGTCATCGCCGTAGCCTCGGGCAAGCATGAGACACTTCTACGTGAACTGGGTGCCGACGAATTCATCGACTACACCGGGACCGCCCCGGAGAACGTGGCCCGCGACGTCGACCTCGTCATCGACACGGTAGGCGGGCCGAACGCCGGCCGCTTCCTTCGCACCCTGAAGCGGGGCGGCGCGTTGTTCCCGATCTTCCCCCTGGGCTTCTCCGGAGCCGACGAGGCCGGGAAGCTGGGCGTGACGATCTCGACCACCCAGGTGCGCTCAAGCGGCGCCCAGTTGGAGGAAGTCGGGCGATTGCTCGATGATGGTACCGTCCGGGTCGTGATCGACAGCACCTATCCGCTCTCGCAGGCGCGCCTGTCCCACGAGCGGGCAGCGAAGGGGCACATCCAGGGGAAGATCGTCCTGACCGTCGAATGAGATCCAGTGACCGGAGCGTCGATGCAGGGTGTCGGCGTTCGCCCTGGCGGGCGAGGGCCGACCCGGTACATGTCAACGCGTATGAGACAGCTGCTCGTTTTGTCGTAGCTCAGGGTTGGGGCTGACTGCCGGCGGGGTGGTTTTCCCACGGCCGTTCGTCCGCTTCCAGGATGCCGGCGCTCTCGGGCCGCGCAAGGCCCTTCCGTCCCGCCCCGTGGGCGGGTCCCTCGAGAAGGACCTTGCCCGTTCCCTCGTGCGCCGGCGGTGAGGTCGGCAGGCCGGGACGGCGGGATGGCCGCTGTTCAGCCGAACATCGGGATGAGGGATGTGCGCCGCCGCCTTCCTCCGGCGCGGCCGGCGGGTTGATCCAGACCGCCGCGGGCGGTGCGGGAGCTTCGGGCCGCTTGCTCACGAAGCGTTCGGGATGCCGGCGGTGGACGTCATCGAGCACTGCCTGCCGTGCCGACCGGATCGCGCCGGTGTCGCCATAGTGGACCTGGTGCGGCGTCATCAGCGCCAGCCCGGAGTGCCGGTGCACGGTGTTGTACCAGGCGAAGAAGGTGCGGCAGAACACCCGGGCGTCCTGGATCGAGCCGAAGCGCTCGGGGAAGTCGCGATGGTACTTCAGCGTCTTGAACTGCGCCTCGGAGAACGGATTGTCGTTGGACTGCTGCGGCCGGCTGTGGCTGCGCGTCACGCCGAGGTCGGCCAGCAACTCGACCACCGCCCTGGCCTTCATGGCGCCGCCGCGGTCGGCATGCAGCGTCAGCCGGTCACGGGCGACACCCTGTTTGCGCACGGTCTGCCGGATCAGCCGCTCGGCAAGCGCGGCGCTTTCCCGGTAGGCTACCGTCCACCCCACCACGGCGCGGCTGAAGATGTCGAGAATGACGTACAGGCACAGCCACGTGCCCTTGACCGGCCCCTTCAGCTTGGTGATGTCCCAGCTCCACACCTGGTTGGGGCCGGTGGCCAGCAGTTCGGGCTTGGTATAGACCGGATGCCGGCGCTGCTGCCGGCGCTCCCGAACCTCGTCATTGGCGGCCAGCAGGCGGTACATGGTGCGCACCGAGCACAGGTATCGCCCCTCGTCGAGCAGCGTGGCGTAGACCTGGGCCGGGGCGGCATCGACGAAGCGCTCGCTGTGCAGCAGGTCGAGAACCTGACGGCACTCGGTCCTGCTCAGCGCGCGCGGAGGAGAGGGCCGGCGCACCGGCGGGAGGGGCGGCCCGACCTGGCGCAGCCTGTCGCGATGGCGGTAGAAGCTGGCGCGGGGGACGCCGAGCGCCCGGCAGGCGGTGGCGACGTCCACGGCCGGGACCGCCTGCTCGATGGCGGTCATCACCTGCGCTCGCCCGGATCGGTCGAGCCGAGTGAGGTCTCCAGCAGCTGAGCGACTTTTTTTTGGAGCTCGATGATCGCCTCGGCGCGGGTGAGCTGGTCGCGCAGGCGAGCGTTCTCCCGCTCCAGGCGCACCACGTCGTTCTTGTGAGGATTGGCCGGCGCGCTCTTCGGCCCCGATCTGGCCGGCGCCGGTCCGTGCAGCGTGCCGGCGTCGCGCTGTCGGCGCCACCGTCCGACATTGGACGAGTACAGACCTTCACGACGCAGGATGGCGCCGACATCACCGGGACGGGCGCGGTCGATCTCGTCCAGGATGCGCAGCTTGTCGGCCACGCTGAACGTCCGGCGCTGGGGCCGGTCACTCACCTCCGGGTCCGGTGGTGAAAGCGGGGTTCCGGTTTGGGGTAGGGAAGTCATGCTCATCAGGTCCTCAACAGCGCCCTCTACTGATCAGTTCAGCAGGCAACTGTCTCATCCGACGTTGGCACAGAGGGACCTGCCGTTTCTTCGCCGGGCGCGGACATGCGAAAAGGCGCCCGGGTTACGGACGCCTTTTCACGTAGTCGATCTCATGTCAGGCAAGGCCCTGCAAAAGCGTGCGGCTAATGGGCTTGACGCCCCGAAGCGGCTTACTTCTTCAGGCCGAAGCTGCCGAAGCGCTTGTTGAACTTCGCGATCTGGCCGCCGGTGTCGAGCAGCTTCTGAACGCCAGTCCAAGCCGGATGCGACTTCGGATCGATGTCCAGGCGCAGCGTGTCGCCAGCCTTACCCCACGTGCTCCGGGTCTGGAACGAGCTTCCGTCGGTCATGACGACGTTGATCTCGTGATAGTCCGGATGGATGTCTTTCTTCATGGCCCAAGTCCCCGAAAACGAGCGCGCCTTATAGCGGACCGCTCGCCGGGACGCAAGCGGCATATCCGGAAATCAGGCGTCGGGCGGGCTGATGTGACGCGGGCGGCCCCGCTTGTTGCCCTGGCGACAGCTTGCTATACCAACGAAGGCCGTTCAAGCTCCGTCATTGCGGGATTCCTCCTGGTGTTTCGAGAAAATAACAACGCTGAGGCCGCGCCCAAGCAGGCGTCCCCCCAGCGCCGTGACCTCGGCCCGCTGCGCCAGCTCATCCCGTTCCTGAAACCGTACCGCCTGGCGATCGCCGGCGCCGTGGTGGCGCTGGTCGTCGCGGCCGGCACGGTTCTGGGGCTGGGCGCCGGCCTGCGCGCGCTGGTCGACCAGGGATTCGCCGCCGGAAACTCCCGGCTGCTGGACCAGGCGCTGCTGGTCATGCTGGGCGTCATCTTCATCCTGGCGGCCTCGACCTTCGGGCGGTTCTACTTGGTCTCCTGGATCGGCGAGCGGGTCGTCGCCGACCTGCGGCGGGCGGTGTTCGACCATGTGGTCAGGCTGAGCCCCGCCTTCTTCGAATCCACCCGCACGGGCGAGATCCTGTCGCGGCTGACCACCGACACCACGGTGCTCCAGGTCGTGGTCGGCTCCACCGTGTCGATCGCGCTGCGGAACCTTCTGCTGCTGGCCGGCGGATCGGTGATGCTGGTGATCACCAGCCCCAAGCTGACCGGCCTCGTCTTCCTGGTCGTGCCGCTGGTGGTGGTCCCGATCATCGTGTTCGGCCGCCGGGTGCGCAAGCTGTCGCGGGAGAGCCAGGACCGCGTCGCGGATGTCGGCTCCTTCGTGGACGAGACGCTGGGCGCCATCCGCACGGTCCAGGCCTATGGGCACGAGGACGCGGAACGGCGCAATTTCGGCGGACGGGTCGAGGAAGCCTTCGCCGTAGCGGTCCGCCGGGTGCGGGTGCGCGCGATCCTGACCGTCATCGTCATCGTGATGGTGTTCGGCGCGATCGGCACCATCCTGTGGGTCGGCGGCCACGACGTGCTGGCCGGCCGCCTGACCGGGGGCGATCTCTCGGCCTTCGTCTTCTACGCGGTCGTGGTCGCCGGTTCGGTCGGCGCGATCAGCGAGGTGATCGGCGACCTCCAGCGGGCGGCCGGCGCCACCGAACGGCTGTTCGACCTGATGGCGACGGTGCCGGAGATCACGGCGCCCGCCGATCCGGTCCCCCTGCCGGTGCCGGTGCGGGGCGCCGTCGGTTTCGACGCGGTCCGCTTCCACTATCCCTCGCGCCCGGACGACGCGGCGCTCAATGATTTCAGCCTGTCCGTCGAGCCGGGCGAGACCGTGGCCCTGGTCGGGCCGAGCGGCGCCGGCAAGACCACGGTCTTCCAGCTCCTGCTGCGCTTCTACGATCCGCGCGAAGGCCGCGTGCTGGTCGACGGCGTCGACGTCAGGACGGCGGACCCCGCGGAGGTCCGCGCCCGGATCGGGCTGGTGCCCCAGGACCCGGTGATCTTCTCCACCAGCGCCCTTGAGAATATCCGCTACGGCCGGCTGGACGCCAGCGACGACGAGGTGCGCGCCGCGGCCGAGGCGGCGCACGCGCTGGAGTTCCTGGATCAGTTGCCGGAGGGGCTGAACACCTATCTGGGCGAGCGGGGCGTCCGGCTGTCGGGCGGCCAGCGCCAGCGCGTCGCCATCGCGCGGGCCATCCTGCGCAATCCGCCGATCCTGCTGCTGGACGAGGCGACGTCGGCCTTGGACGCGGAAAGCGAGCGAGTCGTCCAGGCGGCGCTGGAGCGCCTGATGGAGAACCGGACCACCCTGATCATCGCCCACAGGCTTTCGACCGTGCTGAACGCGGATCGCATCGCCGTGATGGAGGGCGGGCGACTGGTTGCAACCGGGGGTCATGCAGACCTGATCCGCCAGGGAGGTTTGTACGCGCGCCTCGCGTCGCTCCAGTTCGACCTTCGCGAGGATGACGGGCAGTCCCTTGCCTTGCGCGGCGTCGCGGAGTAAGTGTTTGACATGGTTGACACGCGCCCCACCGGTCCGAACACGAATCTTCCCGTCCGCAGCGACACCGGCAGCGGTCGCACGCCGGCTGGCCGCCCTGTCGAGGAGCCGCGGAGCAGGCGGACCCATGCCGGGCGCGTTCCCAGCCTGAAGCAGTTGGCAAGCCTGATGGTGGACGGCATCCTGACCTTGCCCTCCTATTACCGCCGGGGCATGTACCTGGATCTGCTGGTCTGAGTCCCGGCTTCGGCCTTGGCCGGCCGGTCCCTGGCCCGACACCCCGCGGCGTCCCTTTTCCCGTTTCCACCTTCCGGCCCCGGCGGCACCCTTCCCCATGCTTTCCCAGAAAGCCAAGTACGCTCTCCGCGCCCTCCTGATGCTGGCGGAGCGCCCCGACGACGACTTGGTCATGATCGCCGACATCGCCGAACGGGAGAACGTTCCGCGCAAGTTCCTGGAAGCGATCCTGCTGGACCTGCGCAAGCGCGGACTGCTGGACAGCCGCCGGGGCAAGAACGGCGGCTATCGCCTGGCCAAGCCGGCGGCCGCGATCTCCTTCGGCGAGGTCATCCGGATCGTGGACGGCCCGTTGGCGCCCCTGCCCTGCGCCAGCCGGAGCAGTTTCCGCCCCTGCGAGGACTGCACCGACGCGGAGACCTGCTCGGTCCGCTGGCTGATGCAGCGGGTCAGGGACGCCACGGCGGACATCCTGGACAACTGCTCGCTGGAAGACGGGCTGAAGCACCGGCGGGCGACCGGGACGCTGCCGGGCGAGGAGTCGGTCGCCTCTCCCGCCTGAACGCCGCCGCACGGTCGGTTCAACGCCGTTTCCATACTTCCTGGGCGCGGAGCTTTCGTGACGACGCCCTATGCACCATGTTCAATGCATTCTGAATTTGAGATGCTCCGCCCATGGCTGGCCGCTTGGCCGCCGGCCATGGCGCGGCGGCATTCGTGCGGGAGTGCAGGTCATGCAGCGAAATCACCAGCGACCCTCGGTTCTCCGGGCGCTCATGCTCGGATTGTTATTCGTGACGGCGCTGGCATCGCAGTCGGGAAGCGCTGGCGCCTGGAACACGGGAAAGCTTAACGAGTTCATGGGCGACTATGTCGGCCAGAGCATTTCGCTGGCCGACCAGGGCCTCAACGAGCGCGACTTGGCCGTGACCATCAAGCCTTACGGGAACGACGGCTTCTCCCTGGACTGGACCACGATCACCAAGCGGATCGACGGCAAGACGAAGCAGCAGTCCTATTCGGTCGCGTTCGAGCCGACCCAGCGGCAAGGCATCTTCAGGGCGGCGCAGCGGCGCAACATGTTTGGCCACTTCATGCCCCTCGACCCGATGGCGGGCGAGCCCTACCTTTGGGCGCATCTCGAAGACGATACGCTGACCGTCCAGGCGCTGCTGATCACGGACGATGGCGGTTACGAGATCCAGACCTATGAGCGCACGCTGGCGCCCCATGGCCTGGACCTCAAGTTCTCGCGGGTATCGGACGGCAAGGTCCTGAAGACGATCAGCGGCGTCCTGCGAAGGGTCAAGGGCGGCCAGGTCGAGCAGGGAAAGTAGACGGCGCCCGGGACGGCGCGCTCAGTCCAGCATGGTGCTCCTGACGGTGATGAATCGGGTGATGGTGCCGAGCCAGCCGGGGGCGAGGCCAAGCCCTTGGAGGAACAGGCAGCCGACCACCCGCGAGACCCGTCCCTCCGCGTCCGCGAAGGGAAGCAACAGCCGCTCGCAGACCACCGGCGCGGCACCCCGCCGGCGCAACTCGTCGTCGGACCAGATGACCTGCCCGGTCGCGCGGACCTTCTGGCAATCGCTCTCAAGGCGTTCGCTTCCCGGTCCCAGGAGGCCGCCGCCCAGATGGCGACCGGAGAGGTCCACCCCGAAAGTCCTGACAAGGCCGCTTCCGAAGCGGCTGAGGCAGGCTCCGGCGTCGGTGAACTTGACCTCGAACATGTCGGGCAGCCAGGGACCCAGTTCCGGCACGATGTCGAGCGACCAGACCGGCAGATGATCGTGCGTGTGCTGGTGGCGCAACCAAAGCTCGTACATGCACCAGAGGCGCTGGTCGCCCGGATAGTAGCTGCTGAGGTTCCAGGAGAAGCCGTCGCAGATCCCGGCGGCCGCCACGGGGTTGGCGACGGAAGGTTCGCTGTAGAACCGCTCCAACTGAGCCGTAACGGCTTGCGCAATGGACATCGGGGCCTCGCCGGTAGGAGGCCAGGGGACTTCCTGGCCTCCCAGTACCAAGCACGAAGTATGCCAATCGGAGGAGTTCCCGCCAAATCACCTGTTCCAAAGATGTGATCTCTGTTCCGAGGCATATGGAACCGACCGTCTGGGCACGCCGGCCGGGTAGATTCTGCCGGTAGGAAACTCCTGCCGGAACATGTTGCTGCAAGTCTTGTTCGTTTTGAAGCGACCCGGGGCCCCAGGATCGCCGCCAGACTTCTCAAAAAGCGAATGCGAACAGGAGAAAACCCATGAGCACGATTTCGCGTTTTGCAACCGGGGCAGTCCTGCTGCTGGCCCTCGCCGGCTGCACCGACAACATGATGGGCCGTTCCGATCCGCCGGCCACCTCGCCTGCCGGCACTTCGACCAACGGGCTCGGTACCGACCAGGTGATCTGCCCGCCCGGAAGTCAGGACCCCGAGTGCCTGCGTCCCAGGACCAACCCCGACGACTGATCCGCTAGCATCCGACGAGCGACGGGCCGGGGCCGCGATCAGCGGCGCCCGGCCCGGTGTTTCGCCATGAAGGTCGGCGGCTTGCGGCAGACCCAGCGGATGAAGCGGGCGATCTCCGGATGTTCCCGCAGCCGGTCCACCGTGTGGTAGTGGTCGCGAAGCTCCTTTTCGCTCAGCACCGCGTGGATCTTGGCGTGGCAGATCCTGTGCAGGACTACCGTCTCCGTCCCCTTGTAGGTCCGCGGCACCAGATGGTGGAGGTTCACGCTGGGTCCGGGCACCAGCGGACGGCCGCAGAGCGGGCAGATCCCCCCGGCCTCCTTTTCCTCCGTCACCACGGCCGGTTTCTCACGACTGGATCGGACCCGCTTCAGGAATGACCGGACCACTCCCGGGCGAAGGCGCCAGGAGCGCCCTCTCCCTGAGCGCGGGTGGACAGGGCTACTGGGCCGTCCATCCGCCATCCATCGGCAGGGCGGTGCCCGTCATGTTTCCGGCGGCCTCGGAACACAGGAACACCGCGAGTTCCCCCAGTTGCTCCGGGGTCACGAACCGCTTCGATGGCTGCTTCTCTCCCAGCAGTTCGCGCGCCGCGTCCTCGCCGCTCAGGCCCTTGCGTTCGGCCAGCGCGTCGATCTGCTTCTGGACGAGCGGCGTCAGCACCCAGCCCGGACAGATCGAGTTGGAAGTGACGCCGGTTTCAGCGTTCTCCAGGGCGATCACCTTGCTGAGGCCGATGACTCCATGCTTGGCGGCGACATAGGCCGACTTGTTGACGCTGGCGACGAGACCGTGAGCCGATGCGATGTTGATGATGCGGCCCCACCCGCGCTGCTTCATCTGCGGCAGGGCGTAATGGGCGCCGTAGAAGACCGCGGACAGGTTGATCGCGATGACGGCTTCCCAGCGCTCGGCCGGGAATTCCTCGACCGGGGAGGTGAACTGGATACCGGCATTGTTGACCAGGATGTCGACCTTGCCGAGCTCTGCGGTGGCATGATCGATCAGCCCCTTGATCTGGTCGGGCTTGCTCATGTCGGCACCGTCATAGCCGACCCTGACGCCGAAACGGTCGGCGATGCCCCTCTTCAGGGCGTCGATGGCATCGGCATCGCCGAAGCCGTTCAGCATCACGTCGGCTCCCTTGGCCGCCAGGGCCTCGGCGATGCCGAGGCCGATGCCGCTGGTGGAGCCGGTGACGACGGCGGTCTTGCCTTTAAGCATTCTTGATCTCCTTCGAGGGCGAGGCTGCGACGGGAGTGATAGACGCTGGTGGGGAACAGGCCAAGCACTTCGCTGTGCGCCACGCCCGAATGCCCGCGCGGCGGCGGCGGATCAGCGGGAGGGGTCCGGCTCCACCGGGACGACCACCGCCCCCGGGGGCACCGGGCCGGCGTCGGCCGCCTTGCGCCGGCTCGACTCAGCGGCCCGGCTTTCCAGGAATTCGGCCAGCTCCCCGGTGTCGAGGGACCGGCGCGGTCGGTCCAGGGGACCGGCGAGCGTCAGGCCGAAGGCCGGCAGCTCGGGATCTGCGATCAGCTTGACGCCGAGGCCCAGGTCGAGCGACCACTCGGCCAGGTTGGCCGAACCGCCGCCGGTGATGTCGGCGTTCGGAGCGGTCATGGCGAGATCGTCCGATCGAACCACGCCCTGCTCGATCTCCAGGGTTCCGGCAAGCCGGTCGAACGGGCTTTCTCCGCCGGCCATGGCGCGGGCGAGCTGGTCGAGCGTACGTTGCGGCTTGTCGGCGCCGGCCACCGCGGCCAGGGCGCCTTCCAGATCCATTCCCGAGAGGGTGCCTTCCCGTATCACCACCCGGCCGGAGCCGCCGAGGGCGGCGACCAGGGCCGCGGGGCTGTTCCCGACGGTGCCGAGATCCAGGTCGAGGTTGAGGACGCCGTCCGTAAGGTCGACTCCGGCCGGTCCGGTGCGGAGCCGGGACAGGTCGGCGTCGACGACCGCCAGCTTGGCCGCGACCCGCGGGGGTTCGCCGGGCACCGCCGCCAAGCTGCCGGACAGGCCGATCCGCCCGCCGAAGGCACCGCCGTCGAGCTGTTCGACGGTGAGGATGCCGCCCTCCAGCCGGGCGCGGACGGCGGGGTCCGCCAGACGCCGGTCGTCATGGACGATCGCGCGGGAGGTCAGCGCGAACTTGCCGTCGACGGCCCGCAGCCAATCGAGGGAGACCGGGGTCTCGGACCACAGCTCTCCTTCCGCCGCCAGGGCGGGCTGGATCAGCGAGGGGACCACCAGGGCTCGGGAGGATGACTGGAGAAACCGGTCGATCACGATCTCCCCGGTCTGGAGGCGGGCGTCGATGACGGGCCGCTCGCCCGCGAGGTCGATGGTGGTTTCGCCCTGGACGCTGACCGGTCCGGCCATGCCCTGGATCGCCGACAGCGACAGCGCGGATTCGGACCCCGCCACCTCGGCATAGACGTCGAACGCGCCGAGAGTGCCGGCCGGGCGCCAATCCGGCGCGAACAGCTGGACGAGCCGGGCGGCGTCCGGATGGGTGGCCCGGACCTTGATGTCGTAGTTCGGCGCGGTCGCGACCTGGCTCAGGCTGCCGCCGGCCTGGACGGACCCGCCGCCGCCGGCGAAGGTCAGGTCGAGCGCCAGCCGCTCCGAGTCGCCCGCCACCCTGCCCTTCAGGGCCGCCTCCCCCAGGCGGTCGGCCGGCAGCGTCGCCGGCCATGCCGCCGGAAAGGCACGGCTGAAGGGGACCAGGGAGCCGGCCTTGAGATCGACCGACAGGTCGATGTCGTCGAGCGGCTTCAGCTTCCGGATCCCGCCCTGGACGGTGCCGGAGATGCCGGCGGCGTCGGCCGCGCGGAACTGGCGGACCGACAGCGACCCGTTGGACAGGGTGCCGTCGAAGCCGGCCTGCTGGACCGGGACGCCTGAAACGGTCAGGGTGCCGATCTCGGCATTCAGGTTGGCGTCGAAGCCTTCGAGCCACCCGGCGACATCGGGCCGGGCGACTCCTTCCGGCCTGACATGGACCTCGCCGGTGTCGGTCACCCCGGTCAGGTCGGGCGCGTAGGCGTCCAGGTTGAGGCGGTCGATCTCCAGCCGGGCGCCGAAGCCCGGGCGCCCGCGGTCCACATAGGCGACGCCGCCCGTCATCCGGGAGGTATCGACCCTGAGGTCCAGCCCGGCGAACTGGAAATTGTCGGGCCGGCCGGTTAGGCGGCTGGTCATGGAGAATTTGCGCAGGCGGTCGGCCGGGACGCGGTCCACCGAGTAGCCGAGCCACTCCAGCAGCGCCCTGAGATTGTCGGCGTTGGCATCGACCGAGACATCCACGACGGGCAGCCCGCGTTCGGCCGTCAGGGTGCCGGTGACCGCGACGTCGGCGCCGCCCGGCAACAGGGCCGAAAGCCGGCGCAGGGTCATCGATCCGTTCTCGAGGCCGGCATCCAGCCGCGCCTGCCGGACGATGTTGCCGCGATAGTTGAGGGCGTCGATGTTGAGCGTCAGCTTGCCCAGCAGGCCGGCGGGCAGCCGGAAGGCCGGCGCGCCGTCGCTCCCCAGGGCCGCCCAGCTGTCCAGGTCGAAGCGGTTGAAGGTCAGCGCCAGCTCGCCCTGGGCCGGCCCCGCCGCGCCTTGGGACGCCACGGCGGCGGGCAGGTACTTGAGCGCGCCGGTGCCGCGGGTATCGCCGACCTGGAGCTCGATCCCGTTCAGCTCGACCAGCCGGGTCGAGGCGTTGACCGCGGTGCGGAAGGCGAAGGGCTGCCGCAGCACCCCCGGCAGCTCGGCCGACGGTGGCTCCCCGGCGGCCTTCAGCACCGCCGCGGTGGCCGGCCGCAGGTCCGGCCCCTCCGCCCGGAGGTCGCCCTGGACCCGCGCCTCCGCCCCGGTGATGACGATGCCGGCGAACCGCAGGGTGCCGGCGGCGTCGGGCTGGCGGAGCGCCACCCGGACCGGAAGCGCGCCGCCCTCCCCCATCCTGCCGGCGGTCAGCTCGACCGCGAGCGGAACGCCGCGCGCAAGCACCGACCCCTGGATCTGGAACGGGCCGACCAGGCTGCCCGCGACGATCTGGGCATCGACCGACTCGACGCGCTCGTGGATGGCGGCGGTCGCGTCGCGATAGACGACGGTGCCGTTCTCGATCGTGACCTTGTCGAGCTGGACCGCCTCGGCGAAACGGTTCGACGGGAGGGCCGCGTTGCCGGCCGGGGTGAAGTCCCAGTTGCGGCGACCGTCGCGCATGACCTCCAGCGCGATCACCGGCTCGATCAGCGCGATGCTCTGCACCTGGATGCGCCCGCTGAGCAGCGGCATGAAGGCGACTCGGACGTCCAGCTTGCGCAGCCGCGCCATGTCCGGCTCCGCGGCGCCGGGCAGGCTGGCGAGCCGGGCGCCGGCCACCGACAGGGTCGGCCGGGGCAGCAGGGCCAGGTCGATGTCGCCGTCCAGGGTGACCGCGCGGCCGGTGGCGGCGCTGATCCGCTCGGCGATATCCACCTTGTAGCTGTTCCAGTCGATCAGGCTGGGAATCACGAGGACGGCGCCGACGACAAGCAGCAGGACGGCCAGGAATCCGATGAGAAGCTTCTTCACGAGGGGTCCGCCGATACCATTCGTTCCAGTGGCCCGGGGCACCAGGGTCCGGTCATGGTGCTGCCGAGGGGGGCGCCGTCCGTACTATGGATGCCGATCCCGCCGTTACCGCCCGATTGGGCGAGTATGCGGGACCGGGTACCTGCGCTAAGCTAAAGAAGCAGGCGTGTTTAAGCAAACCACCATTGCTCCAAGTCGCAATTTCGGCTTACGCAAGGCGATTTGTAGGCACAGACAACAAACAGGGCGGGACCATCCCATGGGAGACGTCGTCAATCTGAACCGCTTCCGCAAGGCGCGGGAGAAGAGCGAGCGGGAAGCCCAGGCGGCGGCCAACCGGGCGAAGCACGGGCGCACGCGCGAGCAGCGCGCCCGAGAGAAGGACGAGGCGGTGCGCCGGGCGAAGGACCTGGAAGGGAAGAAAATAGACGACCCTGTCTAGTTAACGCAAAACTAAGTTTGCGGAATTACAGCATCGTGAAAGATTCGCTCTTACCCCAAAGGTAAAATGCGCTACATTGTCGCAGATCGCTGCCCAGTGTGGGCTTTTGGGGAGGCCACGATGACTTACGCTCACAATAAAGCGAACGGCTCGCACGCCGGCTCGTCTCACGCATCCGCGGTTCCGCACATCCGCTCCGTCAGCCTGGACCGTCCCTGGGCTTGGCTTTCGGCGGGATGGGACGACTTCAGCCGCGCCCCCATGGTCAGCCTGAGCTACGGCATCGCCCTGGTGGCCGTCAGCTATATGCTCGTCCTCGGTCTTTCGTCGGTCGGCCTGTTCTACCTGGTATTGCCGCTGGTCGCCGGCTTCATGCTGGTGGGACCGATCGTCGCGGTCGGCCTCTACGAGGTCAGCCGGCTGCATGGCGAGGGGCGGCCCGCCGGGCTGTCGGATGCCTTCGGCGCCTATGCCCGCAACGCCGGCCAGATCGCCGGTATCGGGCTGGCGCTGATGCTGATGCTTCTGTTCTGGGTCCGGGTGGCCCTGCTGGTGTTCGCGCTGTTCTTCAGCTACCAGCCTCCGACCCTGGAAGGCTTCGTCAACACCGTCTTCTTCACCGAGCAGGGCATCATGTTCCTGATCGTCGGCTCGGCCATCGGCGGCGTCATCGCCTCGGCCGTCTTCGCGGTCACCGCGCTCTCGATCCCGATGCTGCTGGACCGCGACACCGACCTGTTCACCGCGATCACCACCAGCATCACCGGGGTGATGAAGAACTGGAAGACCATGGCCGGCTGGGCCGGGCTGATCGTCCTGTTCACCGCGGCCGGGCTCGCCACCGCCTTCATCGGCCTCGCCCTGGCGCTGCCGCTGATCGCCCACGCCAGCTGGCACGCCTACAAGGACATCGTCGGCGACTGAGCGGCCAAGCCGGGATCAAGGTCCGGCTATCGACCCCAAGGGAACGAGGCGCGTCACATGGCCCATCTTGCGGCCGGGGCGCGCCTCAGCCTTTCCATAGAGATGAAGCCGGGCGCCGGGTTCGGCCAGGAGCGCCTGCCACTGGTCCACGTCCGAGCCGATCAGGTTCTTCATCACGGCGTCGGCGGTGCGCTCGACCGATCCGAGCGGAAGGCCGCAGACGGCGCGGACCAGCTGCTCGAACTGGCTGGCGGCGCAGGCGTCGATAGTCCAGTGGCCGGAATTGTGCGGCCGGGGAGCCACCTCGTTGACCAGCACCTCCCCATCGCGGGTGACGAACATCTCCACCGCCAGCACGCCGACGAACTGGAGCGCCTGGGCGATCCGGCAGGCGATCCGCCCGGCCTCGTCCGCGATCTCCGGCGCCACGGCGGCGGGCGCGATCGTCTCGTCCAGGATGTGGTCGGCGTGCCGGTTCTCGACCGCCGGATAGGCCGCCATGGCGCCGTCCTGCCCCCGGGCGACGATCACCGAGATTTCCAGCGCGAAATCGACGAACCCCTCCACGATGGCGTCCACGCCGCCGATGCTTTTCCAGGCGTCCACCGGCGCCACGTCGCCGGTCAGCTTGACCTGCCCCTTGCCGTCATAGCCCATGCGGGCCGACTTCATCACGCAGGGCGTCCCGATCTCCTGGAAGGCGGAGGCTGCCTGGCCGGGGCAGCGGGCCGGCCGCCAGGGCGCCGTGGCGATGCCGAGGCGGTTGACGAAGTCCTTCTCCAGCAGGCGGTCCTGGGCGATGGCGAGCACGCCGGGGCCGGGATGGACCGGGACGAACTTGGCGAGGAAGGCGACGGTCTGGACCGGGATGTTCTCCCACTCCAGCGTGACCACGTCGACCGAGCGGGCGAACCGGGCCAGCGCCTCGTGGTCGCCGTAGCCGGCCACGGTCTCCGCCGCGGAGACCTGGGCGCACGGGCTGTCCCGGTCGGGCGAATAGACATGGGTCCTGTAGCCCAGCCGGGCCGCCGCCAATGCCGTCATCCGGCCGAGCTGGCCGCCGCCGAGCATGCCGATGGTGCCGCCCGGGGCGACGGTCCGCACGGGACCTCCCGTCACGGGGCCGGTCATGGCGCGACCTCCGCCGGAATCTCGGCCACGGCGCCGGTCTGCCGCTCCCGCCAGGCGTCGAGCGCCCGGGCGATGGACCCGTCCGACAGCGCCAGGACGGCCGCCGCCAGCAGGGCCGCGTTGATGGCGCCCGGCTTGCCGATCGCCAGCGTCCCGACGGGAATGCCGCCGGGCATCTGGACGATCGACAGCAGGCTGTCCATGCCCTTCAGCGAATGGCTCTCGATCGGCACGCCGAACACCGGCAGCGGGGTCATGGCGGCGGCCATGCCCGGCAGATGGGCGGCGCCGCCGGCTCCGGCCACGATCACCTTGATGCCGCGGCCGCGGGCGCCCGAGGCGTACTCGTAGAGGCGCTGCGGCGTGCGGTGGGCCGAGACGATACGGGCCTCGAACGGGACGCCGAGCGCGTCGAGGACGTCGGCGCCGTGCTTCATGGTCGGCCAGTCGGACTGGCTGCCCATGATGATGCCGACCAGCGGCGCCGGGGCGGAATCGGGGATCGGTGTTGCGTTGGCGCTGGTCACTGTGGGCGGCCCGATGCTCGAAGTTTGGAAAACGGCGATTATAGGAACGCAGAACGGCGGAGCAAGCCCGCCCCGCCCGGTCAGGCGATGATGTCGGGGAGCAGCCGGCTTTCCAGCCGGGCGATCTGGTCCTTGAGCAGCAGCTTGCGCTTCTTGAGCCGCTGGATCTGGAGCTGGTCGAACGGAGCCTGCTCGCCGATGCGGGCGATCACATCGTCGAGGTCGCGGTGCTCGCTGCGAAGCGACGCCAGCTTCTGCTGCAATATTTCCTGTTCATTCATCGGTAGGTACGCATCTTCGTGCAAAGCCGGGGCCGCCCGGACCGATCGGGGCCGGGATGTCGAGGGCGCGTTATAACAGAATTCCACGCCACCCGTGAGAGGCTTGCATGGGTGGTTGCGGCATTGGCGCGGTTTGGTAACACTGCCCTGGCCCTCTACGGGGCCTCGACACCGGTCACAGCGAAAGACGGGCGGACATGAAGGGTGAAAAGCGCATCGGCATCCTGACCAGCGGCGGCGACTGCGCGGGTCTCAACGCGGTGATCCGCGCGGTGGTCCACCGGGCGACGCTGACCTACGGATGGCAGGTGATAGGGATCAAGGAAGGCACCATGGGCCTGCTGTCCCGGCCGGTCCAGTACGAGGTGCTCGACCTGGACATGGTCGGAAGCTCCATGATGCGCCAGGGCGGGACGATCCTGGGCACCACCAACCGCGGGGACCCGTTCGCCTTCCCCATGTCGGACGGGACGGTCAAGGACCGCAGCGCCGAGATCGCCGGCGGCTACCGGGAGATGGGCCTGGACGCGCTGATCGGCATCGGCGGCGACGGCAGCTTCGCGATCCTGCGGAAGCTGGCGCAGCAATGCGGCATGAACCTGGTCGGCGTGCCCAAGACGATCGACAACGACCTGGGCCTGACCGAGGTGTCGGTCGGCTACGACACCGCCGTCGCGGTCGCGACCGAGGCCCTCGACCGGCTCCAGCCGACGGCGGCCAGCCATGCCCGCGTCATGGTGCTGGAGGTGATGGGCCGCGACGCCGGGCACATCGCGCTGGCGGCCGGCATCGCGGGCGGCGCCGACGTGATCCTGATCCCGGAGATCCCGTTCCAGATGGACCGCATCGCCGACAAGATCCGCCAGGTCCGCAACCAGGGCCGGAACTTCGCGCTGGTCGTGGTGTCGGAAGCGGTCAAGACCACCGAGGGCAAGGAGATCCAGAAGGAATACCAGGGCGGCGAGAAGCGGTTCGGCGGCATCGGCAACTATATCGGCGAGCAGATCGCCGCGGCCACCGGCGCCGAGACCCGCGTGACGGTGCTGGGCCATGTCCAGCGCGGCAGCATGCCCAGCCCGCGCGACCGGCTGATCGCCTCGGCCTTCGGCGTCCACGCGGTCGACCTGATCGCCGAGGGCAAGTTCGACCGCATGGTCGCCTGGTCGAACCGCGAGGTGATCGACGTCTCGATCGAGGACGCCATCGCCCGCTACCAGGCGGTCGAGCTGGACGGCGCGCTGGTCAAGACCGCGCGCGGCCTGGGCATCTGCCTTGGCGACTGACGGCGCAAAGGACCCGGCGGCGGACCCCGCCGGTGACCTGTGGCGGTTCGCGCTGGCGCTCTACGGCCGGCCGGGGGTGTCAGGCCACTGCCTGATGCTCCAGGACCGGCACGGATGCGACGTGACGGTGCTGCTGTTCGCCGCCTGGGCCGGGGCCGCGCGGGGCATCGCCCTGGCGGCGCGGGACCTGGCGGCGGCCCGGGCGGCGGTCGAGGCTTGGCACGGCGAGGTGGTCCGGCCCCTGCGCGCGGTCAGGCGCCGGCTGAAGCAGGGTCCGCCGCCGGCCCCGACCGGGCGGACCGGGGAACTTCGGGCCAGGATCCAGGCGATCGAGATCGAGGCGGAGCGGATCGAACTGGAAGTGCTGGCCGGCCACCTGCCCGGCCCCGCGGAGTTCCGGGGGCGGGCCACGCCGGAACTGGTGCTCGCCAACCTGGAGCTCGTGGCGCCGGGCCTGGAGGGGGAAGGCCGGGCAGCACTGGCCGCAGTCGCCGCGACGGCATATTCAATTGGTAATACCATCGAACTTTAGGCTCGCCGGGGAGTTTCCTGAAGATATCCGAGCCGTAGCGTCTATCCTGTCATGGGACTGCAATGGATGCGGACGGGCCGAATTCTTCAAGGGAAGCACCGGCGCGATGATGGAACTTATGTTTACGCTTAAAGGCTGCACTCCGACCGTCGAGGAACGCGCCCGGCGCCTGTTGAAGTTCGAACTGGGATACGAGGCGGCGGGATCGACCGTGACGGTGGCGACGCTGTTCGGCCGCTGCCATGTGGACCCCGGAGAGACCGCGCAGCACCTGATGCGCATCCCGCCGCACGACGCGGTCGATCACCTGGCCGACTGGATCCACAGTTTCCAGATTGACGGCGAGTTCTGCCCGGAACCGAAAGCCCTGGCCACCGCAGCGCTTCGCCACGCCGGACGGGCGGTGTGAACCGGCTCCAAGGTAGACGGGGAATGCACGCTCGGGCATAATCGGAGAACGTGCAGGAGACGGCGGACGGCAGCCATGCCTCTTGATATCAAGGACCCGGAAGCTGACCGCCTGGCCAGCGAGCTAGCGCGGCGGCGCGGAGTGAGCGTCGCCGAAGCCGTGTTGGCGGCCCTTCGGGAGCAGATCAGGCGCGAAGACGAGAAGAGCAATTCGAGCGTCACTGCCGGAGAACTTCTCGAAATCGCCAAACGATACAGCAGCCTTCCCATTCTGGACGACCGGCCGGAGGAGGAAATCCTTGGCTACGATCAGCATGGCCTCCCGCGACGATGATCGTCGATACCTCCGCGGTCATCGCGATTCTCGAGCTTGAACCCGAGGCTGCCGACTTCGCGGGTCTCATCGCGAAGGCCGATACCCCTTGGATCTCTGCGGTTGCCGTAGTCGAGGCTGGAATTCTGGCGGAAAGCCGACGTGGCCCGGCGGGTGCCGATGAATTGGACAGGTTTCTCGTCCGGGCCAAGTTTCAAATCATACCGTTCGACCATGTCCAGGCTCGGATCGCACGTCAGGCATTTCGCCGGTACGGCAAGGGCCGCCACCCGGCCAGCCTGAATTTCGGCGATTGCATCGCCTATTCCCTGTCAAAGGCTTCCGGCAAGCCTCTTCTGTTCAAAGGCAATGATTTCGGCAAAACCGATGTCATCACCTGCTTACCCACGTCCCCGCTCCCCGTACAAGACGAGCCTATCGCATAGGACCCCGCCCGCGCCTGACGCCGCCTTCCTCCACCGGTTCGCCCCAGCGGCGGACGAGACCGGCATCCAGGTCGAACATGTCGAGGACACGGCCGACGGTGTGGTCGATCAGGGCGTCCACCGTGTCCGGGCGGGCATAGAGGGCCGGGACCGGCGGGGCGATGACGGCGCCCATCTCGGCGAGCGAGACCAGGGTCCGCAGATGGCCGAGGTGGAGCGGGGTTTCCCGGACCATCAGGACGAGGCGGCGGCGTTCCTTCAGGACGACGTCGGCCGCCCGGGTCAGCAGCGTCGAGGTGACGCCGGTGGCGATCTCGCTCATGGTCCGGATCGAGCACGGCGCCACCACCATGCCCAGGGTCCGGAAACTGCCGCTGGAGATCGCGGCGCCGATGTCCTGGATGGGATAGGCGACGGTCGCCAGGGCGCGGACGTCGGCGACCTTCAGGTCCGTCTCGCAGGCCAGGGTGACTTCCGCCGACCGGCTCATCACCAAGTGGGACTCGACGCCGAGCCGGTTGAGCGCCTCCAGCAGCCGGACGCCGTACATCACGCCGGACGCGCCGCTGATTCCGACGATGAGGCGGAGCGGCCGGCCAGCGGCGCTGTCATCCATGGCGGATCAGTCTACCGTCTCGTCCAGGTCGGAACCGTAGCCGCCGGCGTACTTGTCGCGGCCCCGGTCGTCGTCGTCATCGCGCCCGGCGGCAGCGGGCTCGTCGGCGAAGCCGGAGCCGCCTTCACCCTCGTACTCCTGATCCTCGCCCTCCTCGTCGGCCATCGTGACCGGGGCGCCGCCCGGACGGCGGATGGTGGCGATCGCCTCCTCCAGCTCGCGCTGGGTGCACAGGCCCAGGAGCACGGGGCTGCGCGGCTTGATGTTGGGCGTGTTCCAGTGGGTCCGGTCGCGCACGGCGGCGATGGTCGGCTTGGTCGTGCCGATCAGGCGGCTTACCTGGGCGTCGGACAGGTCGGGGAACTGCTTGACGATCCAGGCGATGGCGTCCGGCTTGTCGCCGCGCTTGGTCACCGGGGTGTAGCGCGGCCCCTTGGAGCGGGAGACCGGCTGCGGCAGGTCCTGGACGAGCAGCCGGAGCTTGGCGTCGGGGTCCTTCTCGCACCGATCGATCTCCTCCTTGGAGAGCTGGCCGTTGGCGATCGGGTCGAGCCCGACCATGCCGACCGCCACCTCGCCGTCGGCGATCGCCTTGATCTCCAGCGAATGAAGGCCGCAGAAGGCTGCGATCTGCTCGAAGGTGAGCGCGGTGTTTTCGACCAGCCAGACGGCGGTCGCTTTCGGCATCAATGGCAGGGGCATCGGTCCTCCGGAAACTCTCTGGCTGGCTCGTCGTTGCGCAAGCGCGACCCTTGATATCCAATATAGGGAGTCGGGACAGCGTCGGCGAGCAGGTTGGTCGTCGATAGTCTGTGCATGTACTTAAGGTCGGTCCGGGCTTTCAACTCAGGCGTCGAAGGTCAGGACGATCTTGCCGATATGGCTGCTGGTCTCCATCAGCGCGTGGGCGGCCGCCGCCTCGCGGAACGGATACGTCTTGTGGATCAGCGGCTTGACCTTGCCCGCCTCGATCAGCGGCCAGACCTTCTCCAGCAGGGACGCGGCGATCCGGCCCTTGTCGGCCACCGTGCGCGGACGCAGGGTCGAGCCGGTCAGGGTCAGGCGCTTGATCATCACGGGGGTCATGTTCAGCGTGACCTTGGAGCCACCCAGGAAGGCGATGCTGACATGCCGGCCGTCGGGCGCCATGCAGTCGATGTCGCGCTGGACATAGTCGCCGCCGACCATGTCGAGGACGACGTCCACGCCCTTGCCGCCGGTCAGTTCCTTGACCACGGCGGCATAGTCCTCGGTCTTGTAGTCGATCGCCCGGTCGGCGCCCAGCCGTTCGCACGCCCGGCACTTGTCGGCGCTGCCGGCGGTCGTGAAGACCCGCGCGCCGAACGCCTTGCCCAGCTGGATGGCCGTCGTCCCGATGCCGCTGGAGCCGCCGTGGACCAGCAGGGATTCGCCCTCCGCGAGGCGCCCGCGGTCGAACACGTTGGTCCAGACGGTGAAGTAGGTCTCAGGCACGCCGCCGGCCTCCGTCAGGCTCAGCCCCCTGGGAATGGGCAGCACCTGGGGAGCGGGCGTCACGCAGAACTCCGCATAGCCGCCGCCCGGCGTCAGGGCGCAGACCTGCTGGCCGACCTGGAAATCCGTCACGCCGGAGCCGACCGCGGCCACCTCGCCGGCCACTTCCAGGCCGGGCAGGTCGGAGGCGCCGGGCGGCGGCGGATAGGCTCCCTGGCGCTGAAACACGTCGGGCCGGTTGACGCCGGCCGCCGAGACACGGATCAGCACCTCGCCCGGCCCGGGCTGGGGAACCGGCCGGGTCGTCGGTCGCAGCACGTCGGGACCGCCGGGGGCGGAGATCTCGATCGCGGTCATGGTGTGCGGCAGGGCGGAGGCCATGGGCTTCCTCTTGTAGGCTTCGATCGATTGCGGGATAGATTGCACATGTACCCCTCGGGGAAGGTCGATACAAGCGGACTCGGGGGTGGCGCATCCTGATTTACCCCGGACCGCCCCCTGGGCGCCCCTGGACCAAGCGAAGCGGGAGGACGAGCGATGAACCTGGAAGACCTGGAGCCGGCGAAGAAACCGGCGGCCAAGAAGGACCTGACAGTGATGTCCGTCGACGAACTTCGCGACTACATCGCCGTGCTGCAGGGCGAGATCGAGCGGGCTGAAGGCGCCATCGCCGCCAAGCAGGCGCACCGCAGCGGCGCCGAGGCCTTCTTCAAGAAGTAGAGGCGCCTGCGGCCGGCCGATCGGACTCATTGCGGCGGATCGGGGATCGTCGTATCCCGGTGTGATGAGCGATTCGGAACAAGGCCCCAGGGGGCTGGTGCGCACCCGGGCATTCGGCTTCGGCGGCGCCATCGGCGTGCTCGGGGGGCTGATCGGCCTGGGCGGCGCGGAATTCCGCCTGCCGGTCCTCCATGGGCTGTTCGCCTTCCCGATCCACCGGGCCGTCCGGTTCAACCTGCTGATCAGCCTGGCGACCGTGGTCGTGTCCCTGGCGGCCCGCCTCGCCTTCGCGTCGTTCCCGGCGCTCGGCCCGCTGGCGGGGGAGATCCTGGCGGTGGCCGCCGGGGCCGTGGCGGCGGCCTGGTTCGGCACGGGCTTGCTCGGCCGGCTGTCGGAACGCTCCCTTACCTTTCTGGTCGCGGGCCTGCTGGCCGGCATCGCCGGACTGCTGCTGGTGGAAGCGGTGCTTCCCGACGGGTTTTCGGCCGGACTCCCCGATGTCGCCCCGCTTCGGATCGCGGTCGGCGTCGCCGCCGGGATCGCCATCGGCATGGTCAGCAGCCTGCTCGGGGTCGCGGGCGGCGAGCTGATCATACCGACCTTCATCTTCGTCTTCGGCGCGGACGTCAAGACGGCCGGAACCGCCAGCCTGATCATCAGCCTGCCCACCGTGCTGGTCGGCGTGGTCCGGTACTGGCGCCAGGGAGCCTACCGGAGCCGCGGTCCCCTGGTGGACGTCGCCGCTCCCATGGCGGCAGGGTCGGCGGTCGGCGCCGTCGTCGGGGCCGGACTGGTGGGAATCCTCCCCGCCGGGCTGCTCAAGCTGGCGCTGGGGCTGATCCTGGCGGTTTCCTCGATCAAGATGCTGAGAGGCATGGCGAAGAGATCGGCTGTGCCGCCCCGCTCCGGGAACCCGTGATCCGCCCCGTTCTCATTGCCCATCCCCGGCCTGGAGCTTTTCGGCGTGGCGGTGCATGGCGCGGAAGGTGCGGGAGATGAACTGGCGGCGGAGCAGGATCATGACGACCCACAGGGTGGCGGCCATGAACAGGTACGGGCCGATGAACCAGGTCAGCGCCGCCAGCGCGAAGTAATAGGCCCGCAGACCGCCGTTGAAGCTGGCGCCGGCGAGGCTCAGGATGATGCCGATCTCCTCCGCATAGGCGTCGCGATCGGCCGGAGCCAGCGGCGGCATGGGCGCGCTGCCTATCATGGCACAGCAGTAATTGTACTGGCGGATCGCCCAGGTGAACTTCATGAAGCCGAAGATGAAGATGCCGAACAGCAGCAGGATCTTCAGCTCGAAGAACTCGCGGCTGACCGGGCTGGCGAAGCTGAACTGGCTGAGCATGCCGTGCGCCGCGTCGACCGAGCCGAGCAACCCGACGAGGCCGGCCAGCACCAGCATCGAGGTGGAGGCGAAGAAGGTCACGGAATGGATGGTGTGCCCGACCAGGGCGGTGTCCATGATCCGGTTCTCGCGGTCCAGCATCCGGCGCATCCACTCGCTCCGGAGCAGCTTGAGATGCTGGTTGACGCCCCAGAGGCCGCTGGCGAGATGGTCCATGACCAGGGTGTAGCCGCACCATGCGGTCAGGAACAGGCCGAAGGCCGTCAGGTCGGGCATCGAGACGTCTGGCGGCATCATTGACCTTCCGGGGATCGGGGCCTGGAGACTTCGGCGAGGACGAAGACCCGGATGGCGCTGGACAGGTTGCCGGACCGGCCCTCGTCGATCGCTTCGATCAGGGCGTTGACCGAAACGCCGCGGTCCGCCGCGATGTCCTTGAGCGCGTCCCAGAAGGCGGCCTCGAGTGAAACGCTGGTCGAGTGCCCGGCGATGGTGACCGAACGTTTCCGGATCGCGCTGTCCATGAACCTTCCAGGAATGCCGGCCAGGAATGCCGGCCAGGAATGCCGGACGGTGCCGCCCGCCGGCCCCCTTCCCTGTCGGGAGGAGACGCCCGCGGGCGGTCGGAAGTGCCGTCAGCGCGGGCCGATCATGTCCAGCGGGCGGACCCACTGGTCGAACTGCTCCGGCGTCAGCAGGCCGAGCGCCACGCCGGCCTCGACCAAGGTGGTGCCTTCCTTGTGCGCCTTCTTGGCGATCTTGGCGGCGTTGTCGTAGCCGATATGCGGGTTGAGCGCGGTCACCAGCATCAGCGACTCGTTCATCAGCTTGGTCACGCGGTCCAGGTTGACCTCGATCCCGACCACGCAGTTGTCGGTGAAGCTGCGCGCCGCGTCGGCCAGCAGGCGGACCGACTGCAGGAAGTTGTAGATGATGACCGGCTTGAAGACGTTCAGCTCGAAATGGCCGTTGGCGCCGGCGAAGGTGACCGCGGTGTGGTTGCCCATGACGTGGGCGCAGACCATGGTCATGGCTTCGGACTGGGTCGGGTTGACCTTGCCCGGCATGATCGACGAGCCGGGCTCGTTCTCCGGCAGGCTGATCTCGCCGATGCCGCAGCGCGGGCCGGACCCCAGCAGGCGGATGTCGTTGGCGATCTTGAACAGCGACACCGCGACGGTGTTGAGCGCGCCCGAGCCCTCCACCAGCGCGTCGTGGGCGGCCAGCGCCTCGAACTTGTTCGGCGCGGTGACGAAGGGCAGGCCGGTGATCTGCTCGACGTTCTTCGCGAAATCCTCGGCGAAGCCCTTCTTGGCGTTCAGGCCGGTGCCGACCGCGGTGCCGCCCTGGGCCAGCTGCAGCAGGCGCGGCAGCATGGCCTTGACCCGCTCGATGCCGTAGGCGACCTGGGTCGCGTAGCCCGAGAACTCCTGGCCGAGGGTCAGCGGCGTCGCGTCCTGGAGATGGGTGCGGCCGATCTTGACGATCTCGGCGAAATCCTTCGCCTTGGCGTCGAGGGCGGAATGCAGGTGCTCCAGCGAGGGCACCAGCTCGTGGTGGACCTGCTCGACCGCGGCGATGTGCATGGCGGTCGGGAAGCTGTCGTTGGACGACTGGCCCATGTTGACGTGGTCGTTGGGATGGACCGGCTTCTTGGAGCCCATCTCGCCGCCCAGGATCTCGATCGCGCGGTTCGAGATCACCTCGTTGGCGTTCATGTTGGTCTGGGTGCCGGAGCCGGTCTGCCAGACGACCAGCGGGAAATGATCGATCAGCGTGCCGTCGATCACCTCCTCCGCCGCGTCGAGCATGGCCTGGCCGATCTTGGCGTCGAGCACGCCGAGCGACATGTTGGCCATCGCCGCGGCCTTCTTCTGGATGCCCAGCGCGCGGACCAGGGGAGCCGGCATGCGTTCGCCGCCGATCTTGAAGTTCTGCAGCGACCGCTGGGTCTGCGCCCCCCAGTAGCGGTCGGCCGGTACTTCGATGGGACCGAAACTGTCGGATTCGGTGCGAAACGCTGGCTTCTCGGCCATGGACTGGTTCCCCCGGGAGATGGTGTCGTCGATTGACCGGGGTTTTACCACAGCCTCGCCCCGGAACAAGCGGCGAGGGAGCGGTGGCGGTGGCGGGTCAGCTTATGCCGCACCCGGGCGGCTGGGCCGTCGCCAGTTTGATATTGACAGTATGCTGGTAGATCTATCTCGGTCTTGGCCTTTTGAGGTACCATCGCGCTCGGCACGGGGGCGCCAAGCGGAACAGGCCGGGGTTGGGGCCGCCTGTCCAGGGATTCCTTGGCTGGGCATCCACTCTCCGGCGGTTCATTATCCCGCAATCGACCATCGAGCAGTTCCGGGGCAAACCTGCAGAAGATGCATACGCTAGAGTCGAAAGATCCGAAGAACGGCATCGCTCCCGACGAGAGGCACTATGCGCGCCTGCTCCAGGGCATGCTCGACAGCGCGTTCATCGGGCTGATGGCCTTCCGCTCGGTCCGGGACCCGGAGGGGCGCATCATCGATTTCGAATGGGTGCTGGTCAACGCCGCGGCGGAAGCGATGATCGGCCGGCCGGCGCTCACCCTGATCGGCCAGCGGCTGCTCGAGGAAATGCCCGGCAACCGCACCGACGGGCTGTTCGACGCCTATGTCGGCGTGGTGGAAAGCGGCGAGCCCTGGGAAGGCGAGCACTGGTACGACCATGACGGCATCCGGAGCTGGTTCGCGATCCGGGCGGCGCGGCTGGAGGACGGCTTCGCCGTGACCTTCGCCGACATCACGGAGGCCAAGCGGGTCGAGCGCGAACTGCTGGACAGCCGCGAATTGCTGACCCTGGCCCTGCAGGCCGGCCGCGACGGCATCTGGGACTGGGACCTGCGGACCGGGCGGATCTGGTTCTCCCCCCAGTGGAAGGCCCAGCTGGGATATGCGGACCACGAGATCCCGAACACGTTCGACGCCTGGAGCGAGCTGATCCTGCCCGAGGACAAGGCGGAAGCGCTCCGGCTGGTCGAGGACTACAATTCCGGCCGGGTGGACGGCTTCGAGACGGTCCAGCGGTTCCGGCACAAGCAAGGGCACATCGTCTATATCTACAGCCGGGCGATCCACGTCCTGGATGCCGCCGGCAAGGCCGTGCGCATGGTAGGGGCGCACACCGACATCACCCAGCAGAAACGCTCGGAGGAGGCGGCTCGGAGGGCCGAGCAGCGCCTGCGCGAGGCGATCGACGCGATCCCCGACGGCTTCGTGCTGTTCGACTCCGACGACAGGATGGTGATCTGCAACGAACGCTACTGCACCATCTACGGCATGCCGCCGGACGCCTTCCAGCCCGGCATGAGCTTCGCCGAGATCCTGAGGCTCTACACCGAGGAGGTCCGGCCGGACGAGGCGACCGGGCATCCCGGCGGGATCGAGGGCTGGATCCGCGACCGGCTGGAGGCCCACGAGAACCCCGGCTCCCGGATCGAGCGCCATCTGGGCGACGGCCGCTGGCTTCGGATCGAGGAGCGCCGCACCCGCGACGGCGGCATCGTCGGGACCCGAAGCGACATCACCTGGATGAAGGACCAGGAGCGCAGGCTGCGCGAGCAGGCGCAGCTTACCGAAGCGATCCTCGACGCGATCCCGGTGAACGTCTTCGTCAAGGACGAGGCGCGGCGCTTCGTCCTGTTCAACCGCCACTTCGCCAATTTTATCGGGCAGGACAAAGCCTCCCTGATCGGGCGGACGGCCTACGACATATTCGACAGCCGGACCGCCGACCGGCTCGACGCGGAGGACCGGGAGGTGCTCCAGGAAGGCGCCCTGCTGAACTCGGTGATCGACCTGGAGATCGGCGGGAAGACGCGCACCCTGCTGGCCCACAAGCATGTCGAGGTGCTGGACGACAGGCGCCTGCTGATCGGCTCGTCGGTCGACATCACGCATCGGCGGGAGGCGGAAAAGGCCCTGGCGGAGAGCGAGGCCCGCTTCCGAGACCTGATCGAGGGATCGATCCAGGGAATCGTGATCCACCGCGGCTTCCGCCCGCTGTTCGTCAACGGCGCCTTCGCGCGGATGCATGGTTACCCATCGGCCGACGAGGTCATGGCCCTGCCCTCGCTGCTGGCCCTGCTGACGGAGGAGCGCCGCGCCGAGGCGGCCGCGGGCCTGGCCGGCCTGATGGACGGTTCCGATACCGAGGCGCTGGGCGCGCGCGAGCCGCACCTGCGCAAGGACGGCGCGCTGATCTGGGTCGATGTCCAGGGCCGCGTGGTCGACTGGATGGGCGAGCCGGCGCTCCAGGTCACCGTGATCGACGTGACCGACCGCAAGCGGTTCGAGGACGAGCTGGAGCGCGCCCGGCGCGACGCGGACGAGCAGCGCGAACGGGCCGAGGCGGCCAACCGGGCGAAATCCCAGTTCCTGGCGATGATGAGCCACGAGCTTCGGACCCCCATGACGGGCGTGCTGGGGATGATCGACCTGCTGCTGGGCGGCGACCTGCCCGAAGAGCAGCAGGGCTTCGTCGAGGTGCTGCGCACGTCGGCGGGCACGCTGATGAACATCCTGAACGACATCCTGGATTTCTCCAAGATCGAGGCGGGGCAGCTCCGGCTGGAGACGATCGAGTACCGGCCCCGCGAGGTGATCGACGAGGTGGTCAGGCTGTTCGCGGCGCGGGCGTCGGCGAAGGGCGTCGGCCTCCACGTGACGGTGGGCAGCAGGATGCCGGACGTCGTCCTGGGTGACCCGACGCGGCTGCGCCAGGTGCTGTTCAACCTGGTGGGCAACGCGATCAAGTTCACGGAACGCGGGCGGATCACCGTGCTGGCCGACCGTGAGGGCGCGTCCGAGGCGGGCGGGTACGTGATGTCCTTCGAAGTCGTCGATACCGGCATCGGCATGACTCGGGAGGAGCAGGATCGGCTGTTCGAGGCGTTCGTCCAGGCCGACAGCTCGACCACCCGGCGATTCGGCGGGACCGGCCTGGGCTTGGCAATCTGCCGACGCCTGGTCACCGCCATGGGCGGGGAGATCGGGGTCCGGAGCGCGCCCGGCGGCGGCTCCTCGTTCCGCTTCACCATCCGGGCGGAAGCCGCGGTTCAGCCGAAGGCGTCCCCGCGGCCGTCGCGGACCGTGCCTGAAGCGTCGCGGGCCTGCCGGGTGCTGCTGGCCGAGGACAGCGACATCAACAGGATGATGATCTCGACCGGGCTCCAGCGCATGGGCCATTCGGTCGAGGCGGTGGCGAACGGCCAGCTGGCGCTGGAAGCCGCGGCGCGCGAGCGCTTCGACATCGTGCTGATGGACATGCAGATGCCGGTGATGGACGGCCCGGCGGCCGCCCGGGCGATCCGCGAGCTGGACCCGCCTTTCCGGTCGGTGCCGATCGTGGCGCTGACGGCGGACGCCATGCCGGAGAACCGCGAAGCCTACGCCGCGGCCGGGCTGGACGGGTTCCTCACCAAGCCGATCGAGTGGGCCAAGCTTTCGGCCGTGATCATCGACCTGGTCGGCCGGTCCGAGGCGCCCGCGCCGGCCGGGGAGTCCGGCGAGGCGGCCGGCATGGCGGCAAAGCTGAGCGAGCTCGCCCGGGCGGTCGGCCGGGAGAACCTGGAAGCGATGCTTGCGGTGGTCCCCGACGCGGCGCGGCGGGAGCTGGCGCGCCTGCGCGCGGCCGGCGAAAACCGCGCCGACGCCGTGAGCGCGGCCCATAGCCTCCACGGCCTCGCCGCCAATTTCGGCCTGGAGCGGCTGCGCCTGCTGGCGGAGGCGGTGGAGTCCGGGCGGATGCCGGCGAACGGCGCCGAAGCTCAGATCGGCGAAGCGATCGACGAGTGCGAGGCGACGATCGCCGGATGGCGGGAAGCCTCCCGGATCGCCCCCTAGCGCCTCGTCAGCGGAAGCCGAGAGGCCGGCGCTCCCTCAGACCCGGATCACCTTGCCCGGGTTCATGATGTTCTTCGGGTCGAGCGACTGCTTGATCATGCGCATGACGCTGACCGCCTCGCCATGCTCGGCGGGCAGGAAGTGCATCTTGCCGTAGCCGACGCCGTGCTCGCCGGTGCAGGTGCCGCCCATGGCGAGCGCGCGCATCACCATGCGCTCGTTCAGCTCCGCTGCTTCCGCGAGTTCGGCCGGGTTGGCGGGATCGACCAGGTAGACCAGGTGGAAGTTGCCGTCGCCGACATGGCCGACCAAGGGCGCCGTCAGGCTGGAGGCCGCGATGTCGGCCTTGGTATCGACGATGCACTCGGCGAGGCGGGAGATCGGCACGCAGACGTCGGTAGGCCAGCCCTTGGAGCCGGGACGGAGCGCCAGCGCCGCGTAATAGGCCTCATGACGGGCCTGCCACAGGCGGGAGCGGTCCTCCGGACGGGCCGCCCACTGGAAATCGATGCCGCCGAACTCCTCCGCGATGGCGGAGACCATCTCGGCCTGCTCCTTGACGCCGGCCTCGGTCCCATGGAACTCGAAGAACAGGGTCGGGGCGACCTTGTAGTCCAGTTTGCTGTAGGCGACGACCGCGCCCATCTGGACCTCGTCCAGCAGCTCGATCCGGGCCACGGGAATGCCGGACTGGATCGTCGCGATGACGGTATCCACCGCGTCCTTGATGGTCGGGAACGGGCAGACCGCGGCGGAAACCGCCTCCGGGATGCCGTAGAGGCGCAGGGTCACCTCGGTGATGACGCCCAGCGTGCCCTCGGCGCCGACGAACAGGCGGGTCAGGTCGTAGCCGGCGGCCGACTTGCGGGCGCGTCCGCCGGTCCTGATGATGCGGCCGTCGGCCATCACCACGGTCAGGCCCAGCACGTTCTCGCGCATGGTGCCGTAGCGCACCGCGTTGGTGCCGCTGGCCCGGGTCGAGGCCATGCCGCCCAGGGAGGCGTCGGCGCCGGGATCGATCGGGAAGAACAGGCCGGTGTCGCGCAGGTGCTCGTTGAGCTGCTTGCGGGTCACGCCGGCCTGGACCGTGACGTCCAAATCTTCCGGGCTGACCCGCAGCACGGCGTTCATGCCGGAGAGATCGATGCAGACGCCGCCGCGCAGGGCCGCGACTCCCCCTTCCAGCGAGGTTCCGGTGCCGAACGGAATTACCGGCGTGTCGTGGCGGGCGCAGGCCGCGACGACGGCCGCGACCTCCTCCGTGTTCCGGACGAAGGCGACCGCGTCGGGCGGGACGACGGGGTGGTAGGATTCGTCCTTGCCATGGTGTTCCCGGACCGCGGCCGAGGTGCTCAGCCGGTCGCCGAGCAGGGCTCGAAGCTCCTCGATCAGGGCTGCGTCGGCGGGAGCGCGGGACTCCACGGCATGCGCGGTCGCGGGGGCGGTCATGGCGATTTCCTCAAGCTGGCGTTTTCCGGCAGCCTAAGGGAGCGGGCCTGCCGCCGCAAGGTCGTGTGGTGATACCAATTCCGCAGGCCTGCCCGTCACGGGCCGGGCTTGAGACCTTCGTAATAGGCCGCCAGCGCCTCGATCTCGGCATCGGTCAGGGACTTGGCGACGACGTTCATCACCTCGCTCTTTCGCGCGCCGCTGCGGAAAAGCTCAAGCTGCTGGACCATGTAGAGGGATTTCTGGCCGGCCAGGTTGGGGAATACCGGGGAAGTACCGATACCGTCGCGGCCGTGGCAGGTGACGCAGGTGCCCAGCTTGGGGACGTTCGGTGCCTGGGCGGCGGCGACGAGGGGAGTGAACGCGATGGCGGAGGCCAGCGCGGCGGCAGGCAACTTCATGACGACCCCGGAAATGATTCAGGAAAACCCGGGACGCGGACGAGCGCGCCCCGGGATGACAGGCGTTACTGGCCTTCGTAGGAGATGCGGTAGATCGCTCCGGCCGTGTCGTCGGAGACCAGGAGCGAGCCGTCCAGGTACTGCTGGACGTCGACCGGGCGGCCGAGATACTCGCCGGTCTCCTCGTCCAGCCAGCCCGACGCGAACACTTCCGTGCCCGCTGCCTTGCCGTCCGCCCCGATCCGGGTGAACATGATCCGGGCGCCGATCGGGGTGGTACGGTTCCAGGAGCCGTGCTGGGCGCTGAAGATGCCGCCCCTGTACTGCGCCGGGAACATCTTGCCGCTGTAGAAGGTCAGCCCCAGGTCGGCCGCGTGGGCGTCCATCTCGACTTCGGGGAAGACGAGATCGGCCGGCGGCTCGTCCTTCGACCAGTCCTCCGTGCGCACCTTGCCGCCGCCGTACCACGGATGGCCGAAATTCTGGCCGGCCTGGGTGATGCGGTTGATCTCGCCCGGCGGGATGTCGTCGCCCATGCCGTCCACCTGGTTGTCGGTAAACCAGAGCAGCTTGTCGGCGGGATTGAAGGCGATGCCGACCGAGTTGCGGATGCCGCGGGCATAGGTCTCCTGCCCCGTGCCGTCCCGGTTCATGCGCTGGATGGTGCCGTAGGGGTCCATGTTCGACCCCTTTTCGTTGGGCCACACGTTGTAGGGCTGCCCCAGCGAGACGTAGAGCTTGTTGTCCGGCCCGATGGTGCAGACCCGGGCGCCGTGGTTGAAGTGCTCCTCCTCCTTGGGCAGGAACTGGTCCTTGACGACCTGCACGGCGACGTCGGGCCCTTCGTAGAAGAACTCGACCGCCGGGAAGGCCAGCACCCGGTTATGCTCGGCGACATAAAGGATGCCGTCGGGGCTCATGCACATGCCGTTGGGGATCTTGAAATTGACGCTGGGGGCGAAGCGCTTGACCTCTTCCGCGTGGCGGTCCTTGTCGCGGTCGGTCACCGCCCAGACGTCGGTCTTGCGGGTGCCGACATAGACGGCACCGACATTGCGGCCGACCGCCATGTGCCGGGCGTCGGGCACGATCGCATAGACGTCGATCTTGAATCCGGGAGGAAGCTTGATCTTCTCCAGGTTCTTGCGGAGCTGGGCCAGCTTCGCCGGGTCCTGGGGCACCGTCTTGAGCGTCAGGTCGGTTCCCGTGGTCCGGAAGTCCTGGAGGCGGTTGAGATTCTCCTGAGCCAGGGCGGGCGTCCCGGCGAGGCAGGTTCCAAGCAGAAGGCAGCCGACGAAAGTCCTCAGACCAGGCATGTATGTTTCCTCCCGATTGTTTCACCTGGAACTTCTTGCGAGTCCCATGGCTTGCTTGAACTTAATTCCAAGAGTACTTGGTCAAGGGCCGGACGGGCGGACGCGCAAGTGGTAATACCAGGGAGCGGACAGGTCTCACCCCGCCCGCCCGAACCCTCCGCCGCTGGGTGTTTCGATCACCATCACGTCGCCGGCGCGCATTTCGACCTTTTCCGTCGGCCCGAGGGCCTGGACGGAGCCGTCGGTGCGCTCGACGCGGGCGCTTCCCGGTTCGCCAGGCTCGCCGCCGTCCATGCCGAACGGGGGCACCACGCGGTGGTTGGACAGGATCGCGGCGGTCATGGGTTCCAGGAAACGCATGCGCCGCACGGTGCCGTCGCCGCCCCGGTGCCGCCCCCGGCCGCCGGAGCCCCTACGGATGCGGAACGACTCCAGCAGGACCGGGAAGCGCCATTCCAGCACCTCCGGGTCGGTCAGGCGGGAGTTGGTCATGTGGGTATGGACGGCATCGGTGCCGTCGAAATCCGGGCCGGCGCCCGACCCGCCGCAGATCGTCTCGTAGTACTGGTAGCGTTCGTCCCCGAAGGTGAAGTTGTTCATGGTGCCCTGGGCCGCGGCCATCACGCCGAGCGCCCCGTACAGCGCGTCGGTGACGCATTGCGATGTCTCGACATTGCCGGCGACCACGGCGGCCGGATAGCGCGGTGCCAGCATGGAGCCCTCGGGAATGACGATGCGCAGCGGCTTCAGGCAGCCGTCGTTCATCGGGATGTCGTCGTCCACCAGCGTCCGGAAAACGTAGAGCACGGCGGCCCGGCAGACGGCGGAGGGAGCGTTGAAATTGTCGTCGAGCTGGGGGCTGGTCCCGGTGAAGTCGATGACGGCGCTGCGCGCCTCCCGGTCGATGGAGATCCGGACATGGATCTCGGCGCCGTTGTCCAGGCGCTGGACGAAGCTGCCGTCCCTCAGCACGCCGAGCACGCGGCGGACCTGCTCCTCCGCGTTGTCCTGGACGTGGCCCATGTAGGCGGTCACCGTTTCCAGGCCGAAATGATCCACCATCCGGCGGAGTTCCTGGACGCCCTTCTCGTTGGCGGCAAGCTGGGCCTTGAGGTCGCCGACATTCTGGACAGTGTTGCGCACGGGGAATCGGCCGGAGGTCAGGAGTTGGTGCAGGGCATCCTCCCGGAAGGTGCCGCCGTCGACCAGCATGAAATTGTCGATCAGCACCCCCTCCTCCTCGATCGTCCGGCTGTCGGGCGGCATGGAGCCGGGGGTGATGCCGCCGACGTCGGCATGGTGGCCGCGCGAGGCGACATAGAACAGGACCTCGCGGCCGGCATCGTCGAACACGGGGGTGACTACCGTGATGTCCGGCAGGTGGGTGCCGCCGTTGTAGGGATCGTTCAGCATGAAGGCGTCGCCCGGCTTCATGCCCGACTCTCCGGAGACGCCGCGGCGGCGGATGATGGCGCGGACGCTCTCGCCCATGGAGCCCAGGTGGACCGGCATGTGGGGGGCGTTGGCGATCAGGCCGCCCTCCGCGTCAAACAGGGCGCAGGAGAAGTCGAGCCGCTCCTTGATGTTGACCGAATAGGCGGTGTTCTCCAGCGTCACGCCCATCTGTTCCGCGATCGACATGAACAGGTTGTTGAACACCTCCAGCATGACCGGATCGACGCGCGTGCCGACCGCGACGCGCGACGGCAGGGCCTGGACTCGGATCATGACGAGATGGTCGCGGCTGGTGACCTCGGCGCGCCAGCCGGGCTCGACCACGGTGGTGGCGTTGGTCTCCCGCAGGATCGCGGGGCCGTCGATCCGGTCGCCGGGGCGAAGCGCGGTCCGGTCGAACACGGGGGTGCCGCTCAGGCTGGCGAGCGGCCGGAGCGGGGCCTCGCGGGGATCGGGCGCCAGTTCCGGGTCGTCGGCCGCCGCGGTGGAGCCGATCACCTCGACCGACACCGCCTCGACCACCAGGGGCTTGCCGGCCATGGCGAAGCCGTAACGCTGGCGGTGCGCGGTCTCGAAGGCGTAGTGGATGGTCTCGGCATCGCCGAAATCGACGGCCAGGGCGGTGTCGGTGCCCTGGTACTTCAGGTGTACAGTCCTGACCGCGCGGACATCGGCGCCGCCCAGGTCCTGGACCGAAAGCTCATGGCGGCCGTCGGCCTCCAACTCGTCCAGGGTGGCGGCCAGGGCCGGGATCAGTCCCGGTTCCAGCAGGACCTCCACCGCCCGCTCGCGGATCGTCACCGTGTCGGCCAGCCCCATGCCGTAGGCGGACAGGACGCCGGCATGGGGATGGATGAACACCCGCTTCATGCCCAGTGCGTCAGCCACCAGGCAGGCATGCTGCCCGCCGGCCCCGCCGAAGCAGGTCAGGGTATAGCCGGTTACGTCGTAGCCGCGCTGGACCGAGATCTGCTTGATGGCGTTGGCCATGTTCTCGACCGCGATCTTCAGGAAGCCTTCGGCGACCTCCTCCGGCGTTCGGGTGTCGCCGGTGGCCCGCCGGATCTCCTCCGCAAGCGCCGCGAACTTCTCCCGCACCACGTCGGCGTCGAGCGGCTGGTCGGCGTCCGGCCCGAAGACCCGGGGGAAGAAGTCGGGGTGGAGCTTTCCCAGCATGACGTTGCAGTCGGTCACCGTCAGCGGCCCGCCCCGGCGATAGCAGGCGGGGCCGGGATTGGCGCCGGCGCTTTCCGGGCCGACCCGGTAGCGGCTGCCGTCGAACACGCAGATCGATCCGCCGCCGGCGGCGACGGTGTTGATCCGCATCATCGGAGCCCGCATCCGGACGCCGGCCACCTGCGTCTCGAAGGTCCGCTCGAACTCGCCGGCATAGTGGGACACGTCGGTCGAGGTTCCGCCCATGTCGAAGCCGATGATGCGGTCGAACCCGGCCATGGTGGATGTCCGGACGGCGCCGACGATACCGCCGGCCGGGCCGGAGAGGATGGAATCCTTGCCGTGGAACAGGCGGGCGTCGGTCAGGCCGCCGTTCGACTGCATGAACATCAGGCGGGTATCGCCCAGCTGGGCCGCCACCTGGTCGACATAGCGGCGCAGGATCGGCGACAGGTAGGCATCGACCACGGTGGTGTCGCCCCGGCCGACCAGCTTCATCAGCGGGCTGACCTCGTGGCTGACCGAGACCTGGGTGAAGCCGACCGAGCGGGCGACGTCGGCGACGGCGCGCTCGTGCTCCGGATAGCGGTAGCCGTGCATGAAGACGATCGCACAGGAACGGATGCCGGCCTCAAAGGCGCGCGTCAGCCCGGCCCGCGCGGCGGCCAGATCGACCGGGACCAGCGTCCGGCCGTCGGCGCCCACGCGCTCCGGAACCTCGACCGTGTGGGCGTAGAGCTGTTCCGGCAGGACGATGTGGCGGGCGAAGATCTTCGGCCGCGCCTGATAACCGATGCGCAGCGCATCGGCGAAGCCCCGGGTGGCGACCAGGACGGTGGGTTCGCCCTTCCGCTCCAGCAGGGCGTTGGTAGCGACCGTGGTCCCCATCTTGACCGCGTCGATGCGGTCGGCCGGGATCGGCGCTCCGGCCGGGACGCCGAGCAGGTCGCGGATGCCCTGGAGGGCGGCGTCGGCATAGCGCTCCGGATTGTCGGACAGCAGCTTGTGCGTGACGACCGCGCCGTCCGGCCTTCTCGCCACCACGTCGGTGAAGGTGCCGCCGCGATCGATCCAGAATTGCCACTTGCCGGTCATGCCCTGCCTGCTCCCCTGATTTCCGAATTGGTTTCGCATCGCAACATTATTGAGGCACACCCGCTTGGAATGTGCCACCCCTTGGGATTATCTTCTATGTCATGAAAGCCATGATCGTTTCGATGGCGGTCCTGTTGTTTCTGCTGACCGGTCCGATGCTGGTGGTGGCGATGGGAACCGTGACGCTGGGGGGCCACTGGTCCACCGCCAGCCGACAATCCTCCAACCAGGCGCCCGACCCGGCGACGACACCCGAAGCGGTCGTGCAGGTCTATGCCGCGCGCGCCTTCTCGTGGCGGGGAGCCTTCGGCACCCATCCCTGGTTCGCCGTCAAGCCGGCCGGCGCCTCGGACTATACCGTGTACGAGAAGATCGGCTGGCGCGTCATGCGGGGCCTGCCGGCGATCTCGATCGCCCGGCGCACGCCCGACGGCTACTGGTTCGGCCAAAAGCCGACGATCCTGGCGGAACTGCGCGGCCCGGCGGCGGAAGCGGCTATCGCGAAGCTGGATGCCGCCGCCAAGGCGTATCCGTACAACGATACCTACCGCATCTGGCCCGGCCCCAACAGCAACACCTTCGCCGCCTTCGTCGGCCGGGCGGTGCCGGAACTGCGCCTCGACCTGCCGCCCACCGCCCTGGGCAAGGATTACCTGGCGCCGTGGAGCCTGTTCGCGTCGGCCCCCAGCGGGACCGGCTGGCAACTGTCGATCTTCGGCCTGGCCGGCGTGCTGGTCGCGGTGGAGGAAGGCATCGAGTTCAACGTGCTGGGCCTGACCGTCGGCATCGACCCGCTCGACCTCGCGATCAAGCTGCCGGGCCTGGGCCGCCTGGGGCCGGGTCCGGGCGCCGAAGTGGACGAGGAGATCCTGGAGCGCGGCCGGGACCGCGAGCCCTAAGAGTTAGTTTTGACAAAATTTGCCAAATAACCGATGCTGCGGCGACTGGATGGAGGGTCATATGCCGACCATGAATGTAAGCCTGCCAGCGGAATTCATCGAGTTCGTGGAAAAGGAGGTCGCCTCCGGGGAGTACGGCACGGCGAGCGAGGTGATCAGGGATAGCCTTCGCCTGCTAAGGCGCGAAAGGGCCGCTCGGGAGGAGCGGCTCGCGGTGTTGCGCCGCGAAATCAACATCGGGGTCGAGCAAGCGAGAAATGGCCAGTTTTCAAAACTGACCATTTCCGATATCGCGGCCTCGTTGCGGGACGAAGACTTGCCGTGAGCGGTCCGGGTTACCGGCTTACCGAAGCCGCTGCCGACGACACCCGGGATATACTCAAGGCCTCCGCCAGACAGTTCGGACCTCTGCAAAGAGAGCGGTACGCCAAACTGCTCATCAGGGCCGCGGAGATGCTGGCGCAGGATCCGGAGCGCCCCGGGTCCTGGAACCGGAACGATCTCAGGGAGGGGGTAAGGTCCTTCCATGTCGAGCATGCGGCCGGACGACGGGGAGCCGCCTCCCACATCCTGTATTATCTGACTCGGCACTTGGACGACGGTTCGAACACAATCGTGATCGTTCGCATCCTTCACGAACGGATGCAACCAGCCCATCATCTTCCCGAAACTTTCGACTTCTGACCTGATCTCGTTCCGGCGATGATCGGCGCCGGAATAACTCACGCCGCGGCAGGCTCCGGGTCCGGGGCGCCCTGCCACTGGTCGAGCATGCCGTTGACCATGGCCGTGCCGCCGTCGAGCGCTTCCTGGAGCAGGCTCACCTGGTCGGGCCAGGGCAGTTGAATGCGGCCGGTGACCTCGCCGCAGTCGCTTTCCAGGTCGCCGAGGAACTTGCGGGCGATCGCCTGCATGCGGCGGTTGCTGGTCAGGCAGATCAGCACGAGGCGGCGAATCGCCCGGTTGCGCGCCATGGTCAGGATGCGGCGCATCACGCCCGACCCGAAGCCCTGGTTCTGGAAGCCCGGCTCGACGCTGACCGCCAGTTCACCGGCGCCCGGCCAGACCTTCGGCTCGGTGCGCAGTTCGGCGACGGCGCGGAGCTCGCCGCGCACGAAGCAGCCGACCATGATGGTGAAGCGCCAGTCGATGCCGCGGCAATAGCCCGCGATCGCCTCATCGGTCTTGAAACCGCAGAAGCGGGCATAGCGATCGTTGGCCGAGAGCCGGAGAAGGTGATCGCGATACGCGTTCAGGTCGGTGGGAAGGAGCTTGCGATAGACCGTCATGGACGTGGTACTTCCGTGGAATAACTGCGGCTGACGCCTTCATCCCAGGAGCTTCCTTCCCTTGGTCGCGGGCTTCGCCCGCTTCTGGCCGATCGGTGCGGCCATTGCTACTATATTGCACTGCAGCAAACGACTCTGAAGGGGAATGGTTGCCGCGTCGCGAAAAATCCGTGGCTGGTAACGTCCATGTCACAGTTGGCGAAGGCGAAATCGGTGGCTATGCTCGGCACGTCGCCACTGCCGGACCTGTTGCAAGCATCATGAGTATCTGGGGAAAAGTTCTGGGCGGAGCCGCGGGCTTCGCCGTCGGTGGCCCGATCGGCGGTCTTCTCGGGGCGGTCGCCGGCCACGCCGTCGACCTGTACCGCGAGGAGGATGGCGAGGCCGATGCCACCCAGCAGATCGCCTTCACCATCGGCGTGATCGCGCTCGGCGCCAAGATGGCCAAGGCGGACGGCGTGGTGACCCGCCACGAGGTCGACGCCTTCAAGCAGGTGTTCAAGATCCCGCCCGAGGAAATGAAGAATGTCGGGCGCATCTTCGACCTGGCGCGCCGCGACAGCCAGGGCTGGGAACCCTACGCCAATCAGATCGCCAAGCTGCTGGCCGACCGCCCCGCCGTACTGGAGGACCTGCTGGACGGGCTGTTCCACATCGCGCGGGCCGACGGCGAGCTGCGCGAGGCCGAGATCGGCTACCTGGAAGGCATCTCGAAGGTATTCGGCTTTTCCGACCGGGATTTCCTGCGCATCCGGGCGAGCAACGGCTGCGCTCCCAAGGACGATCCCTACGCCGTGCTCGGCCTGACCCCGGACGCCACCGACGAGGAGATCAAGTCGGCCCACCGCGGCCTGGTGCGCGACCATCATCCCGACCGGCTGATCGCCCAGGGACTGCCGCAGGATTTCGTCGACATCGCGAACGACAAGCTGGCGGCGATCAACGCCGCCCACGACCGGATCCGCAAGGAGCGGGGCGCCGTGATGGAAACCGCGTGACCGCCCTGCGGAGTTAGCGCTTGCCGAGACCGGGGGGATTTCCTTTATAGCTTCGGGTCATGGCATCTAATCCTCCCCTGGTCGCGCTGATGGGCGCCACGGTCACTTTCGGCGGTCTGCCGGTGTTCGAGAAGATCGATCTCGGCATCGCGCGGGGCGACAAGGTGTGCCTGGTCGGACGCAACGGCAGCGGCAAATCCACCCTCATGAAGCTCTTGTCCGGACAGATCGCGCCGGACGACGGCGAACGCTTTCTCCAACCCGGCGCGCGCGTGGCCTATCTGGCGCAGGAACCCTCGTTCGAGGGCTATGCGACGGTCCACGATTTCGTCGCCGAAGGGCTGCCGCCCGACGACCAGGACGCCCTGCACCGGGTCGACGCGGTGCTCGACCGGCTGGCGCTGGCGGTCGACCGGTCGCCCATGGAGCTGTCCGGCGGCGAGGCGCGCCGCGCGGCGCTGGGACGGGCGCTGGTCTCCGCCCCCGACGTGCTGCTGCTGGACGAGCCGACCAACCACCTGGACCTGCCGACCATCGAGTGGCTGGAAGGCGAGCTGCAATCCTACCGCGGCGGGCTGCTGCTGATCAGCCACGATCGCGCCTTCCTGTCCAAGCTGTCCAGGCGGACCCTGTGGCTCGACCGCGGCGGCATCCGCGAGACCGAGCGCGGCTTCGCGGAATTCGAAACCTGGCAGCAGGAGGTCTTCGCGTCGGAGGAGATCGCTGCCCACAAGCTGGACCGCAAGATCGCCGCCGAGACCCAGTGGATGCGGGAGGGCATCAGCGCCCGCCGGACCCGCAACATGGGCCGGGTGCGCGCCCTGCAGCAGCTTCGCACCGACCGCGCCGAACGGGTGCGCGGCGGCCAGCAGGTCAAGCTGGGGGTCGCCGAGGGCGAGGCCAGCGGGCGCATGGTGATCGAGGCGGAGCACGTCGCCAAGGGCTTCGACGCGCCGGACGGGCGGCGGGAGGTCGCGAAGGATTTCTCGACACGCATCCTGCGCGGCGATCGGGTCGGCCTGATCGGCCCGAACGGTGCCGGCAAGACCACGCTGCTGAAGATCCTGACCGGCCAGATGCCGCCCGATTCGGGGACGGTACGGCTGGGCGTCAACCTGCAGCCGGTCTATTTCGACCAGCGGCGCGCCTCGCTCGATCCCAACGCCACGATCCACCAGACGCTCTGCCCGTTCGGCGGCGACAGCGTCTCGGTCGGCGGCCAGTCCCGGCACGTCGCATCCTATATGCGGGACTTCCTGTTCGACCCGAAGCTGAAGGACACGCCGACCCGGGCGCTGTCCGGCGGCGAGCGGAACCGGCTGCTGCTGGCGACCCTGTTCGCCCGGCCGTCGAACCTGATGATCCTGGACGAACCGACCAACGACCTGGACATGGACACGCTGGACCTGCTGGAAGAGGTCCTGAGCGACTATGACGGCACGCTGCTGCTGGTCAGCCACGACCGCGACTTCCTGGACCGGCTGGTGACCTCGGTCATCGCGGTGGAGGGGGCAGGCGAGGTCCAGGAATATGTCGGCGGCTACTCGGACTACGTCGCCCAGCGCCCGGACCGCGCCGCGCCGGAGGCGGGCAAGGCCCGGAAGAAGGACGCGGGCCCGCCGGCCGAGGCCAAGCAGCGCCGCAAGCTGAGCTACCAGCAGCAGCGCGAGCTGGACCAGCTGCCGAAGCGGATGGAGGATCTGGGCGGGAAAATCAAGGCGGCGGAGACGAAGCTGGCCGACGCCGACTTCTTCAGCCGGGACCCCGCCGGGTTCCAGAAGACCAGCGAAGGCCTGGGCAAGCTCCAGGCGGAGCTGGAGGCGGCGGAGGAACGCTGGCTCGAACTGGAGGCATTGCGGGAAGAACTGGAAGCCTCCTCTTGAGCCCCCGCGATATCGCCGCCGCCCTGGTCGTCATGGTGATCTGGGGCCTCAACTTCGCCGTGGCCAAGTACGGCCTGCGCGAATTCTCGCCCATGCTGCTGATGAGCCTGCGGTTCGCCATGGTGGCGGTGATGCTGCTGCCGTTCGTGGCGGTGCCGTGGGGACGCATGAAGGAGATCTTCGTCCTGTCGGTGTTGCTGGGCGGCCTGCATTTCCCGCTGATGTTCACCGGGCTGACCCGGGTGGACGCGGCGGCGGCCTCGATCGCGATCCAGCTCCAGGTGCCGTTCTCCTCCATCCTCGCGGCGATCCTCTACAAGGACAAGCTGGGCTGGCGGCGCGGCCTGGGCATGGCGATCTCGTTCGGCGGCGTGATCGTGATCGCCGGCGAGCCCCGGGCCATGGACGGCAGCTGGTACCTGGGGCTGGTGGTGGTGGCCGCGCTGATCTTCTCCATCGTCAACATCCAGATCCGCCGGATCGGCTCGATCAACGGCTTCTCGCTCAATGCCTGGATGTCCGTCATGGCGGCGCCCCAGCTGATCGCCGTCTCGCTGCTGATGGAGAGCGGGCAGATCGAGCAGATCAGGGCGGCGTCCTGGCTCGGCTGGGGCAGCATCGCCTACATGGCGATCATGGTCACCATCGTGTCCTACGCGTTCTGGTATCCTCTGGTGCGCCGCTACCCGGTCAACCAGACCATGCCGTGGACGCTGCTGGTGCCGGTGTTCGGCGTGCTGTCCGGCGTCCTGCTGCTGGGCGAGCCGCTGACGCCTGCCATGGTGGTCGGCGGGTCGCTGACGCTGGTGGGCGTCGCGGTGATCATGATCCGGAAAGCTCCGAAGCAGAACCAGAACCAGTCGGCGACATGACGCTCTCCCCGATCCCGCGATCTTCACCAAACCAGGAACCGCGCCCGGACGGCGTGCCGGTCGATATCCTGCTGGTCCACTACACCGGCATGCCGACGGGCGCCGAGGCCCTGGAGCGGCTGTGCGATCCGGCCTCCCGGGTCAGCGCGCATTATCTGGTGGACGAGGACGGCACGGTGTTCGCCCTGGTGCCGGAGGAGCGGCGGGCCTGGCATGCCGGCGTCGGCTTCTGGCTCGGCGAGCGCGACGTCAACAGCCGCTCGGTCGGCGTGGAGCTGGTGAATCCCGGACACGAATGGGGCTATCGCCCGTTCCCGCCGGCCCAGATGGAGGCCTTCGCCGCCCTGGCGCGCGGCATCCTGGATCGGCATGGGATTTTGCCCCACCGGGTGCTCGCCCACTCCGACGTGGCGCCGGCCCGCAAGGAGGATCCCGGCGAACTGTTCGACTGGCGCAGCCTCGCGGCACGGGGCATCGGGCTGTGGCCGGAACCGGACGCGCTGGACGACGGGCCGGGCTACGCGGTGGCGGAGGCCCAGGACCTGCTGGGCCGGTTCGGCTACGAGGTCGCGGCATCGGGCGTGCTGGACGCCCCGACCCGGATCGCGGCGACGGCCTTCCAGCGGCATTTCATCCCCGACCGGGTCGCGTTCGGCCTGGACCGGACCTTCATGCGCGTGCTCCGGGCGGCGGTCCGGCAGGCGGAAGCGCCCGTTTCCCGCTGATTCCGGCCTCTTATCGCCTTCGGCATTGCAATTCTGTTGCATCGCACCCGTCCAGTGCCTAAGTTCCCGGCCGCCAGGTGGCTGGATGGCCGCTTCCCATGGGATCCCATGGGGAGAGGAAAGTCCGGGCTCCACGGAAATACGGTGCCGGGTAACGCCCGGCGGGGGCGACCCCAGGGAAAGTGCCACAGAAAGAAAACCGCCAGCCCAGCGCCGGAGTTCGTCTCCGGAGTCGGCAGGCAAGGGTGAAAGGGTGCGGTAAGAGCGCACCGCGGCTCCGGCAACGGAGACGGCATGGTAAACCCCACCGGGAGCAAGACCGAATAGGGGCGGCTTGGCCACAAGCCTAGCGCATTTCCGCGCCGTCGCCCGGGTTGGTCGCGTGAGGCGTCCGGTAACGGGCGTCCCAGATGAATGGTCATCCACCGTCCCCTTCCGGGAAACCGGATCGCGGGCGGGGACAGAACCCGGCTTACAGGCCACCTGGCACCCCTTAATTAAGATTTTCCTAATTCAACTTTCAGGATGTTCCTGCCGGTCGTGGGTTTTCATGGGCCGGAAGCTGGGACAATGATGGGACGTATCGGGATAATCCTGTGGACAAGCTGTTAATGACTGTTCCGCATGATTTCCGCGGCCGATTTTCCGATCCGAGTCGGTCAATGATTCAAGGACTCGTCGTTTGAGTTCGCCCGATCGTTATAAGAACATAAAGTGAACAAACTTCAGAGACGCTCTTAAGATTAACTTGATGTTTAGGTTCTCGCTAAAAAGCGTGGCATCCACAATCCAACCTTGAGGAAAGACGAACGCAGCCGCGAAATTTCTTGATTCCAAAGGCCAATTACTGGCAACGGCATTGACGGCCCATGAAATCCCATGTTATCCCATACTCACCCAAGCTGCTGGGGCGGTACCCTTAAGGGCTAACTCCTGGGGCGAACCTAACCAAGGCGAAGGTGGTGCGGGGCCGATGGCTCGGACCGCAGGGCTTGAGGGTTACATGGCCATCTTCTTGTCCTCTTTCTTGAACAAGGTAGACAAGAAGGGCCGGGTGTCGGTGCCGGCTTCCTTTCGGGGCGTGCTGGCCAAGGACTCCCCCGAAGGCGTTGCGTCCAGCGTGATCGTGTTCCGCTCCCTACAGTTTTCTGCACTCGAAGCGTGTAGCCCGGAGCATATGGACAGGCTGGCCGAAACACTGGATCAAATGGACATTCCGCCGGAAGAGAAGGACCTCTTCCAGGCGACGATCTTCGCCGGCTCGATTCAGCTGGGGATCGACGCCGAGGGCCGGATCCTGATCCCCCAGGACATGCTGGATTTCGCCGGGATCACCGAGCAGGCCTCGTTCGTGGCCAACAACAAGACTTTCCAGATCTGGGAGCCGGCCGCCCACGCCGCCCGCATGGAAGAGGCGCGCAAGCTCAGCCGCGCCGCCGGCCTGTCGCTCAGCAGCATCAGCCTGGCGGGCCGCCGGCCCGCCGCCGCCCCGGCGAAGGAATAGGAGGGCGGCATGGCGACGACCTACGAACATGTCCCCGTCCTGCTGGAAGAGGTGGTGGCCGCCCTGGCTCCCCGGGACGGCGGCATCTATGTGGACGGGACCTTCGGCCGCGGCGGCTATGCCCGCGCGATCCTGGCCGCCGCGGATTGCACCGTCTGGGGGATCGACCGCGACCCGGCGGCGGTCGCCGCGGGCTCGGCCCTGGCGGAGGAATTCCCCCATCGGTTGAACGTCATCGAGGGTCCCTTCGGCCGGATGGACTCGCTGCTGCGCGAGGCCGGGGTCGAGGGCGTCGACGGCGTCACTCTGGACCTGGGCGTCTCGTCGCCGCAGATCGACGACCCGGCGCGCGGCTTTTCGTTCCGCAGCGACGGGCCGCTGGACATGCGCATGGGAAATCATGGGATGACGGCCGCCGACGCGGTCAATTCCCTGGGCGAGACGGAACTGGCCGACGTGATCTACCGCCTGGGCGAGGAGCGGATGTCGCGCCGGGTCGCCCGCGCGATCGTGGCCGCCCGCTCCGAGCAGCCGATCGAGCGGACCGCCCGGCTGGCCGAGATCGTCCGGCGGGTCGTCCCGAAGAGCCGCGACGGCATCGATCCGGCGACCCGGACCTTCCAGGCGCTCCGGCTCTACGTCAACGACGAGCTGGGCGAACTGGACCGCGGCCTCGCCGCCTCCGAGCGGCTGCTGCGCCCCGGCGGCCGGCTGGCGGTGGTCTCGTTCCACTCGCTGGAAGACCGCCAGGTCAAGGAATTCCTGCGCCGGCGGTCGGGCAACAGCCCGGCCCCGTCGCGTCACGCACCGGTGGAGCGGACGGCCGAAGCGGCGCCGACGTTCCGCCTGATCTCCCGCAAGCCGGTGACGCCCGGCGACACGGAACTCGTCAACAATCCCCGCGCCCGGTCAGCCCGGCTGCGCGCGGCCGAACGCACGAAGGCGCCGGCCTTCGAGGAGGCAGCATGATCAGCAAGTCCACGGTGATCTGGCTCGGTCTGGCGGGCCTGGCGAGCGGGGCATTGTTCCACACGAGCTACCGGGTGCAGGCGCTCGGCGAGGACCTGGCCGGGCTGAACCGCGCGATCATCCACGAACAGGAAGCCATCCAGATCCTGAAGGCCGAGTGGAGCTACATGAACGATCCGACCCGGATCGAGGAAATGGCGCGCCGCCACCTGGTGCTCGGCCCGACCGCCGCCGGGCAGGTGATCGCCTCGGTCGAGACCATCCCGGCGCGGCTGCACCCGGTCGATCCCGACGCGCCGCAGGGCCCCGCGCTTGTCGCCGGGACGGTGCCGATGCCGTCGCGCAAGCCGGGCGCCGGCAGCCAGCCGGCAAGCCCGCCGGCCGGTTCCGTGGTGCTCGCCACCTACAAGGTGACGCAATGACCGGCATCCATGCGCCCCGCCACTGGCATATCGACCGCGCCCAGGCGACGGCGGCGGCCGGCGGCCGCACCGCCGAGCGGCGTACCGGGGGCCGCGCCGCGCAGGCTTTGGAACAGGCGCGCAGCCGGCTGATGGTGACCGTCGCGGTCTTTGCGCTCGCCTTCGGCGCGGTCGGCGTCAAGCTGGTCGATGCCACCGTGATGAGCCAGGGGGGAGACACGGGCCTGGCGCAGGCCGCCTCCGCCCATGCCATCCCGGCCAGCCGCGCCGACATCGTGGACCGCAACGGCGTGCTGCTGGCGAGCTCACTGGCGACCGCGTCGCTGCATGCCGACCCCAAGCTGGTGATCAACCCGCTGGAGGCGACGCAGAAGCTGACCTCCGTCCTGACCGACCTGGACTACCAGGACACCCTGGCCAAGCTGAAGAGCGACAAGCGGTTCGTCTGGATCCGGCGGAACCTGTCGCCGCGCGAGCATTACGAGGTCAACCGGCTCGGCATCCCCGGCCTCTATTTCCAGCGCGAGGAGCGCCGGGTCTACCCGAACGCCAACCTGACCGCCCATGTCGTGGGTTTCACCGGCGTCGACAACAACGGCCTGATGGGAGTCGAGCAATCGTTCGACAGCCGCCTGAGGTCGTCCAGCGAGCCGGTCCAGCTGTCCCTGGACGTGCGCCTCCAGCACCTGGTCAAGCGGGAGCTCCAGAGCGCCGTGGACGAGTTCCAGGCCCTGGGCGGCGCCGGCATGATCATGGACGTCAAGACTGGCGAGGTCCTGGCGATGGTCTCGCTGCCGGACTTCGACCCCCACGCCCCGACCAACGACGAGAACGCGCGCTTCAACCGCAACACGCTCGGCGTGTACGAGATGGGTTCGACGTTCAAGATCTTCAATTCGGCCCTCGCCCTGGAGTCGGGCAAGATCCGCATGGGCGACAGCTTCGACGCGACCAAGTCGGTCCGGGTCGGACGCTTCACGATCAGCGACTACCACGGCAAGAACCGTTGGCTGACCGTCCCCGAAGTCTTCATGTACTCGTCCAACATCGGCTCGGTCCGGATGGCGCTGGAGGTCGGCACGCCGGCCCAGCGGGCGCTGATGGACAAGCTGGGCCTGCTCAGGCGGTCGCCGGTTGAGATCCCCGAGGTCGGGGCGCCGATGGTGCCCAGCCCCTGGCGCGAAGCCAGCACCATGACGATCGCCTTCGGGCACGGTCTGTCGGTCAGCCCGATCCAGATGGCCTCGGCCACCGCCGCCACGGTCAACGGCGGCCTGCTGCACCCGCCCACCCTGCTGAAGCGCGATCCCGGCGACCCGGTACCCGCGGAGCGCGTAATTTCGCCACAAACCTCGGACCAAATCCGCCGTCTGATGCGCTTGGTCGTGACCCAGGGCACGGCGACCGGAGCGGCCGCCCCCGGCTACGTGGTCGGCGGCAAGACGGGTACGGCGGAGAAGACCAGTGGGCGTGGCTATGCGAAGAAGGCCCTGTTGTCGTCGTTCATCGGCGCCTTCCCGATCCAGGACCCCCGCTACCTGGTGATGGCGATGGTCGACGAGCCGAAGGGCAACAAGCGCACCTACGGCTACGCCACCGGCGGCTGGGTCGCGGCACCGCTGGCCGGCAGGATCATCCAGCAGATGGGGCCGCTGATGGGCATCGCCCCGATCGACGAGAACCGGCCCGACATCCGCACGGCCACGGAAATCCATCTCAATCCCCGGGGAAGCACCCTTGCGTCTTACTGACCTCGCCTCCTCCGACACCGCCCCGGCCGCGCCGCTCCAGGCCCGCGATCCCCTGATCGCGGGCCTGACGAGCGATTCGCGCGCGGTGAAGCCGGGGTTCCTGTTCGCGGCCCTGCCGGGGAGCCGGGCCGACGGACGGGCCTTCGTGGCCGACGCGGTGGCGCGCGGCGCGGTGGCGGTGCTGGGACCGGCCGGCACGGTGCTGCCGGACGGGACGCCCGACGGCGTGACCCTGATCGAGGACGAGAACCCCCGGCGCCGGCTGGCGCTGATGGCGGCCCGCTTCTACGGGCGGCAGCCGGCCCATGTCGCGGCGGTGACCGGCACCAACGGCAAGACCTCCACCGTGCAGTTCGCCCGCCAGATCTGGGCCCTGCTGGGCCACCGGGCGGCCAGCCTGGGCACTCTCGGCATCACGGCGCCGGGGCTGGAGCGCTACGGCTCCCTGACCACGCCGGACACGGTGTCGCTTCACCAGGCGCTCGCCGAGCTTGCCGACGCCGGGGTCGACCATCTCGCCATGGAGGCGTCGAGCCACGGACTCGACCAGTACCGCCTGGACGGCGTGACGATCGAAACCGCTGGTTTCACAAATTTGTCACGCGACCACCTGGATTACCACGGCAGTATGGAGGCTTACCTCGCGGCGAAGTCGATGCTGTTCGACCGCGTCCTGCCCCCCGGCGGGACGGCGGTGCTGAACGCGGACGCGCCCGAGTTCACCCCTCTGTCAGAGCTGTGTTCGCGGCGTGGTCATCGCCTGATCGGCTATGGCACACAGGCGAAGGAGCTTGCCTTGCGCGACCTGATCCCCCTGCCCCACGGACAGCGCCTGAAGCTGACCGTGCTCGGCCGGGACCACGACATCGACCTGCCGCTGGCCGGGCGCTTCCAATGCATGAACGCGCTGTGCGCGCTGGGCATGGCGATCGGCACCGGCGCCGACCCGGACGAGGCGGCGGCGGCGCTGGAACGGCTGGACGGCGTCCGCGGCCGGCTGGAGCAGGTCGCCCGCCACCCCTCGGGCGCCCCGATCTACGTGGACTACGCCCACACGCCCGACGCGCTGGAGACTGTGCTGAAGGCCCTGCGTCCCCACGCGGCTAAGCGGCTGGTGGTGGTGTTCGGCTGCGGCGGCGACCGCGACCGGGGCAAGCGGCCGGTCATGGGCGAGCTGGCGGACCGGCTGGCCGACCGGGTCATCGTGACCGACGACAACCCCAGGACCGAAGCGGCGGAGGCGATCCGGCGCGAGGTCATGGCCGGCTGCCCGGACGCCGAGGAGATCGGCGACCGCGCCGCGGCGATCCGCGCCGCCGTCCGGGACCTGGCCGAGGGCGACGTGCTGGTGATCGCCGGCAAGGGCCACGAGCAGGGCCAGACCGTCGGCACCGTGGTGAGGCCGTTCGACGACGCCGACGAGGCGCGCGCCGCCCTGCGGGAGGCCCTGGTCTGATGGCCCAAGCTCCGATGGCCCAAGCCCCCGTCCTCTGGACCGCCGGCGACGCCGCGGCGGCGACCAACGGCACCCTGAGCGGCGCCCCCGGCTGGCAGGCGGCCGGCGTGTCGATCGACAGCCGCACGATCCGGCCGGGCGACCTGTTCATCGCGCTGAAGGGGCCGAACTTCGATGGCCACCGCTACGTGGCGCAGGCCTTGGCGGCCGGCGCCGCGGCCGCGCTGGTGTCGCACCGGCCGGACGGCGTCGGGCCGGACGCCCCGCTGGTCATGGTCGAGGACACCTTCGCCGCCCTCCAGGACCTGGGCTCGGTGGCGCGGCTGCGCACCAACGCCAAGGTCGTCGCGGTGACCGGGTCGGTCGGCAAGACCAGCACCAAGGAGGCGCTGGGCACCTGCCTGTCGGCATTGGCGCCGACCTTCGCCACGGCGGGCAGCCTGAACAACCATTGGGGCGTGCCGCTCAGCCTGGCGCGCATGCCGGCCGACTGCACCTACGCGGTGTTCGAGCTGGGCATGAACCATGCCGGCGAGATCGGGCCGCTGTCCCGCCAGGTCCGCCCCGACGTCGCGGTGATCACGACCATCGAGGCCGTCCATCTGGAGCACTTCCCCTCGGTCGAGGCGATCGCCGACGCCAAGGCGGAGATCTTCGAGGGCATGGCGCCCAACGGCGCCGTGGTCCTGAACCGCGACAACCCCCATTACGCCCGGCTGGTCGCCGCCGCCCGCACCCGCGGCCTGTCGCGTATCCTGGGCTTCGGCAAGGCCGACGACGCCAGTGCCCGGCTGACCGACTGCTCGATCCACGCGACCTGCAGCGCGGTGAACGCCGTGATCAAGGGGGAGGCGCTGCAATACTGCCTGGCGCTTCCCGGCCGCCACCACGTGATGAACAGCCTGGCCGTGCTCCTGGCGGTCCGCGCGCTGGGCGGCGACGTGGTCGCGGCGGCGCGGGCGATGGCGACGCTGAAGCCGATCAAGGGACGGGGTGCCCGCCGGCGCGTGCAGCTGGCCCAGGGCGCCCTGACCGTGATCGACGAGAGCTACAACGCCAGCCCGGTCTCCATGGAGGCGAGCTTCCAGGTGCTGGCCAAGGGCGATCCGGGCGTCGGCGGGCGGCGCATCGCCGTGCTGGGCGACATGCTGGAGCTGGGCGAGCGCTCGCCCCTGCTGCACGCGGCCCTGGCCGAACCGCTGAAGGCCGCCTCGGTGGACCTGGCGTTCTGCGCCGGCCCCCACATGAAGCGCCTGTTCGACAGGCTGCCGGCCGACATGCGCGGCGCCTGGGCGCCGGACAGCGCGGCGCTGGCCCCCCTGGTGGCCGGGGCGGTGCGCGCCGGCGACGTCCTGATGGTCAAGGGGTCGGCCGGCAGCCGCATGGCCGCCGTGGTCGACGCGGTCGCCGCGCTGGATGCCGGTGCCGACACCCGTTCCGACCCAACCTCCCGAACGACTCCCGAAGATGCTCCCGACGACAAGGCGCACCGCGCCGCACGGCAGGGCTGAGGCGATTCAACGATGCTTTACCACCTGCTGTTTCCCCTGGCGGATGAGTTCATCATCTTCAATCTGTTCCGGTACATCACGTTCCGGACGGGCGGAGCGATCCTGACCGCGTCGGTGATCAGCTTCGTCTTCTTCCCGACCCTGATCCGCTGGCTGAAGTCCAAGCAGGGCGAGGGCCAGCCGATCCGCAGCGACGGGCCGGAAACCCATCAGAAGAAGAAGGGCACCCCGACCATGGGCGGCCTGATGATCCTGATCGCGGTGATGATCAGCACGCTGCTGTGGGCCGACCTGACCAACCTGTTCGTCTGGGTCGTCCTGCTGGTGACCATAGGATTCGGCCTGATCGGTTTCGGCGACGACTTCCTGAAGCTGACCAAGCGCAACACCAAGGGCCTGTCGGGCAAGCTGAAGCTGGCCGGACAGATCGGCACCGGCGGCGCCGCAGCCCTGATCATCGCGGTGTTCGGCCAGGACACCGTGTCCCACGGGCTGGCGGTCCCCTTCATGAAGGACCTGCTGATCGACCTGGGCTGGTTCTTCGTGCCGATGGCGGTGTTCGTGATGGTCGGGGCCAGCAACGCGGTCAACCTGACCGACGGGCTGGACGGGCTGGCGATCGTGCCGGTGATGATCGCGGCGAGCTGCTTCGGCCTGATAGCGTACCTGGTCGGCAACACGGTCTTTGCCAACTACCTGCAGATCCACCACGTGCCGGGAACAGGCGAGCTGGCGGTGTTCTGCGGCGCCATGGTCGGTGCCGGCCTGGGCTTCCTGTGGTTCAACGCGCCGCCGGCCATGGTCTTCATGGGAGACACCGGGTCGCTGTCGATCGGCGGGGCGCTCGGCGCCATCAGCGTCATCACGAAGCACGAGCTGGTGCTGGCGATCATCGGCGGCCTGTTCGTGCTGGAGACCGTGTCGGTGATCGTCCAGGTCACCTCCTACAAGCTGACCGGCAAGCGGGTGTTCCGCATGGCGCCGCTGCATCATCATTTCGAGAAGAAGGGCTGGGCCGAGCCGACCGTCGTCATCCGCTTCTGGATCATCGCCGTGGTGCTGGCGCTGGTCGGCCTGTCCACCCTGAAGCTGCGGTGACGCCATGATCGACCTCAAGCATCTCCGGGGAAAGCGCTACGCGGTCATGGGCCTCGCCAAGTCGGGACTGGCCACGGCACGGGCGCTGATGGACGCCGGCGTGGAGATCCTGGCCTGGGACGACGGCGAGGCCGGACGCGCCGCCGCCTCCGCCGCCGGCATCCCGCTGACCGACCTGAATACGGCCGACCTTTCAGGGGTCGAGGCGCTGGTGCTGTCGCCCGGCATCCCGCACACCTTCCCGAAGCCCAACGCGGTCGCGGCGCGGGCCAGGGATGCCGGCCTGCCCATCGTCGGCGACATCGAGCTGCTGTACCGGGCGCAGCCCAAGGCGTCCTATGTCGGCATCACCGGGACCAACGGCAAATCCACCACGACGGCGCTGATCGGGCACATCCTGGCGCTCGCCGGCCGGAGGATACAGGTCGGCGGCAATCTCGGCACGCCGGTCCTGAGCTTCGAGCCCCTGGGCGAGGACGGCGTTTACGTGCTTGAGATGTCCTCGTACCAGCTGGAGCTGGTGCCCTCCGTCGGGTTCAACGTCGCGATCCTGCTCAACGTCACCCCCGACCACCTGGACCGCCACGGCGGCATGGACGGCTATGTCGCCGCCAAGCGCCGCATCTTCCAGCACCCGAAGCGCTCGCACACGGCGATCGTCGGCGTGGACGACGCCCATTGCCGGGCCGTTTTCGAGGAGATGGAGCACACCGTCCCCTGCGCCGTGGTCCCCATATCGGCGGAGCGGCCGACCAAGGGGATCTTTGTCCTGGACGGCAAGCTGTACGACGGCGGCGCGGAGCCGGTGATCGACCTCGCCGGGATCGCCGCCCTGCCCGGCCGGCACAACTGGCAGAACGCCGCGGCGGCCTTCGCGGCGGCGCGCGCCTGCGGCGTGCCGCTCGACACCATCCTGGCGGGGCTGCGCAGCTTCCCCGGCCTGGCGCACCGCCAGCAGCTTGTGGCGGAGCGCGACGGCGTCCGGTTCGTCAACGACAGCAAGGCGACAAATGCCGACGCCGCGGCCAAGGCGCTGGTCTGCTACGACCCGATCTACTGGATCATCGGCGGCCAGCCCAAGGAGGGCGGCCTGGACGGGCTGGAGCCCTTCATGCCGCGCATCCGCCATGCCTTCCTGATCGGGCAGGCGACGGAGCAATTCGCCGCGTGGCTCCACGCCCGGGACGTCGCCTATACCCGGTGCGGAACCCTGGAAACCGCCGTGCCGGCCGCGGCGGCGATGGCGCGGGACGAGGCGCTGCCCGGCGCCACGGTGCTGCTGTCGCCGGCCTGCGCCTCCTGGGACCAGTTCAGGAACTTCGAGCATCGCGGCGAGGTTTTCGCGGCCCTGGTGGCGGCCTTGACGAGTGACGTATCGGTGAAGAAGGAAGTCGCGGGATGACCGCTTTCGCCCGGACCGACCATTCCATATTCGGCAAGTGGTGGTGGACGGTGGACCGCTGGACGCTGGCGGTGGTGGCGGTCCTGATGGGCCTCGGCATCGTGCTGGTCCAGGCGGCGAGCCCGGCCGTCGCCGAACGCATCGGGCTGGACAATTTCCACTTCGTCCAGCGCCATATCCTGATGCTGGTGCCCGCCTGCATGGTGATGGTCGGCGTGTCGCTGCTGAGCCTGCGCGGCGTCCGGCGGACGGCGGTGATCGCCTTCATCCTCTTCACGATCCTGCTGGCGCTGACCATGGTCATCGGGTTCGAGATCAAGGGTGCCCGCCGCTGGATCCATGTCCCCGGCCTGTCGATCCAGCCGTCGGAGTTCGTCAAGCCGGCCTTCGCCGTGGTCGCCGCCTGGCTGTTCGCCCACGGCAAGACCAGCGAGCGGTTCCCCGGCGCGGCCATCTCCATCATGCTCTACCTGATGATCGTCGGGCTGCTGATGATGCAGCCGGACCTGGGCATGACCTTCGTGGTCTCGGTGGTGTGGTTCTGCCAGTTCTTCCTAGCCGGGCTGCCGATCGTGCTGGTCGCCATCCTCGGCGTTCTGGGCATCACCGGCCTGGTCGGCGCCTACATGCTGTTCCCGCACGTGTCCAGCCGCATCGACCGCTTCATCGACCCGGCGGCGGGCGACAACTACCAGGTGACCCGGTCGCTGGAGGCTTTCCAGAACGGCGGCGCGTTCGGCACCGGCCCCGGCCAGGGCAGCATCAAGATGATGCTGCCGGACGCCCATGCCGACTTCATCTTCGCGGTCGCCGGCGAGGAGCTGGGGCTTTTCTGGTGCCTCGTCCTGATCACGCTGTTCGCCTTCGTCGTGATCCGCGGCTTCCTGCGGGTGATGCGCGACGACAACCTGTTCGTCGTCCTGGCGGTCACCGGGCTGCTGACCCAGTTCGGGCTCCAGGCCTGGATCAACATGGCGTCGAGCCTGCACATGATGCCGACCAAGGGCATGACCCTGCCTTTCATCAGCTACGGCGGGTCGTCGCTGCTGGCCCTGGGCTTCGGCATGGGAATGGTGCTGGCGCTGACCCGCAAGCGCTTCGGCGGAGGAGACGGGACATGACGATCCCTGTGACGCAAGGCCCCGTCGTCCTGGCCGCGGGCGGTACCGGCGGGCACATGTTCCCGGCGGAAGCGCTGGCCCGTGAGCTGCTGGCGCGCGGCCACCGGGTGGTGCTGGTCACCGACCGGCGCGGCAAGGCGTTCGGCGACGCCCTGCCGGAGGTGGAGGTCCACCGCATCCGCGCGTCCAGCTTCGGCAGCGGCGTCATGGGCAAGCTGCGCGGCGCCGTCGAGCTGGGCCTGGGAGCGATCCAGGCACGCCGGCTGATCGCGGCGCTGCGGCCGTCCGTCGTGGTGGGCTTCGGCGGGTATCCCTCGGTCCCGACGGTCCTGATGGCGCAGCGGGCGGGCGTTCCGACCGTGCTGCACGAGCAGAACGCCGTGCTCGGCCGGGCCAACCGGATGCTGGCGCCCGGCGCGGCCCGAATCGCCACCTCCTTCGCCGCGGTATCGGCGGTCAAGCCGGCCGACCGGGCGAAGCTGGTGCCGACCGGCAACCCGGTGCGCCCGGGTGTCGCGGCCGTGCGGGACCTGCCCTATCCGGCGCTGGAGCCGGGCGGCGAGCTCCGGCTGCTGGTGGTCGGCGGCAGCCAGGGAGCCCGGATCTTCAGCGAGATCGTGCCGGCGGCCCTGGCGCTGCTTCCGGACGCGCTGCGGCGGCGCATCCGCATCGCCCAGCAGTGCCGGCCCGAGGACCTGGAGGCGGCGAAGGCCGCGTTCGCCGAGGCGGGCGTCGATGCCGAGCTGTCCAGCTTCTTCCGCGACGTGCCGGACCGGCTGGCGGCCTGCCATCTCGCCGTCTGCCGGTCGGGCGCCTCGACCGTCGCCGAACTGGCCGCGGCCGGCCGGCCGGCCGTTCTGGTGCCCTACCCGTTCGCCATGGACGACCACCAGACCGCCAACGCGCAGGCCGTCGCCGATGCCGGCGGCGCCTGGCTGATGCCCCAGCCGGCCTTCACGCCGAAGGCGCTGGCGGACCGGCTGGAAGCGCTGCTCGACCTGCCCGCCACCCTGGGCAAGGCGGCGGAGGCGGCCCGGACGCGCGGCGCCGCGGACGCCGCCTCGCGCCTGGCCGACATCGTCACCGACATCGCCACGGGCGCCCCCAGGGGCGCCGCATCCCCCCGAAGCGACCGGGCGAAAGCCGGCGCGGACCATTACTCCACCGAGGCCGCCGAATAATGAGAGCCCTGCCCCTGTCCATCGGGACGATCCACTTCGTCGGTATCGGCGGGATCGGCATGAGCGGCATCGCCGAGGTGCTGCGGAACCTGGGCTATTCCGTCCGCGGGTCGGACATCGCCGACAGCGCCAACGTCAAGCGCCTGCGCGCCCTGGGGATCCCCGTCGAGATCGGCCACCGCGGCGAGAACCTGGCCGACGCCTCGGTCGTGGTGATCTCCTCCGCGGTCAAGAAGGACAATCCGGAGGTCGTCGCGGCCAGGAACGCCCTGATCCCGGTGGTCCGCCGGGCCGAGATGCTGGGCGAGCTGATGCGGCTGAAATGGTCGATCGCGATCGGCGGCACCCACGGCAAGACCACGACCACCAGCATGGTCGGCACCCTGCTGGAAGGCGCCGGGCTGGACCCGACCGTGATCAACGGCGGCATCATCAACGCCTACGGCACCAACACCCGCCTGGGCGCCGGCGACTGGATGGTGGTCGAGGCGGACGAGAGCGACGGCACCTTCACCAAGCTGCCGGCGCTGATCACCGTGGTGACCAACATCGACCCCGAGCACCTGGACCACTACGGCACCTTCGACGGGGTTCGCTCCGCCTTCGACAGCTTCGTCCAGAACATCCCGTTCTACGGCTTCGCGGCGCTGTGCATCGACCATCCCGAGGTCCAGGCGATGATCCCGCGCGTCGCCGACCGCCGGATCGTGACCTACGGCTTCAGCCCGCAGGCCGACGTGCGTGCGGTGGACGTGGTGACCGGGACCGACGGCGCCCGCTTCGACGTGGCGCTCAGCGACCGCGTCGCCGGGGAGCCGCGCGTGATCCAGGGCATCCACCTGCCCATGTTCGGGCTGCACAACGTGCAGAACAGCCTGGCCGCCATCGCGGTCGGCAACGAGATGGGCATCGACGGCGACAAGATCCGGTCCAGCTTCGCCCGCTTCTCCGGCGTCAAGCGGCGCTTCACCAAGACCGGCGAGAGCAACGGCGTGACCGTGATCGACGATTACGGCCACCATCCGGTGGAGATCGCCGCCGTGCTGAAGGCGGCCCGGACCGCCGGGACCGGCCGGACCATCGCCGTGGTCCAGCCGCACCGCTACAGCCGCCTGCACAGCCTGTTCGAGGATTTCTGCGCCTGCTTCAACGATGCCGACACCGTCCTGGTCGCCGACGTCTATGCCGCCGGCGAGCAGCCGATCGAGGGTGCCGACCGCGACGGCCTGGTCGAGGGGCTTCGCATGCGCGGCCACCGCCAGGTTCTGCCGCTGCCGTCGCCGGAAGCCCTGCCGTCCATGGTCCGCGACCTCGCACAGCCCGGCGACTTCGTCGTCTGCCTGGGCGCCGGCAACATCACCGCCTGGGCCAACGCCCTGCCGGGCGAGCTGGACAAGCTCCACGGCACCGAGGGAGGCAAGAAACGATGACGGCGGCCGCTCCCATGCACCACCATGAGCCCCACCTGATCGACCGCCTGCCGGCGGTGCGCGGACGGCTGACCGCGAACGCGCCGCTGGCGAACGTCACCTGGTTCCGCGTCGGCGGCCCGGCGGAGGTGATGTTCAAGCCGGCCGATGCCGACGATCTGGCCGCGTTCCTGGCGGGTTGCCCGGCCGACGTGCCGGTGACCGTGATCGGCGTCGCGTCGAACCTGCTGGTGCGCGACGGCGGCGTGCCCGGCGTCGTGGTCCGGCTGGGCCGCGCCTTCGCCGACGTGGCGGCGGACGGCCTGGAGATCCGCGCCGGCGCCGCGGCGCTGGACCTGAACGTGGCCGTGGCGGCGCGAGACGCCGGCATCGCCGGGCTGGAATTCCTGTCGGGCATCCCCGGCACGATCGGCGGCGCGATCCGCATGAACGGAGGCGCCTATGGCCGCGAGTTGTCCGACGTGGCGGTCTCGGCCACCGCCCTGGATCGGCAAGGGCGGGCACATGTGCTGGACCGCGACGCGCTGGGACTGACTTACCGGCACTGCGCAGTTCCGGAGGACTGGATCTTCACCGGCGCCATCCTGCGCGGCCATCCCGGCGATCCTCACGAGATCGGCGGCCGCATGCACGAGATCGCTTCGGCGCGGGCGGACAGCCAGCCGGTGCGGGCGCGGACCGGCGGCTCGACCTTCGCCAACCCGCCGGGCGAGAAGGCCTGGGCGCTGATCGACCGCGCCGGCTGCCGGGGCCTGATGATCGGCGGCGCGCAGGTGTCGGAGAAGCACTGCAACTTCCTGCTCAACCTGGGCTCCGCCACGGCGGACGACCTGGAATCCCTGGGCGAGGAGGTCCGCCGCCGCGTCTACGAGACGTCGGGCATCGAGTTGCGCTGGGAAATCCGCCGCATCGGCGTTCCCGCGCCGGGCAAGACCATTCCGGGGAGCACGCCATGACCGCGAAGCCGCAGCATGTCGCCGTCCTGCTGGGCGGCTGGTCGGCCGAGCGGGAGGTGTCCCTGGTCAGCGGCGCCGCCGCGGCCAGGGCGCTGCGGGAAAGCGGCTACCGGGTGACCGAGATCGACGTCTCCCGCGACCTGGGCGCGCTGATAGCGGCCCTGACCCCGCGCCCCGACGTGGTGTTCAACGCGCTGCACGGGCGCGGCGGCGAGGACGGGACGATCCAGGGCGTTCTCGACATACTGGGCCTGCGCTACACCCATTCCGGCATGGTGGCCTCCGCCATCGCCATGGACAAGACGCTGACCAAGCGGCTGCTGGAGAGCGTCGGCGTCCGCTCGCCCAAGGGAATGGTGGCGACGCGGGAGCAGGTGCTGGCCGGCGACATCATGCCCGCCCCCTATGTGCTGAAGCCCAACAACGAGGGGTCGAGCGTCGGCATCCGGATCGTCCGTCCGGGCGACAACCGCGACCCGGTGGACGCCGAGAGCTGGAACCACGGCGAGACGGTCCTGATCGAGCAGTACATCCCCGGCCGGGACCTGACCGTCGCCGTGATGGGCGACCGCGCCCTGACAGTGACCGAGATCCGGCCCCATTCCGGCTTCTATGACTATTCGGCGAAGTACACCGACGGCCGGGCTACGCACCTCGTCCCGGCCCCCGCCCCGCAGGCCGTTCTGGACGAGGCCATGCGGATGGCCCTGCTCGCGCACCGGACCTTGGGCTGTGCCGGAGTGAGCCGCAGCGACTTCCGTTGGGACGATGCAATTACGGATAGCGCGGGAGTTTATTTCCTAGAAATTAACACACAGCCCGGTATGACCCCCCTGTCTTTGGTTCCCGAACAGGCGGCGTATCTGGGTATACCGTTTGCTGATCTGGTCGTCTGGATGGTGGAGAACGCCGCATGTCACGTGTGAACAAGCCGACCCTCTGCGCGCCCCGCGACCTCCGCGCCCGCACGGCGGAGCGCGCGCGCAACGCGACACAGAAGGCCACGGAAAAGGCGAACCGCCGCCGTTCCTGGCCGCGCTGGACCGAGAAGGCGATGCGCCTGGGGCTGATCGCGTTCCCGATCCTGCTGGCCGGCGGCGCCGGGACCTGGGCGTACCAGACCGGATGGTTCGGGACCATGGCCGACCGGACGACCGCCGCCTTGATCGACCTGACCGTGGACGCCGGGCTGGAGGTCCAGGAGGTGCTGGTCGAAGGCCGGGTCGAAACCGACCGCAACGCCGTGATGGCCGCGATCCAAGTCAAGCGCGGCGACCCGATCATGCGGTTCGACCCCGAGGCGGCGCGCGCCGGCCTGGAGCGGCTGCGCTGGGTAGCCACCGCCACGGTGGAACGTCGCCTGCCCAACACCGTGTTCGTCAAGCTGGACGAGCGCCGGCCGATGGCGCTGTGGCAGCGCGACGGCAAGCTAGCGCTGATCGACCGGGACGGCGAGGTCCTGACCGAGCGCGAACTGGGCCGCTACAACAACCTGCTCCAGATCATCGGCGCAGATGCGCCGAAGCACGCGCCGGAACTGCTGGGCCAGCTGGCGACCGTGCCGGCGCTGTTCGAACGGGTCAACGCCGCCAGCCGCGTCGGCGGCCGGCGCTGGGACCTGCATCTGGCCAACGGCGTCGTGGTGCGTCTGCCGGAAAGCGACATCGGCGGCGCCCTGAAGCATCTGGCCGAGCAGGAGCTGAAACAACCGGTGCTTGACCGCGACATCGTCGCCGTCGACCTCCGCCTGCCGGATCGTCTGGTCATCCAGACTTCGACGGCTGCGGCACAACGTCGCCGTGTGCCCGAGGAAAAGATCTGATTGGGTAGCGGGCTAACCGAAATAGGTAATACATACCAAATGCAGTAAGGCAATCGCCGTTTGAAATACTGTATCTTGGGATGATAAAGTGATTACTGCGTTAGGCCGAGGCCTGAAGGGACTGCGAGCGAAACGATGGCCTTCAACGGGAGCAAGAGAGTGAAGCGACCGGTGCGCGGTGGGGTAATCGCCGCGCTGGACGTCGGCACAACCAAGGTCTGCTGCTTCATCGCGCGGGTCGAGGATGGCGGCGCCTTGCGGATCGTCGGGATCGGCCATCAGGTTTCACGCGGCCTGAGGGCCGGCACCATCGTCGACATGGACGCGGCGGAACAGGCGATCGGCACGACCGTCCATGCCGCGGAGCAGATGGCGGGCGAGACGATCCGCGAGGTGCTGGTCAACATCTCCGGCGGCCAGCCGGTCTCGCACACCGCGAACGTCGAGATCCCGATCGGCGGGCACGAGGTCGGCGACGCCGACGTGCGCCGGGCGCTGGCCCAGGCGCGGCAGTTCCAGGGCAGCGCCGACCAGGAGCTGATCCACTCCATCGCGGTCGGCTATTCGATGGACGGCAACCGCGGCATCCGAGACCCGCGCGGCATGTTCGGCGAGAAGCTGGGCGTCCAGCTCCACACCGTGACCGCCGGGTCGAACGCGGTGCGCAACCTCGCCACCTGCGTCGCCCGCTGCCACCTGGACATCGAGAGCTTCGTCGTCTCCCCCTTCGCCAGCGGGCTCGCGGCCCTGGTCGAGGACGAGATGGAGCTGGGCTGCACCCTGATCGACATGGGCGGCGGCACCACGACCATCTCGGTCTTCTTCGACGGCAAGTGCGTCTATACCGACTGCGTGCCGGTCGGCGGCAGCCACGTGACCAACGACATCGCGCGCGGCCTGACCACGCCCGTGGCCCATGCCGAGCGAATGAAGACCCTGTACGGCAGCGCCATCGCCAACGTCGCCGACGAGCGCGAGATCATCGACGTGCCCCAGGTCGGCGAGGACGAGCCGGCCCAGGCCAACCACGTGCCGAAATCGCTGCTGGTCGGCATCATCCAGCCCCGGCTGGAAGAGATCTTCGAGCTGGTCCGCGCTCGCCTGGAAGTCAGCGGCATGGGCAAGGTGGCCGGCCGCCGGGTCGTGCTGACGGGCGGCGCCAGCCAGCTGCCGGGCACGCGCGAGCTGGCCCAGCTCATCCTGGACAAGCAGGTCCGGCTCGGCCGGCCGATGCGGATCGACGGGCTGGCGGAAGCCACCGGCGGTCCCGCCTTCTCGACGGCGGCCGGGCTGCTGGCCTTCGCGGTGCAGAGCCACGCGGAGTTGCCGGGCTTCAGCGCCGAGGCGGAACCGCCGAAACATCTTTGGGGACGCGTGAGCCTCTGGCTGAAGGAGAACCTATGAGCCGGGGCCAGGAACAGTCGACAAAGCGGAACAGCGCGCCGCGCGGATGCCGGGATAGAGACGCCCGGATCCGTGAAAGCGATCGGACACGACGGGCGATATGCGGGCCGGCGATGACCGGCGGTGTGAAAACCAACATGAATTCATGGAATTGAATTCGGGCGAATTCGAAGGGAACTGGAGGCTGTCATGATCAATCTCAGCATGCCGGAAATCGAAGTGGATCTGCGGCCGCACATCACGGTGTTCGGCGTCGGCGGGGCTGGCGGCAACGCCGTCAACAACATGATCAAGTCCAACCTGGAAGGCGTCGAGTTCGTCGTCGCCAACACCGACGCCCAGGCGCTGAAGGGTGCCCTGGCGGAAAAGCGCCTCCAGCTCGGCACCACGATAACGCGCGGCCTGGGCGCGGGTTCCCGGCCTGATGTCGGCCGCGCCGCGGCGGAAGAGCAGCTCGCCGAGATCATGGGGTACCTGGAAGGGGCCAACATGGTCTTCATCACCGCCGGCATGGGCGGCGGCACCGGCACCGGTGCCGCCCCCGTGATCGCGCGGGCGGCCCGGGAGCAGGGCATCCTGACCGTCGGCGTGGTGACCAAGCCGTTCCACTTCGAAGGCGCGCACCGCATGCGCCTGGCCGAGACGGGGATCAACGAGCTCCAGCAGTTCGTCGATACCCTGATCATCATCCCGAACCAGAACCTGTTCCGCATCGCCAACGAGAAGACCACGTTCGCCGACGCCTTCAAGATGGCCGACGACGTGCTCCATTCCGGCGTGCGCGGCGTGACCGACCTGATGGTGATGCCGGGCCTGATCAACCTCGACTTCGCCGACATCCGGTCGGTGATGACCGAGATGGGCAAGGCCATGATGGGCACCGGCGAGGCGTCGGGCGAGCGCCGGGCGATCGACGCGGCCGAGGCCGCGATCAGCAACCCGCTGCTGGACGACGTGTCCATGAAGGGCGCGCGCGGCGTGCTGATCAACATCACCGGCGGCATGGACATGACGCTGTTCGAGGTGGACGAGGCGGCCAACCGCATCCGCGACGAGGTCGATCCCGACGCCAACATCATCTTCGGCTCGACCTTCGATCAGGACCTCGACGGCCGCATGCGCGTTTCGGTGGTCGCCACCGGCATCGAGGCCGAGAAGATCGCCCATCCCCGCCCGGCCACGACCCCGGCCACCAACGGCCTGAGCGTGGTCAGCGGCGGCCGCAAGACCGTCTCGCCGGCTCCGGGACCCGCTGGCCTCGTCGCGCGCGCCGACCAGGCCCGCCAGCCGACCGACTACCACCACACGCTGGTGGCCGCCCCGCTGCATCCAGGTGCCGCCCAGGGCCACGCCGGCCAGGGGCACCCCGGCCAGGGCGGTTCCCAGGGTTACGCGCCCCAGCCGCACGCTCCGCAGGGCCACGCCGCGGTCGGCAACACCGTCCGGACGTTCATCCCTGAGACGCAGCAGTACCAGCATCCGGAAGCGGCGCCCTCCGCCTACGCGCCCGCAGCCGAACCCGCAGCATCCCCGGCCCCGCAGCAGATGGAGGCCCAGCCGGCCCACCATCACTCGGAGCTGACGGCCCAGCCGCGCGGCCGCGAGCCCGAGCGGGTCAGCGGCCCGCTGCGCGGCCAGAACCAGGACGGCGTCTTCATCGCCCCGCGCCCGGCCGATTCGGGTCAGCGTCCGCAGAGCCAGAACCTCAACACGGAACGCTACCTCGCCCCGACGGCGGCCCTGCCGGAGGCGGCCCCGAAGAAGCGCGGCAGCTCCCTGTTCGAGCGGGTCACCGGCCTGGGCCGGCGGATCATGGAAGGCTCGGAGCCCGAGCAGCAGGCCCGCCAGGCGCCGCAGCCGCCGACCCCGCCGGTCGGGATCAAGCAGGCTCCGGGCGGTGCCCCGCAGGCACCGCGCCCGGCGCCCGAGCCGATGGACCGTCCGACCAAGATGAGCCATGCGGAAGAGGAAATGCTGGATATCCCGGCCTTCCTGCGCCGCCAGGCCAACTGACCCGCGGGTCCTAACCGGCCGGCGGCGCCCCGCGCGCCGCCGGCCCACCTGCCGAAACGAGCTCCCGGCCCTTGCGGCCGGGAGCTTTTTTCTTGGTCCAATGCTTTGAATACGAAGACGCAGGTGTGACGGTGATCACTCGATGACTATCCCGCATCTGCGTAACAATCCGTAACAAAGAGTGATTTGAGCTATGGCGTGGGACTTGTTAGGTATTAGCTGTGGGTAGCGCCCACGACAGCAAAGTGCCTATCGAAGTATTGCCCACACGACGCATAGCAGGTAATCAAGTGTCCGAGCAAAGCCAGAGTAACGAGACGAAATTTCAGCAGACGCTGAAGAGCCCGATCAATTGCACCGGCATCGGTCTGCATTCCGGGTCCAAGGTCTCCATGCGCCTGATGCCGTCGGATGCGAATACCGGCATCGTGTTCGTCCGGACCGACCAGCCGGCCGACCGCGCGACCGTTCGGGCAGACTGGGACCGGGTGACCGACACCAAGCTCTGCACCGTGATCTCCAACGACGCCGGGGTGTCGATCGGCACGATCGAGCACCTGATGGCGGCGCTGCGCGGCTGCGGCATCGACAACGCGGTGATAGAGCTGAACGGCCCGGAAGTGCCGATCATGGACGGCAGTTCCGCTCCCTTCGTGTTCCTGATCGAGTGCGCCGGCATCCGGCAGCAGGACAAGCCGCGCCGCCTGATCAAGATCCTCAAGCAGGTCACCGTCGGCGACCAGACCCGCTTCGCCAGCCTGACGCCCTCGCCGGTGACCGGTTTCAGCTTCGAGATCGACTTCGCCAGCGCCGCGGTGGCCCGCCAGGAGACCTACGTCAAGCTCGGCAGCGGCACCTTCAAGGGTGAACTCGCTCGCGCCCGCACCTTCGGCTTCCTGCACGAGGTCGACCAGATGCGCAAGCTGGGACTGGCCCGCGGCGGCTCGCTGGACAACGCCATCGTCATCAACGGCGACAAGGTGCTGAACGAGGGTGGCCTGCGCTACTCGGACGAGTTCGTGCGCCACAAGATCCTGGACAGCATCGGCGACCTGTACTTGGCCGGCGCGCCGATCGTCGGCCATTTCCACGGCTGCCGCTCGGGCCATGCTCTGAACAACCAGCTGTTGCGCGCCCTGTTCGCCGACCAGAGCGCCTGGTGCTACGTCGATGCCGACGAGGCAGGCGCGACGCCGGCCGAATGGGCCCGGGAGAAGATCGCGGCCGTCGCGTGAGCGGCGACCGACAAGCGGACTGACCGCAGCGAAAGGCACCGGAGGGCTTCCCTTCCGGTGCCTTTTTCGTTCTGATGGAGCCCTCAGTGGAGGGAGCGGGCCATGTCCGAAGACCGCGCGTCGGGCTATGTGACCGGGATCGAGTATACCAGCGGTTATTATCTCGAGTTGGGTCCGGTGCGGCTCAGCTTCGCCGCGCAACTCGCCGGCCTCGGCGGTCCCGATCCCGGCCTGCCCTTCACCTACCTGGAACTGGGCGCCGGCCAGGGACGCTCGACGGCGCTGCACGCCTCGGCCCTGCCCCATGGCCGGTTCTTCGCCGCCGACCTGAACCCCGCCCATGTCCGCAACGCCCGAGCTCTTTGCGAGTCGGCCGGCGTCGCCAACGTGACATGGCTGGAACGGAGCTTCGCGGAGCTGCTGGACGAGGATCTGCCCGACTTCGACTTCATCACGCTGCAGGGCGTCTATTCCTGGATCAGCGCGGAGAATCGGCGGTGCGTGGTCGAGCTGATCCGGCGGCGGCTCAAGCCGGGCGGGCTGGTCTATCTCAGCTACAACGCGCTGCCCGGCTGGACCGCGGCGGCCCCGCTCCGCCGGCTGATGACCGACCATGCCGCCCTGGGGACCGGGCCGCTGGAAGGCCGCATCCGGGATTCGGTCGGGTTCGCCCGGCGCCTGCGCGATGGCGGAGCCCGCTATTTCGAGCGCAACCCAGCGGCGGCGGCGCGTCTGGATCAGATCGCGGACAAGTCCGAGGCCTATCTCGCCCATGAATATTTCAACCGGGACTGGACGCTGTTCTATTCCGCCGACGTCGCGGCGGAGATGGCGGAGGCCGGGCTGCGTTTCGCCGGATCGGCCCACCTTATGGACCAGACAGACGCCCTGACGATCCCGTCGAGGGTGCGGCCGGCCCTGGCCGGTATCGACGACCCGGTATTCCGCGAGACCGCGAAGGACTTCATCACCGGGCGCTCGTTCCGGCGCGATGTCTTCGGCCGGCCGGGAACCCGGCCGATGTCAGACCCGGTCCTGGCCCTGGTCACGCCGCGCGAGGCGTGCCCCGACGGAGTCACGGTTCCGGCCGGCGACTTCCGGATGGACGGGGCGCTGCATGGACCCGTGCTGGACGCCCTTGCCGGCGAACCGCAGCCGCTTTCAAGCCTGCTCGCCTTGCCCGCCCTGGCCGCGCGGGGGTCCGCCGAGGCGCTGGACGCCGTCGTGACGCTGGCGGGGCTGGACCTGATCGGCCCCGCGCTGCCGCCCGCCGGTCTGCCCGGGCGGCTGGCATCCACGCGCCGTTTCAACGCGGCGATGCTGGACAGGCAGAAGGCCGGCCTGGAAAGCTCGGTTCATCTGGCGTCGCCGGTGCTGGGAAGCGGCGTCGAGGTCAATCTGCTGGAAGGCTTGGCCTTGGCTGCATGGCGGGAGGGCGCCGCCGATCCGGCGCGGTTCGTCTGGACCGTGCTGGCCGGACGGGGCCAGCGCCTCGTCAAGGACGGCAGGGCGCTGGAGAGCGAGGCCGACAATCTGGCGGAGATCGCGGAGCGTATCGACGTCTTCGCGGCAAGCCGCCTGCTGCTGCTGAGCCAGTTGGGTGTCGCGGAATGACCCGCGTTTCCGTCAGGGATTCGCGGCCAGAAGCCCGCGAGCGGTCCCGGCGTCGGTCAGGATCTGCTGCTTCAGCGCGTCGAAGCTCTCGAACTTCCGCTCCGGCCGGATGAAGTCGATCATCTGCACCCGCAGATGCCTGCCGTAGAGATCGCCGGAAAAGTCGAACAGGTGGACCTCCAGCAGTTCCTTGAGCCCATCGACCGTCGGCCGCCGGCCCAAATTGGCGACGCCGTCCGTCCAGATCGTCTGGGCGCCCTGGTCTATGCCGGCGCGCACGGCATAGACGCCGTAACGGGGCCGCAGATATTCGCCCAACTCCAGGTTGGCGGTCGGGAAGCCGATGGTGCGGCCGCGCTGGTCGCCATGCTCGACCCGGCCTTCCAATTCCCACGGCCGCCCCAGCACGGATGCTGCTTCCCGGGGATTTCCGGCGGCCAGGAGGTCCCGCACGCGGGTGGAGGAGAAGACGCCGCCGGCGGCGTCGGCCGCGGGCTTCACCTCGGTCACGCCGAAACCGGCGGTGCGCGCCGCCTGATAGAGATAGCCGACGTCGCCGCCGCGCTTGTGGCCGAATACGAAATCGTAGCCGGCGACCACATGGCTGGCGCCCAATCCCGCCACCAGCACCTCGTCGACGAACTGCTGTGCCGTCTTGCGGGAGAAAGCCTGGTCGAAATGGATGACGAACAGCAGGTCGACCCCGACGTTCTCGATATGACGGGCCTTGGTGCGGAAGGGGGTGAGGCGGAACGGCTCGTCGGCCGGCCGGAACAGGCTGCGGGGGTGCGGTTCGAAGGTGAGCACGGCGAGCGGCTTGCCGGTGGCTCTGGCGATATCGGCTGCGGTGCCGATCACGATACGGTGACCGCTATGGACGCCATCGAAATTGCCCAGCGCCACCACGGCGCCGCGCGCGTCTTCCGGCAGGTCTGTATAGTGTCTGAATAGTCTCATACCGGGCACCCCCTTGCCGCCCGGATCTCGATTAGCTCAAAAAAACAAGGATGTATATAGGCCGCGATCGGCGCGCGGTAAGCGTCCCGATCGCGGAGTCCCGCTGCGCCCGGGCAGACCGGGCGCTCCGCCCGTCACATCCGGGAGGGGACCATCAGGAGCGCGTCGCCGTCGATCACCACGTTGCCGGCCACGGTGCAGACCGTCTTGACCGCCACCCGGCGCTTCTCGGAGAAGATCTCGGTCACCGTGACCCGCGCCTGGACGGTGTCGCCCGGCTTCACCGGCGCCTTGAACTTCAGATTCTGGCTCAGATAGATGCAGCCCGGGCCGGGCAGCTTGGTGCCGAGCACGGTCGAGATCAGGCTGGCGGTCAGCATGCCGTGGGCGATGCGTCCCTGGAACATGGTGGTGCTGGCGAATTCCTGATTGAGGTGCACCGGATTGGTGTCGCCCGACACGCCGGCATAGAGCACGATGTCGGCGTCAGTCACGGTCCGCGCATACACGGCGGTCTGACCGACGGAGAGGTCCTCGAGAAAAAAACCGGTCAGGCCATCGTTGGCGCTGCGCACGTCATCCATAATCCGACCTCTTCGTGTTCCAATGCACACGGATTGTGCATCGGGCAGCCATTCTTTCGCAATGCGGCATAACCGCGCCCTTGCCGCGTTGATCCAGGCCACCATCCCATAAGACCTATGAAGGAGAGGTTAGTTCCGGACGCCTGTTGAATTGCCCTGAAGAGTTTGACTTTCCGGATACCCGAGCAACCGTCTATCGGACCCGCCGCAGTGGTCGGCACGGGTTTTCGGCATTTCAGGGGATAACACAGCATGAGTCACGGCTTCGCCCTCATCACCGGCGGCACCACCGGCATCGGCGCCGCCTTCGCCAGGCTGCTTCCGGAAAGCACCGGCCTGCTGCTCGTCGCGCGCAACGAGGAGAAGCTCGCCGAACGTCGCGCCGAACTGGAACGGCCGGGACGGACGGTTGAAACGGTCGCCGCCGACCTGTCCACGCGGGAAGGCCGCGACAAGGTCCTGGACAAGGCGGCCGAGTGCGAGATCGACCTGCTGATCAACAATGCGGGGGCCGGCCGGTTCGCCCGCGTCCTGGACAACGATCCGGACGACGAACTGGCGACGGTGGAACTGAACGTCGTGGCCCCCACCGTGCTGACCCGCGCGCTGCTGCCCGGCATGATCGAGCGCGCCCGGCGCGACCGCCGGCGGTGCGGGCTGATCCTGGTGTCGAGCACGACCGCCTTCCAGCCGATCCCGCTGCTGACGACCTATTCGGCGACCAAGTCGTTCGTGCTGGCCTATGGCGAGGGCCTGCGGGAGGAGACCCGGCACGACCCGCTGGACCTGCTGGTGCTCTGCCCCGGCGCCACGCGGACCGAGTTCAGCGAGCGTTCCGGCTTCGACCTGGGCAGCATCCCCGGCGCCGACGATCCCATGAAGGTGGCGCGCGAGGGGCTGGAGAACCTGGGCCAGCGGACGGTCCATGTGGTCGGTGTCGGCACCCGGGCGGCGCTGACGCCGTTCCTGATCCCGCGCCGCATCGCCACGGGCGGAGCGGGCGCGATCATGTCGATCCTGGGCAAGGTCAACCGCATGAAGCCCCGCCAGATGTGAGGCGGCATCACCCGGCGCGCAGGGCGTGCCACAAGGTGCTGAACGCGAAGCCGATGAACATCACCCCGGTCGCGCGGATGATCCAGATCTCCCCCGACCGGTACAGGCGGCGCAGCGGCGGCGTTCCGACCAGCCAGATCAGGATAGCGTCCGCGACCAGGAATCCGGCGAACACCGCGCCCAGCAGGAGCGGCGCATTCGCGGCGGTCAGGGACTCCAGGTCCTGGGCCAGCAGGGCCGTGAAGACCGACAGGGTGACCGGGTAGCTCTTTGGGTTGGTGATCCCGAACATCAGGCCGCGGGCCAGGGGCCGCCGCACGGAGGTGGAGACCTGCCCCGAGGCGTCGCGCCGGACCAGGACGGCGCGGGCTCCGAGATAGAGCAGGTACGCCCCGCAGACCAGCGCCAGCGCCTGGAACACGACAGGCGCTATGACCTTGGCGCCGATCAGCGCGGTCAGCGCCAGCATGGCCCACAGGGTGTCGCCGACCAGATGCCCGACCAGGAACCCGGCCCCGGCCCGCCGCCCCTGAGACGCGCCAATCCCCAGCAAGGCCAGCACGGCGGGACCGGGTGTCAGGACGACGATGGCGCCCGCCGTCGCGGCTGCCAGCAGGATCGACGCTTCCATAGTGATTCGCTTGTCCGTTCAGTGCATCGGGCTTCAAGGGGTGGCGGCATCCTGGAGCGGCGGAGGTTCGCGGGCAAGGGTCCAGGGTGCCCGGCGCCGGCCTTTTTAGGCGATTGCCTGCGCCCGCCGATGATGGCATTCAAAATGCCTCGTCTTCAACGGAGCTCCCTGTGCCGGACCTTGCCACATCAGCCGCATCCCCAGCCGATCTGGCGGCGGCGGAGCCTGCCCGCCTTGAGCCGCCGCCGGCCGTCGGGTGGCTGACATTGCCCGACGGGGCGGTGATCCGCCACGCCTGCTGGGAACCGGACGCGGCGCCCCGGGCGACGCTGCTGATGCTGAACGGCCGGTCGGAGTTCATCGAGAAATATGACGAGCTGGCACGGGACTGGAACGCGCGCGGGTTCCGCGTCCTCAGCCTGGACTGGCGCGGCCAGGGACTTTCCACCCGGCCGCTGCCGCCGCCGCGCCAGCAGCGCCATTACCTGACCGACTTCGCGATCCTGGAGGAAGACCTGCAGGTCTTCCTGGAACGGGTCGTCTTGCCGCGGCAGGCCGGGCCGCTGGTGCTCTATGCCCACTCCATGGGAGGGCATGTCGCGGCACGGTACCTTACGTCCGGCTGGCACCATTTCGCTGCCGCCGTGCTGTCGGCGCCCATGGCGGACATCAGCACGCAGGGGGTCCCCCGCCCGCTGGTCCGGGCGCTGGCGGCACTGATGAGCTTCGCCGGTTTCGGCACCGCCTATGCCTTCGGCCATGGCGACTATGATCCGGACCGGCAGGACTTCGCGACCAACCCGGTCTCCCACGACGCCAGGCGCTGGGCGATCCATCACCAGTGGTTCCGCGCCCATCCGGAACTGCGGGTCGGCGGCGTCACCTGGGCCTGGCTGCGCGCGACCTTCCGTTCCGTGGACCTGCTGGCCCGGCCGGAGACGTCGGCGGCCGTCGACCTGCCCATGCTGGTGCTGAGCCCGGTGCAGGACCCGCTGATCCCGCCCGAGGCCCACCAGGAACTGTGCCGGCGCTATCGCAAGTGCCGGCTGGTGCGCTACCCCGAGGCCCGGCACGAGATCATGATGGAGACCGACGATCTCCGCGCGCGGGCCTGGGCCGATATCGACGGCTTCCTGGCCGGGGTGCTGCCGGAAGCGCCCGCCCTACGAGGAGGGGTACTCGGCGACGCCGCCATGGGCGCCTGACCAGTCCACCGGGTTGTTCAGGAACTTCTCGACCTCGCCCAGGGTGTGCGTGTCGAAATAGTTGTTGTCCTTGGCGACCCGCAGCACGTCCCACCAGGTCGCCAGCGCGTGCAGCCGCACGCCCATGTTGGCCATGTTGGTGCGGCTCTGCGGGAAGATGCCGTAGTGGAAGACCACGAAGGTGTCGGATACCCGGGCGCCGGCGTCGCGCAGCGCCTGGACGAAGTTGATCTTGCTCTTGCCGTCGGTGGTCAGGTCCTCGACCAGCAGGGTGCGGGCCCCTTCCACCACGTCGCCCTCGATCTGGGCATTGCGGCCGAAACCCTTGGGCTTCTTCCGGATATACTGCATCGGCAGGGCCAGACGGTCGGCGATCCAGGCGGCGAACGGAATGCCCGCGGTCTCGCCGCCGGCGACGATGTCGATCGACTCGAACCCGATCTCCCGGGCCAGGGTCGCCGTCGCGAAATCGACCACCGCGTTGCGGGCGCGCGGATAGGAGATGATCTTGCGGCAGTCGATATAGACCGGGCTTGCCCAGCCGGACGTGAAGATGAACGGCTTGTCGCCGTTGAAATGCACCGCCTTGATCTCGATCAGCATCTTGGCGGTGAGCGTGGCGATGAAGTCCGGATCGTGGGTCGCGCTGAGCGAGGTCTGGGGCGAGGTCATGGGCGGGGTCCGTGGCAGGAGTCAGAAGATCGGAAATCAGGATTCGGGAACGAGGCGCCAGTCCAGGCGCTCGCCGCTCCGGAAGGGAAGCACGGCGTCGCCATCGGCGGACAGGACGATGTCCGGGACGGTCTGGCCGCTCCGTTCCAGCGTGACCGTGTCGGGATTGGGGTCCAGGCCGTAGAAGCGGGGACCGTTCAGGCTGGCGAATGCCTCGAACCGGTCGAGCGCCCCCTCCTCCGCGAAGACCTGGGCATAGACCTCCACCGCGGTCGGCGCCGTGAAGACGCCGGCGCAGCCGCAGGCGCTTTCCTTGGCGGTCACGGAATGGGGGGCGCTGTCGGTGCCCAGGAAGAACGGTGCCGCTCCCGACGTTGCGGCGCGGCGCAGCGCCAGCCGGTGGCGCTCGCGCTTGGCGATCGGCAGGCAATAGAGATGCGGCCGGATGCCGCCGGCGAAGATGTGGCTGCGGTTGATCACCAGATGATGGGCGGTGATGGTGGCGCCCAGCCGGCCGCTGGCGTCGGCGGACACGAAGTCCGCCGCCTCCTCCGTGGTGATGTGCTCGAACACCACCTTGAGCTCCGGATAGCGCTTCAGCAGCGGCGCCAGCACGCGGTCGATGAACACTGCCTCGCGGTCGAAGATGTCCACGTCCTGGTCGGTCACCTCGCCATGGACCAGCAGCGGCATGCCGATGCGCTGCATCCGCTCCAGCACGGCGGAGACCTTGTCGAGGTCGGTCACGCCGTGGGCCGAGTTGGTGGTGGCGTGCGCCGGGTAGAGCTTGACCGCGGTGAAGACGCCTTCCTCATGGCCTCGCGCGATCTCGTCCGGATCGGCGCCGTCGGTCAGGTAGCAGGTCATCAGCGGCTGGAAGGCCGAGCCTTCCGGCAGGGCGTCGCGGATCGCCTCCGCGTAGCGCTTCGCCTGATCCACCGTGGTGACCGGCGGCTTCAGGTTGGGCATGATGATGGCGCGGCCGAACTGCCGCGCGGTGAAGGGCAGCACCGCCTTCAGCATGGCGCCGTCGCGGAGATGCAGGTGCCAGTCGTCGGGACGGCGTATGGTGAGGCTGTTCGGCGTGTCTGACATCGCATGCGGTCCGCTGACGGGGGGATCTTCCGGCGTTCGCCTCAGCGGGTTTTAGAGACTTTGCCGTCCCGGCTCAACCGGCATGGGCGGTGGTCTGGTTTGCGCGAGCGCACGGAAGCCGCTAGATTGCCGGCCCTGTTGAAGCTCCCCGAAAAATCCGGCCCCCGAAGAAAACCGACATGAGCCTGATCCAAGCCAAGACCCCGCCGGGCGTGATGGAACTGCTGCCCAAGGACCAGATCGCTTTCCAGCGATTCCTGGACACCATCCGGCGCGGATACGAGCGCTTCGGCTTCCTGCCGGTGGAAACCCCGGTGTTCGAGACCGTGGACGTGCTGCTGACCAAGACCGGCGGCGAGACCGAGAAGCAGGTCTATTTCGTCCAGTCCACCGGTGCTCGCCAGCAAGGCAAGGACGCCGAGCTGGCGCTGCGCTTCGACCTGACCGTGCCGCTGGCCCGCTATGTGGCCGAGCACGAGCATGACCTGGCCTTCCCGTTCCGCCGGTACCAGATGCAGCGGGTGTATCGCGGCGAGCGGGCGCAGAAGGGGCGGTTCCGCGAGTTCTACCAGTGCGACATCGACGTGATCGGCAAGGACAGCTTGCCCGTCGCCTACGACGCCGAGATGCCGGCGGTGATCTACCACGTCTTCCGCGAGCTGAACGTCGGCGGCTTCACCATCAACTTCAACAATCGCAAGATGCTGGCCGGGCTGTTCGAGACCTTCTCGATCGAGGACGGCGAGCGGCGCAAGCTGGCGCTCCGCGAGATCGACAAGCTGGACAAGATCGGCCGGGACAAGGTGATCGAGAGCCTGTCCGGCGAGGGGATCGGGCTGGACCGCGAGCTTGCGACGCGGCTGCTGGACGCGATCGGCCTGACCGGCACCAATGCCGAGATCATGGCGGCCCTGGGCGCCATGGCGGGCAGGAGCGAGCTGTTCGCCCAGGGGCTGGCGGAGCTGGAAGCCGTGCTGGCCGGCCTGAAGGCGCTGAAGGTGCCGGAGGAGTTCTACCGGATCAACCCGGCCATCGCGCGCGGGCTGGACTATTACACCGGCACGGTCTACGAGACCTTCCTGAACGACTTCCCCGGGATCGGCAGCGTCTGCTCGGGCGGGCGCTACGACAATCTGGCGAGCCACTACACCAAGTCGAGGCTGCCGGGCGTCGGCATCTCGATCGGCGCCACCCGGCTGTTCTACCAGCTGAAGGAGGCCGGCGTCATCAAGGGCGACGGCAGCACCAGCGCCGTGCTGGTGACCCAGCTGGACCCGGCGCTGTCCGCCGACTATCTCGCGATCGCCGCCGAGCTGCGTGGCGCCGGGATCAACACGGAAGTGCAGTTCGAGGCGTCCAAGATCGCCAAGCAGCTCAAATACGCCGACCGCGCCGGCATCCGCTTCGCCGTCCTTATGGGCACGGACGAGCAGGCGCGCGGCACGGTGACGCTGAAGGACCTGGGCAAGGGCGAGCAGCACGACGTGCCGCGGGCGGAACTGGCGGAGCGGGTGCGCGGACTGATCTAGGGCCACGGATCACGGCGATGGCCGGAGATGATCCCGGCGGGATCTCCGACCATCGGCGCTGTCCGTGGCAGTCCTCGGCACGAATTGACCTTGTCGGCTCCGTGCCGCGGACGGCGCATGCTGGCTGCGCGAAGAGGTCCGACCCGGCTCAAGGCGGGGTCAGCTTTCGATCACTTGGTCGCGCAAACCCGGAAATAACCGGTGTTCCAATGGGTCCAAACGCCGTCCGGTTCCATTGCCTTCCAGGCGCCGAACAAGGGAACTCCTCGCACGAGGTTGAGGGTGATCTCCTATATAGGAGGGAGTGACAACCCTCCCCTGTACCGGGCCGAACCGGCGAGCAGCCACTTGATCTCTTCTCCCGCGCCGTCCCTCTCCGTTCCCCCGGCCGTCCTCGTCCACGGCATCGACGGCCTGCGCGCCGCCCTGGCCGCCGCGGCGAGCCTCGGGCGCCCGCTCACGGTGGTGAGCTTGCCCGGAGCGGCCGGGTCCGCCGGGGCGTCCTGGTTCCATGCCCTGGTCCAGGCGGGATCGGCGGAGCATCCGGACGTGCCGCTGACCGCGGTGCTGGATTGCGGCGACCAGCCCGGCCATGCGCTGGCGGCGCTGCGCGTCGGAGTCCGCCATTTGCTGCTGGCCGACTCGGTGCCGGCCTGGCCGCGCGTCCGGGCGATCGCGGAGGCCGCCGGCGCCACGCTGTACGGCTTGGCCGGCCCGGTCTTCGATCCGCGCTTCTTCCGCGACCCCGTCCGGGGATGCCGCGAATGGCTCGCGGTAAACCCATAGGGCGAACCGACGCAGCGTTGCAAACGGTGCCTCGAACGGCTATGCAAAGCCGTATTTCCGACAGAAAACAAATCGGGACCTGGACCATGAAGATCACGCGCCGCGTCAAAGAGATCCTCGCCAATTACGAGAGCGACAATCCGGGAACCAAGGGCAACCTCGCCCGCATCCTGATGGAAGGCCGTCTCGGCGGTACCGGCAAGCTGATCATCCTGCCGGTGGACCAGGGCTTCGAGCATGGCCCGGCGCGGAGCTTCGCGCCCAATCCCGCCGGCTACGACCCGCACTACCACTACCAGATGGCGATCGACGCCGGCCTGAGCGCCTATGCGGCTCCGCTGGGTCCGCTCGAAGCCGGTGCCGACACCTTCGCCGGCGCCATCCCGACCATCCTGAAGATGAACAGCGCCAACAGCCTGTCGCGCCAGAAGGAAGCCGCCGACCAGGCGGTGACCGCCAGCGTCAAGGACGCGCTGCGGCTGGGCTGCACGGCCATCGGCTTCACCATTTATCCCGGCTCGGACGCCATGTACCAGCAGTACGAGGAGATCCGGGAGCTGAGCGCCGAGGCCAAGAGCTACGGCATCCCGACGGTACTGTGGTCCTATCCCCGCGGCGGTCCCGTCACCAAGGACGGCGAGCTGGCGGTCGACGTGATCGCCTATGCCGCCCACATGGCGGCCCTGCTCGGCGCCCACATCATCAAGGTCAAGCTGCCGACCGAATATCTTGAGAACGCCGACGCCAAGAAGGTCTACCAGCAGCGCGAGATCCCGATCGGCACCTTGCCGGAGCGGGTGCGCCACGTGATGCAGTCCTGCTTCAACGGCCGGCGCATCGTGGTGTTCTCGGGCGGCGCCCACAAGGACGAGAATGCCATCTTCGACGACGCGCGGGCGATCCGCGACGGCGGCGGCAACGGCTCGATCATCGGCCGCAACAGCTTCCAGCGGTCCCGCGAGGACGCGCTGGCGCTGCTCGACCGGCTGATGAAGATCTATCTCGGGAAGGAATAACTCCCGGGCTTTCCGCTCCTCCGGGCCGGGCACCCGTGGCCCGGTCCGGGGGAGCGTTTTCATTTCTGGCGGAGTTATCTTCCATGGCGGACTGCCGCCTCTATCTCTGCACGCCGCCGGCGCTCGACCCGGTCGTGTTCGCCGACCAGCTGGCGCAAGCCCTGGACGGCGGGGACGTCGCCTGCGTCCAGCTCCGGCTGAAGGACGTGGACGACGACACCGTGCGCCGCGCCGTCGATGCGCTGCGGCCGGTCTCGCAGTCGCGCGGCGTCGCCTTCATCCTGAACGACCGGCCGGACCTGGCGGCGGAGATGGGATGCGACGGCGTTCATGTCGGCCAGAGCGATTGGCCCTATGCGAAGGCGCGGAAGGCCGTGGGAGCCGACGCCATCGTGGGCGTGACCTGCCATGACAGCCGCCACTTGGCGATGGAAGCGGCGGAGGCCGGCGCCGACTATGTCGCGTTCGGCGCGTTCTATCCGACCACGACCAAGCCGTCCCACTACCGGCCGGGGCCCGACCTGCTGCAATGGTGGTCGGAGATGATGGAAGTCCCCTGCGTCGCCATCGGCGGCATCACGCCGGAGAACTGCACGCCGCTGGTCAAGGCCGGCGCCGATTTCATCTGCGTCGTCACGGCCGTGTGGAACCACCCGGAGGGTCCGGGCGCCGGGGTCAAGGCGTTCAACGCGGCGATCGAGGCGGTGTCGGGAGCCGCCTGACCGCCGCGGCGGTACCGGTCTTAACGCGGCACGACAGTGCTTGCGGTGGCCAGAACCGCCGGCTCCGGCCATCGCGATCCGCGCGTTTCCAGGCTTTCGCGGGCCGCCCGGGCATCGCCGGCGACCACCGACAGGAACAGCGCCATGGACAGGATGGCCAGGAACGAACCGGCCAGCGTGACCACGAAGGCGACTGGGTTGCCGGTGCTGAGCAGAACCGCCAGCCCGCCGGCCATCCCGACGAAACCGGCGATCCCGGTACCGACCTGAACCTTCGCCAACCGCGTGACGGGACGGGCGCGTCCCCGGTGATAAAGGCCGTAGAGGCACATCGTCACCCAGCCCAGCAGGTTGAGGTGAGCATGCGCCGGGGCGAGCGTGAAGTCGTGCATCACGCCCATGTAGATGCCGAAGGACATTCCGGTCAGGGCCGCGGCGGCGGCCGCGACGAAACAGACATATTCCAGTTTCATGATCTTCCTCGTTGCCTCTCCCGCGCTGATCGGGAGCGAGCTTTTGAACTCGATGCGTGCCGCGGCGGGGCGGCGCGAACCGGGTCAAACTGGCAGGAGATGACGGCGAGGACTGTTGCCTGGTTCACACCGGGGCGCTCTCTTCCGGTCGGTATCCGACCGGAGAGGCACCGGGGTTCCACCCTGGCGGCGGAACCCTTTCGCGCCCGGTTACTTCAGCGCGGCGCAGGCGCGCTGGATGCGCTGGCAGGCCTCTTCCAGCTCGGCGGTCGAGGTCGCGTAGGAGATGCGGAAGAACGGCGCCAGCCCGAAGGCCGAGCCCTGGACCACCGCCACGCCTTCCGACTCCAGCAGGTAGGTGACGAAGTCCTCGTCCGTTTCGATCACCTTGCCGTCCGGGGTCGTCTTGCCGATCGTGCCTTCGCACGAGGGATAGACGTAGAAGGCGCCTTCCGGCTTGTGGCACTTGATGCCGCTCGCCTGGTTCAGCATCGACACGACCAGGTCGCGGCGCTCCTTGAAGGCTTCCGCCCGCTCCTTGATGAAGTCCTGCGGGCCGTTCAGCGCCTCGACGGCGGCCGCCTGGCTGACCGACGACGGGTTGCTGGTGCTCTGGCTCTGGATCACGCCCATCGCCTTGATCAGCTCCTTCGGGCCGGCGGCGTAGCCAATGCGCCAGCCGGTCATGGCATAGGCCTTGGACACGCCGTTGACCGTCAGGGTACGGTCGTACAGCGACGGCTCGACCTGGGCCGGGGTGGTGAACTCGAACCCGTCATAGTTCAGGTGCTCGTACATGTCGTCGGTCATCACCCATACGTGGGGATGGCGGACCAGCACGTCGGTCAGCGCCTTCAGCTCGGCCCGGGTATAGGCCGCGCCGGTCGGGTTGTTGGGGCTGTTCAGGATCAGCCACTTGGTCTTCGGCGTGATCGCCTTCTCCAGGTCCGCGGGCTGGAGCTTGAAGCCGGTGTCGGCCGGGCACTCGACCGGAACGGGCACGCCATCGGCCAGCAGCACCATGTCGGGATAGCTGACCCAGTAGGGCGCCGGGACGATCACCTCGTCGCCGGGGTTCAGGGTCGCCATCAGGGCGTTGTACAGGACCTGCTTGCCGCCGGTGCCGACCGTCACCTGTTCCGGCGTGTAGTCCAGCCCGTTCTCGCGCTTGAACTTGGCGCAGATCGCCTTCTTCAGCGCCGGGGTGCCGTCCACCGCGGTGTACTTCGTGTCGCCCGAGCGGATCGCCGCGATCGCGGCCTCCTTGATGTTGTCCGGGGTGTCGAAGTCGGGCTCGCCGGCGCCGAGGCCGATGATGTTGCGGCCGGCGGCCTTCAGCTCACGGGCCTTCTGGGTGACGGCGATGGTCGGCGAGGGCTTGATGTTGCTCAAGCGGGTGGCGATGAACGGCATGGCATGGGATCCGGTGCGGATTTCGATCTGGGCGATGTCTGTTGACTCTACGCGGCGGAGACCCTACGCCCGCCGCCTCCCCCGTGCAAGCGGCACGGCCGATGGATACGGGGCGTCCGGGCACCCTCCCCGCGCGCAGGATCCGCATGAGAGTCGACTGTCGCGTGCCCCCTATGCTAAAGTCGTTATCCTTCTCCACTTTAGTAGATGGAACCGTACGGCGGTGCACGCCCCAGGCCTCACCCAACTGCTGGTCTACAGCGCGTTCATCGTGCTGGGCATGGCCGTGCTGTACGCGTTCAGGCCACCGCCTCCCCCGAAGGTCAAGGGCCAGAGGCTCACGCTCCGCAGGACGATCGACAACCTCAACCACCCTTCCCTGCACGATGTCCGAATCATCGACAAGCAGGGCCGCATCGTCTGCATCGAGCACATCATCCGCCTGCCGTCCAGCATCGTGCTGATCGGGACGGTGGCCGCCTCCGCCAAGGGAGAGGTGATCGGCAGCGAGTTCTCCCGGACCTGGAAGATCTCCAACCGGGGCGGCACGACGACCTGCGTCAACCCGCTCCTGGAACTGCAACCCCTGAACCTCGCCTTCAAGCGCCGCTTCCCCCTGCTGCGGATACGCGGTCTCGTGGTGTTTCCCGACACCATCACTTTCCCGAACGGTGCGCCCAAGGGGGCGGTCTGCGCCTCCGACTTCGAGAAGTGGATCGAGGAAGTTCTGAAAATGGACGGCACCGTCAGCTCCGCGACCGAACAGGCGTGGCCCGCGATCACCGCCATGGTGGCGTCGGCCCAGGCCCGCATCGAGCAGGCGCGGGCCAAGGGCCTGCTGGGCGGGCAGGACGCGGGCACGGGCGGCGGCAAGGCGAAGCCCGCCAAGAAGTCCCTCGGCCCGGTGCCCGTGCGCGCGGCGGCGGCTTCCCGCGGACGCTGATGCAGGACGCGATCTTTTGGTGAACGGATTCGCTCCGGGGGGACTGGCAGCGGGTGTCCGCGTTGAATATCTTACCAGCCATGACAATGCCCATGCTGATGCCGAAAGCCGCCGCCCTGCCGAAGCTGGAGGGGGGCAAGCGGCTTGAGATCGTGTCCGATTACAAGCCGGCCGGCGACCAGCCGCGCGCGATCGAGGAACTGCTGAACGGTATCCAGCAGGGCGAGCGCGAGCAGGTGCTGCTGGGCGTCACGGGGTCGGGCAAGACCTTCACCATGGCCCACGTGATCCAGGAGATCCAGCGCCCCGCCCTGGTGCTGGCGCCCAACAAGACCCTGGCCGCCCAGCTCTACGGCGAGATGAAGAGCTTCTTCCCGAACAACGCGGTGGAGTATTTCGTCTCCTACTACGACTACTACACGCCGGAAGCCTACGTCCCGCGCACCGACACCTATATCGAGAAGGAAAGCTCAATCAACGAGCAGATCGAGCGGATGCGCCACTCGGCCACCCGGTCCCTGCTGGAACGCGACGACGTGATCATCGTGGCGTCGGTGTCGTGCATCTATGGTATCGGCTCGGTCGAGACCTATTCCGAGATGACGCTGGGCCTCCAGACCGGGATGATGGTCAACCGGTCGGAGCTGCTGTCCCGCCTGATCGACCTGCAATATAAGCGCAACGACCTTGGTTTCGGCCGCGGAACGTTCCGGGTGCGGGGCGACACCGTCGAGCTGTTCCCCGCCCACATGGAGGACCGCGCCTGGCGGTTCTCGCTGTTCGGCGACGAGCTGGAGGGGATCTTCGAGATCGACCCGCTGACCGGCGAGAAGCTGATGGCGCTCCAGGCGGTCAAGATCTACCCCAACAGCCACTATGTGACGCCCAAGCCGACGCTGCACCAGGCGATCAAGCAGATCCAGCACGACCTGAAAGTGCGGCTGGCCGAGTTCGAGGCGGAGGGCAAGCTGCTGGAGGCCCAGCGGCTGGAGCAGCGGACCCAGTTCGACATCGAGATGATGCTGGCGACCGGAAGCTGCGCCGGCATCGAGAACTATTCCCGCTACCTCTCAGGCCGCCAGCCGGGCGAGCCGCCGCCGACGCTGTTCGAGTACCTGCCGAAGAACGCGCTGCTGATCGTGGACGAGAGCCACGTGATGGTGCCGCAGGTCGGCGGCATGTACCGCGGCGACTTCATGCGGAAATCGACGCTGTCCGACTTCGGCTTCCGCCTGCCGTCCTGCAAGGACAACCGGCCGCTGAAGTTCGAGGAATGGGACGAGATGCGGCCGCAGAGCGTGTTCGTCTCGGCCACGCCCGGCCCGTGGGAGATGGAGCGGACCGGCGGCGTCTTCGTCGAGCAGGTCGTCCGCCCGACCGGCCTGACCGACCCGCCGGTGATCATCCGCCCGACCGAGACCCAGGTGGACGACCTGATCGCCGAGTGCAAGGACTGCGCGGCCAAGGGCCAGCGCGTGCTGGTCACCACCCTGACCAAGAAGATGGCCGAGGCGCTGACCGAATACATGCACGAGGCCGGCATCAAGGTCCGCTACATCCATTCCGACGTGGAGACGCTGGAGCGGATCGAGATCATCCGCGACCTGCGGCTGGGCGCCTACGACGTGCTGATCGGCATCAACCTGCTGCGCGAGGGCCTGGACATCCCGGAATGCGGGCTGGTGGCGATCCTGGACGCGGACAAGGAAGGCTATCTGCGGTCCCGCACCTCGCTGATCCAGACCATCGGCCGGGCGGCGCGGAACGTGGACGGACGGGCGATCCTGTACGCCGACCGGATGACCAACAGCCTCCAGGCCGCGATCGAGGAGACCAACCGGCGCCGGGAGAAGCAGAAGGCCTACAACGAGGCCAACGGCATCACGCCGGAGTCGGTGCGCAAGCAGATCTCCGACATCATGGAGAGCGTCTACGAGCGCGGCGACCGGGTGACGGTGAAGACCGGCGACGCCGACCGCAACAACATGATCGGCCACAACCTAAAGTCCTACATGGCCGACCTGGAACGCCGCATGAAGACCGCCGCCGCCGACCTGGAGTTCGAGGAGGCCGCCCGCCTGCGCGACGAGCTCCGCCGGCTCGAGGCCATGGACCTGGGGATCGACGGCGGCGACGCTCCCGCGATCGGCCTGGGCACCAACCGCGCCGTTCCCGACGGGAGCGGCCGGGCGTCACCCGCGCGCGGCGCCGCCGACGGACGGGGCAAGCCGAGGGGGCGGCGGCGCAAGGGGCCGTGATAGGCCGAACCGCCAACCGGTGCCGGTTGAACCTGCCGGCAAATCCGGCTATGCAAGTCATGCGAACGAAATTCGCCGTGCGCCTCTGCGCGGTGTGAGGTCCGAGGAGAATTTGATGTTTTGGGTCATGGACGAAGAGCCGAAGGAAGAGACGCCCAAGCCGACCCCGGCACCGTTCAGCACGGTTCTTCAAAACCTGTTCAAGTCGCGCACGGTCATGATCTTCGGCGAGATCAACCAGAAGGTCGCCGAAAGCACCTGCGCCCAGCTTCTGGCCCTGGCGGTCGAGAATGACGATCCGATCCGGATCATCATCAACTCGCCGGGCGGCCACGTGGAGTCGGGCGACAGCATCCACGACATGATCCGGTTCATCACCCCGCAGGTGAAGATGATCGGCACCGGCTGGGTAGCCAGCGCCGGCGCGCACATCTATCTGGCCGCGAAGAAGGAAAACCGGCTCTGCCTGCCGAACACCCGCTTCCTGATCCACCAGCCGCTGGGCGGTGCGGGCGGACGGGCGACGGACATCGCGATCGAGGCGAAGGAGATCATCAAGATGCGCCGCCGCATCAACGAGATCATCGCCCGCGAAACCGGCCAGCCGCTGGAGCGGGTCGAGAAGGACACCGACCGGAACTACTGGATGTCCGCCGAAGAGGCGAAGGACTACGGCATCGTCAGCCGGATCGTCCAGGGTGCCCAGGAAGTCGAGTGAGGGGCGGGGCTGGCGCTTCGGACAAGATGGTGAGGTGAGAATGCGGGCTTCGGCCCGCATTTTTTATGCCAATTGAGTCTTCACTTTGATCAAGGTGGGATCGACCGCGCCGGTATCAACTGCGAGGTGCGGATGTCCACCTTTCGCCAGGAGCGGACATAAGGCAGCCGACTCCGGCACTGCGGCGGTCATTGAATGCGATAACAACGAGACATGAACAATCTACTTATACCCTGGTCGCATAGATAGCACTAACAGGTGAGGGTTACGGTTGGTGTGGCCTGGGAGATTCATCTGATAGCTCGATAATCTTCAGAAAGATAATTATTAACGGTTGTTTATTATTTATGCGGTACATCTTCGGAGATTTCCGGAGCGCGAAAAGCAATGCATACCTGTCCACCGCCTAAGGAAGCGATTGAGGGATGGCTCAAACCTTACGATACCGTGCATGGACGGTACGGGCACTTACTGCTCGAACAGCAGGCCGACACAGACGATGATTTGATTGCCGCAATGCGGCCGTATTTTGAATCCGCTCATTTGGATGCGCGGGAGTATTTTCATGCGCAGATCGGTATCAGTTTGCACCCTGATGCCGACGCCGCAGGCCATCATGCTTGCTATCCCAATTGCCTACCTCCTAATGCACGCCGCGGCCTGTTTGGCGAGGTAATGGCTGGGATGATTTCAGAGGCGTTTCAAGACGTCTTTGTTGGCGGACATACATGGCAGGTGCCAATCTTCCTGTTCCGCAAGCATGCCGACGTCGAAGCCTATCTCTATGCTCTCGCGCGAGATGACCGGCGTCGACGTGAGGTCTTCGGTCGTTTCGGCAGCGACTTTATTGGGATTGCGCTCGGCGATACTGGGGAAATTGTACGTTTTATTGCCGGCGAGGCGAAGTGGCGGAGGAGGCTGACAGAGGCTGCCGTAGATGAGTTGATGCTGGGTGAGCTGATTGATGACCCATCCACACATAAGCGTGTACGATCGGGAAAGGGGATCTGGTTCGAGATTAATCGTAAGCGTCATCTGCTGACCACGTTGCGGAGCGGATCATCACGCGCGACAATGGCGGGGTGGTCTGCTGAGCGGGAGTTGGATCAGGCGGTCTGAACGCTCTGGCTACCGGATTGCTGAGTCCTCCAGGTCCACGGTAGCAGACAATCGAGTTGGTGAGCTTTGACGTCGCCGGACACGATGCGCTCGAGCACATCCTTCAGGTATTCGAACGGATTGAGGCCGTTCATCCTGGCGCTCTGGATCAGCGAGGTAAAGATCGCCCAGGATCGGGCGCCGGAGTCCGCCCCGGCGAACAGAGCGTTCTTCCTGGTGGTCGCCACGATCCGATGCAGGCGCTCGATGCTGTTGGTGTCCAGCTCGACCCGGCCGTCGTTCAGGAAGACGCACAGGCCGGCCCAGTGCCTCAGCATGTAGCGGATCGCCTTGGCCACCGGCATCTTTCCGGAGACGCGTGCCAATTGCTCCTCCAGGTAGACCTTGAGCGCCTCGACCTTCGGCCTGCTTCTGTCCTGACGAACCGTCCGCCGGACATCAGGCGGCTGCCCCCGGATCTCATCCTCGATGCGGTACAACTCAGCTATCCGCCGGAGCACCTCGCCGGCGATTGGCGACTGGCTTGACTGGTGAATCTCGAAGAACTGCCGACGACCATGCGACCAGCAGAACGCGAGGGTGACGGCGCCCGCGTCGTTTGGGACGGCATCCTGTTTGCCGGCCAGCCGTTCGAAGCCGCCCCATCCATCGACCTGCAGCACGCCAGCGTAGTCGGCCAGCACCTCGCGGGCGCGGTCCCAGACCCGGTCCTCGGTATAGACATAGGCCACCGCAGGCGGATGGTCGCCTTGCCAGGGGGTATCGTCCCGGGCAAGGCCCCAGAGATACCCGGTCCGGGTTCTGCCTTTGCCGGGCGCCAGCACTGGCAGCCGCGTGTCGTCACAGAACAGCTTGGGCGAACTCAGCACGCTGGTGAGCAGGAGTTCCCACAGCGGCTTGAGCCACCACGCCGTCCGGCCCATCCAGTCCGACAAGGTCGCGCGATCGAGACGGATGCCGTCACGCTCCAGGATCTGGACCTGACGGTATAGCGGCAGCCCGTCGCAATACTTCGACACCGCCAGATGGGCGAGCAGAGCCTCGGTCGGCAGGCCACCGGGAACGGCGCTGTCCGGTGCCGTAGCCTGCACGACCGCCTCGCCGCAACTCCGGCAGCCGTAGATCGGGCGCCGGATGACCCTGACGCGCAGGCGCAGAGGCACGGCATCCAGGCGCTCGGTTTCCTCGACGTCGATCTGGTGCATCGCCCCGCCGCAGCACGGGCAACTTCGGCTCTCCGGCTCGATCACCACCTCATAGCGGTCGAGATGGGCCGGCAGGTGACCGAGGTTGCGCCGTGCCGGGGTTCGCCGGGAACGCCGGCTTGCGTCACTGTCCCCGGCATCCTGCCGGGTGGCCTTGATCGCCGCGATCTCCTGCTCGACGTTTTCCAGGGTCAGCTGGAACTGGTCGGGATCCAGGCGCTCGGACTTGCGACCGAACTGCGCCCGGACCAGCTGCCTGACCATAAGCTCCAGCCGCTGGCGCTCGGCATCGGCCTCCTCGAAGGCGCCCTTGAAGTGATCGCGCTCGATCTCCAGAGCATTGAGCGCTTCTCGCTGCCGCTCAACAAGGGCTGCCATCTCGATCAGCTTGGCCTTCAGCTGATCTGGATTGGACATGTCTTCGAAGCCGATGGTTGACATGGCGCAATTATACTTGAACCATTCGATGTAGCGCGACAATCTGGATGGAGAGAGCGGCGATCAGGATAAGAATGCCTAAGGTCGCGGCGTCAGGATGATTGACGCTGATCGGGCTGGATTTCAAGTGTCCTGTCGTGGAGCGTCAATCAAGTTCGCGTTGATTGTCGCTCGGGACGGCGGCCGTCCAGGTCCGCGTTTTCGTTCCAGTGCGACCCTTCGACGATAGCTCTCCACGTTCATCTCGAAGATGGTGGCGTGGTGGACGAGCCGGTCGATGGCGGCCAGGGTCATGGCTTGGTTGGGGAAGATGCCGCCCCAGTCGCCGAACGGCTGGTTCGCCGTGATCAGCAATGACCGCCGCTCGTACCGGGTTCCAATCAGTTCAAACAGGACGCTTGTTTCCGCCTGGTCCTTGGCAACGTAGGCGAAGTCATCGAGGATCAGGAGGTGATACTTGTCCAGCTTGGCGAGGGCGGACTCCAGAGCCAGATCCCGCCTGGCGACCTGAAGCTTCTGGACCAGGTCGGTGGTTCGGGCGAACAGGACGCGCCAGCCATTCTCCACCAGGGCGTAGCCGATCGCGGCCGCCAAGTGCGACTTGCCGCCGCCGGCCGGACCGAACAGGATCAGGTTGGCGCCTTTTTCCAGCCAGCTGTCGCCGGCGACGAGGGCCATCACCTGGGCCTTGCCGACCATGGGGACCGCCTCGAACTCGAAGCTCTCCAGGGTCTTGCCCGGAGGCAGCCTGGCCTCGTCGAGATGACGCTCGATCCGGCGGCGGGAGCGCTCGGCGATCTCGTGCTCGGTCAGGGCGGCCAGGAACCGGGCGGCGGGCCAGCCTTCCTTGTCGGCCCGGTCGGCGAAGTCCGGCCAGATCACCTTGATGGCCGGCAGGCGCAGGTCGCCCAGGGCCAGCGACAGGCGGGCGGTGTCGATGGGATCGGTCGCACTCATGCCGCGGCTCCATGCACGAGTTCGTCGTAGACGCTCAGCGGCACGAGATCGACGACGACACCGGTGACCGGCGCCCCGGTGCGCTGGAAGCGTTCGCGCAGGGCCGGAAGGTCGGGCAGCCGTCCCGCTTCCAGGTCGGCATCGAGGACTTCGGCCAGTTCGGCCTCGCAGCCGCGCTCGTGGGCCAGCGACAGCAGGGCGACGGCCGTGGTGCAGGCCTGGCGGTCACTGCCGGCGGCGAGCAGCGCCTCGAAGGTGCGCTCGAAGGCCCGGCGGGGGAACAGCTGGTCCCGGTAGACGAGGTTGAGCAGGGCCATCGGCTTGCGTCGCAGGGCATGGATGACGTGACGGTAATCGACGACATGGCCGTGCCGGCCGTTGCCGCGCGGACGGCCGCGGGCCAGGGTGAGGACGCGCGTGCCGCCCAGGAAGCAGTCCAGGCGATCGTCGAACAGGTGGACCCGCAGGCGGTGGCCGATCAGCCGGGAGGGCACGGTGTAGAACACCTTGCGCAGGGTGAAGCCGCCACTGGAGGTGACGTGGACGAGGGTCTGCTCGAAGTCGGCGGTCCTGTCGGGCGGCAATGGCTTGAGGGTGCCGCGCTCCACCTCGATCGCCTTGGCCCGGCGGGCGTTCTGCTGGCCGACCACCTCGTCGATGAAGCGGCGGTAGTCCGGCAGGTCGGGGAAGTCCCGGCTGCCGCGGAGCAGCAGCGCATCGTCGATGGCGCGCTTGAGATGGCCGTGCGGGCTCTCGATGGAGCCGTTCTCGTGGGCGAGGCCGCGGTTGTTGCGGCTCGGCACCATGCCGTAATGGCGGCACAGGTCCTCATAGCGGCGGGTCAGATCCTCGGCGGCATCGCGGTCCAGGTTGCGGAACGCCGCCGACAGGCTGTCGCTGCGATGGTCCGCCGGCGCCCCGCCGAGCGACCAGAGCGCGTTCTGCAGCCCTTCGGCCAGGGCGACGAAGCTCTCGCCGCCCAGGATGACATGGGCGTGCTGCCAGCCGGAATAGGCCAGGCGGAAGTGGAAGAGACGGTGATCGAGCGGCTGCCCGGCAACGGACACGGCGGCGTCGCCCATGTCCGTGAAGTCCGACAAGCCCATCTTGCCCGGCTCATGATGCTGCCGGAAGATGACGTCCTGGTCCGGACCGTTGACGGCTCGCCAGGCCCGGATGCGGCGCTCCAGCGTTCGGCGGACCTTCTCGCTCAGGTCCGGATGCCGCCGGCGCATCTCGGCGAACACGGCGATCGAGCGCAGGCCCGGAGCGGCTTTGAGCATCGGCACCACCTCGCTGTCCCAGATCCCGGCCAGCGGATCCGGGCGGCGCCGGCCGCGGGGTAGGATCTTCTGCGAGGGTGGTCGGGGGTCCTGCTCGATGCGGTAGGCGGTTGACGTGCTGAACCCGGCTTTGGCCGCAGCGACGGCGGGAGTGTTGGTTTGTCGGTTTTTCATGTAAAGGCTCACTTGGCGGTCGGTGATGTGTGTGCCCGGCAAGATCGCGGTTCCTCATTGGCGTGAAGATCCTCGATCCTGGCCGCATTCACCGCTTCCGTCAGCGACGTCCTTTTCCAGGAAAGGATGTCGGTGTCGCGGTCGTGACTACGGTCAGGCTACGCCCGCCCTCCGTCACGACCGCGACATTCCATTCCGACCCTGATTGACGCTCTTCCTATCCTGATTGTCGGGCCATAATTCGAGATGATCTACGCCTTTGTCTCAGCACGCGGCCAACGGGCGGGTAACCGGCGGCACCTGCAAGCGTTCCCAGGGCAAGCCGGACAACAGGGCGGACATCTGCAACGCCGACAGCCGGACCACGCCGTCAGTCACGGGCGGCCACTTGAATCGGCCGGCTTCCAGTCTCTTCGTTATCAGAACCAGACCGGTGCCGTCATAGAGGATCAGCTTCACCCGGTCCGGACGCCGCGAGCGGAACACGAAGACATCGCCGGCGAAGGGATCAAGACGCAGGGTGACCTGCACCAGGGCCGCCAGGCTGTCCATACCGCGGCGGAAATCGACCGGCACCGGCCAGACCAGCACTCGGATACCGGGCGGCAACGTGATCATGCCAGGCTCCGGACCACCTCGAGAACTTGGCGCAGGGCCGCGGCATCGACGGCGCCGGTGAGCCGGACCGAAACGGACCCGATGACGATCTCGATAAGTCCGTTGGCAACGGACGCTTCGGGCGCCTCTGACACGACCGTGACCGGAACGAAGCCCAGCGCCTCGCCTGCTTGCCCGGCCTTCGCCGGTCGAACTCCGAAGGCGGTTCGCCAGCCGTAGAGTTGATTGCGGTGAATGCCATGTCGCCGGGCGACTTCCGCCACGATCACGCCGGGTTCCAGGCTCTCCGCGACAATCCTGGCCTTGTCCTCCTCCGACCAGCGGCGTCGGCGCTCAAGCCCCGTGATCACCTCAATGCGCCGGAGCGGTTCGTCCCTGATGGCGTCTGTATGGGGCAAATTATGCTGCAAACGATCCATGCCGGAAGTCCCCTGAAAATGGAACTTCCAATCCTGGAACGATTGTCAGATCACGCAAGGTGCCCGCCAGACGACGCTTACGATTAATCGAG